>NZ_JARVSN010000039.1:0-168759 GCF_030209165.1 Pseudomonas sp. fls2-241-R2A-110 | reverse complement strand
TAAATTCCGAAACCCCTATCTGCGTATGCAGGTAGGGGTTTTGTTTTGCCCGCAGAAAAGTACTGCGAAGGGAAGGGCAGCTGAGGCTGCCCATGCATCCCCTGCCACTTAAAGAAACTTCGGCAGAACGTGCTCTGCGATCTCTTCAATCACATCTGCCACAGGGCGCTCGCTACGGCGCAAGTGCAAGCCAACGTGTTGCACACCGGCTTCGCGCAATGCCTGAAGCTCATCGATCAGGGCTAACCGTCCACAGCTCCCACCGAAGCGCACGCGCCGCATGGGGGCATGAGGATTCGCTGCCAGGTCCAGATGTACGAAGCTGATATAAGGTTTATCGCCCCCGACTTCCCGCCACAGCCCCACTCGCCGACGATGCTCATCGGGCGTGCCAGGGTAGGCAAGCCAGCCATCCATATGTTCACCGATCCAGGCGGGTGATTGCTGACCCAGGCCTGCCACCAGTAACGGCGCAGAATGTTTGCGCTCTGGAAGCAGTCGAGCTCCCTCAGGCAAACGACCTTCACCCTGGCTGCGTATCAATTCAACCGTGTCGCGAAAGACCTCTCCTCGCTGAGCGTAATCCACTCCAAACAACGGGTACTCCATCGGTCGGTCACCACTGGCGACTCCCAATAGCAAACGTCCATCACTCAACTCATCAACACTGTTTGCGGCTTTAAGGGTTAGCCAAGGCTGACGCAATGGCAGCACCACCGCCGCGGTACCCAGCATGATGTGTTCTGTAATACCGGCGAGATACCCAAGGTAGGAAAAGGTCTCGAAGACTTGTGCTGCGTCGCCAAAGTCAGGGTCGTAAATCGGCACATCGCGCACCCATAGGGCCCGGAAACCTGCTTTGTCTGCCAGGCGAGCCATCGTGGCGTGCTGTTTTAAATCGGGAACACCGAACGGCCGATCCTCAGCTATTCGACGCCGCTGCCCGTCACTGGACCAATCATTATCAAGCGGGAGTTCAAGCCCTATGGAAAATCCGTTTGAGCCAAGTAATCGTTGAAAGCGTGGATGCATGAAAAGACTCCCAAAACAGAAATGGAATGACATGCACCCAGTATCCATAGGCGGATCAGCAAGAAAAATGCATGAATCGGAATATCAGTCTTGGACAGAACGCACGAGTCTGCGGAGCACCGACTGTCGTTTTGGCCTGTGAAGGACAACCCTTATAGGAAATCGCACTAAAGTGACCGCATGGTTTTTGGTATGGTGCAGCTCGTTTTTTTAACGGACTGATTTCAGGCCCACGGATCGGCGCCCCTTTTTATCGTCATAGAGTTGCTACAGAAATGCCTGAACCCATACCCATCAAGGACCATGAAAAAGAGAAGAGTCTGGTCAACAAACGGTTGATCGCCTGCGCCTTGTTCGTCGTCGCCATATCCTGCGCACTCGTGGTGCGCATGTATGTGTTGCAGGTGGTCGAGTTCGACTATCACTCCACTATCTCTGAAAACAACCGTGTCCATGTACTGCCAATCACCCCTACGCGAGGGCTGATCTTTGACCGCAACGGTGTTGTCCTTGCAGACAACCGTCCCAGCTTCAACCTGACTATCACCCGCGAACGTGCTGCCGATGTCAAAGAAGAGCTGGATGAAGTGGTCAGCCTCCTGCAGCTTCCAGCAGAAGACCGGACACTGTTCGATAAAGCCATGAAGCAGGCACGTCACCCATTCGTGCCGGTCACCCTGTTCTACGAACTCAGTGAACAGCAAATCGCGGTGCTCGCGGTCAACGAGTTCCGTTTGCCGGGGATCGATGTCGAGCCACAATTCGTCCGCCATTACCCGATGGGCGCGCACTTCGCCCATTCGATCGGCTATGTCGGTCGCATCAACGAAAAAGAATCCAAGACCCTCGATAACGTTGAATACCGTGGCACCCAGTCCATCGGTAAAACCGGTATCGAAAAGTTCTACGAGTCAGAGCTGCACGGTCACGTCGGCTACGAAGAGGTTGAAACCAACGCCCAGGGCCGCGTACTGCGAGTGCTCAAGCACACCGATCCGATCCCTGGCAAAAACATCGTGCTTAGCCTGGACGTCAAACTTCAGGAAGCGGCCGAGGACGCCTTGGGGGATCGTCGCGGTTCTGTGGTCGCGCTCGATCCGTCGACCGGCGAAGTATTGGCCATGGTCAGCAAGCCAAGTTTCGATCCAAACATGTTCGTGACCGGCATCAGCTTCAAGGAGTACGCAGCACTGCACGACTCCATCGACCGGCCGCTGTTCAACCGCGTGCTGCGTGGCCTCTACGCGCCAGGTTCGACCATCAAGCCTGAAGTGGCAATTGCAGGCCTCGATGCCGGTGTCGTTACCCCCCAGACACGTGTCTTCGATCCAGGTTACTACCAGCTCCCGGACTTCGATCACAAATACCGTAACTGGAACCACAGCGGTGACGGCTGGGTGGACATGGACGCGGCGATCATGCGCTCCAACGACACCTACTTCTACGACCTGGCTCACAAGCTGGGCATCGATCGCCTGCACGATTACATGGCGATGTTCGGCCTCGGCGAGAAGGTCTCGCTGGACATGTTCGAAGAGTCTGCCGGCCTGATGCCGTCCCAGGCCTGGAAGCGTGCCACGCGCCGACAGCCGTGGTTCCCCGGTGAGACTGTCATCCTCGGCATCGGTCAGGGCTATATGCAAGTCACTCCGCTGCAACTTGCCCAAGCCACTGCGCTGATTGCCAACAAAGGCGTCTGGAACCGGCCGCACCTGGCCAAGACAGTGGATGGCGTG
Organism: Pseudomonas sp. fls2-241-R2A-110; assembly: GCF_030209165.1. NCBI lineage: Bacteria > Pseudomonadati > Pseudomonadota > Gammaproteobacteria > Pseudomonadales > Pseudomonadaceae > Pseudomonas > Pseudomonas sp. fls2-241-R2A-110. The sequence goes on along the minus strand of NZ_JARVSN010000039.1, from coordinate 165,991 downwards.
GCGCCCGTGGACGAGCATCCGATGCCGAACATCCTGCTCAAGGATCCGCGTGACTGGGAGCAGGTCAACCACGGCATGCAGTTGGTCATGCACGACCCTCGAGGCATTGCCCGAGCGGCTGCGCTGGGCGCTCAGTACCGCATCGCCGGCAAGAGCGGGACCGCGCAGGTGGTGGCGATCAAACAAGGCGAGCGCTACAACCGGGCGAAAACCCTGGAACGTAACCGCGACAACGCCTTGTTCGTCGGTTTCGCCCCGGCCGAACACCCTAAGATCGTCATTTCGGTGATGATCGAAAACGGTGAAGCTGGTGGTCGAGTCGCCGGTCCAGTGGTCAGGCAGATCATGGACGCCTGGCTACTTGACCAGGACGGCCATCTCAAGCCGCAGTACGCCACGCCGGCCAAACTGCCGAGCGATCCTCACGTCTAAGCGATCAAAGCTTCACAGCACAGGCTCACGGATGCTGAGCATGTGCTGGAAGCTTTCCAGGAACACCGTTTCGGCCTGAGTCATTTTCTGCTCGCGATTCCACAGCAGCTGGATATCGAAATCCACCACACCGTCTTCCGGTGGCAAACGCCAAAGCAAACCCTGCTCGACATCCCGCCGTACCAGGTGCAACGGCAAACAACCAATCCCGAACCCTGCGCAGATCAAGCGGTAAATCTCTTCGAAACTGGTGGAAGAGGCAACGATCTTGCCCGTAAAACCTTGTTCGTCGCGAAACAGCGTCAGAGGCGAAAGATTGCCCCCCAATTGATCGCTGGTGAAGCTCACGAAGTTCTCTGTGGCAAGCTGGTCCAGGGTCAGGTTTTCCTGCCCGAACAACCGGTGGCGCTGCCCGCAAAAATACGCATAACGCTCGCGAAACAGCACTCGTTGCTCCAGCCGTGGCTGCGGTAAACGGCACAGCCCGACACCGATTGTCGCGGTTTTTTGCAGCAACGAACTGATGATGTTCGAACTGCCCATCACCTCGACTTCCAGCTCGATCTTCGGATGGGTTTCATGGAAGTCGGCGAGGAATTCATCGTAATGCCGCGCCTGCACGCCACTGACGGTGAGGATGCGAATCTTGCCCACCACGTCATCGTGACGACTCTCCACCACTGTGCCCAAGCGTGAAATATCGCCGTAGATATCCGCCGCAATGCGCAGGACCTCTTCCCCGGTTTCCGTCAAATCAAAGCGCCGCCCACTGCGGGCAATCAACACACATTCCAATTGTTCTTCCAGGCGTTTCAGCGCTTGGCTGACCGCCGACTGGGTGATGTGTAACCGCGCGGCGGCGCGGCTCATGCTGCCTTCCTGGCCGATCACCAGGTAGGTGCGCAACAGGTTCCAGTCAAGGCGATCATTCAGAAAGCGTCGGCCAACCCAAGGGTTAGTTGAGGTCATGACAATTCCATGTAGTAGCACAGCTAATAGTAAAGATAAGAATTTGAAAATTGACTAATCCTGGCACGGAAGCGATAAAGCCCACAAGCGCCACAGAGTGCAACCGTTTCAGCCTTCAGTACCTGCCCAAAACTATAAATACACAGGGTCCTTGCATGCACACCACCCCTCAACCGCGACGAGCCGCGGCGGCAGCCTTTATTGGCACGACCATCGAGTTCTACGACTTTTACATCTACGCCACGGCGGCGGCGCTGGTATTAGGGCAAGTGTTCTTTCCCAGCAGCGACCCGGTGATGAGCACGCTGGCCGCCTTCGGCAGTTTTGCGGTCGGCTTCATTGCAAGGCCAATGGCCGGCATGGTCTTCGGTCATCTGGGTGATCGGTTGGGTCGCAAGAAAATGCTGTTGGTGACCATGGCATTGATGGGGCTGGCCACTGCGGGTATCGGTTTGCTGCCAAGCTACGCCAGCGTCGGTATTTGGGCGCCGGTCGGCCTGATCGTGCTGCGATTGATCCAGGGGATTTCCGTCGGCGGCGAGTGGGGCGGGGCGGTGCTGATGGCCAGCGAACACGCGCCGGCCAAGCGCAAGACGTTCTACGCTTCGTTCGCCCAACTCGGCAGCCCGGCGGGTTTGCTGTTGGCGTTGATCGCTTTTCGATTGGTCACTTCGCTTGAGCCTGCGGACTTTCTCGCGTGGGGCTGGCGTCTACCGTTCCTTGCCAGCGGCGTGTTGATGATGGTCGGTCTGATGATCCGTTCCGGCGTTCACGAATCCCCGGAATTCGCCAAGGCCCGAGACAATAACGAGACCGCCCAATACCCGGTGAAAGACGTGATTCGCACTTGCTGGCGGCAGATCCTGTTCGCCGCTGCTGCCGTGACGATCGGTTCGGCCGGGTTCTTTTTCACCAACACCTTCATGATCACTTACGTCACCCAATATCAGGGCATCGCACGCTCGACGATTCTCGATTGCCTGTTTCTGGTGACCGTCATTCAGTTGCTCTCCCAGCCTCTGTCAGCGCTGCTGGCCGAGCGCATAGGCGAAGGTCGCTTCCTCAAACTCGTCGCGCTGCTGTGCATGGTTACGCCATACCCGATGTTTGTCTTGGTGGGCACGCAAAACATTGTGCTGATGACTGCCGGAATTGCGTTGGCCGTGGTGATCCTCTCGGCGCTGTACGCGGTGATTGCCGGGTACATGACCCAGGCGTTCCCGGTGCATTTGCGCTACTCGGGCATCTCGATTGCCTACCAACTCAGTTGCGCATTGGCCGGTGGCACCACGCCGCTGATCGGCACGCTGCTGGCGAGCAAGTTTTCCGGACAATGGTTGCCGCTGGCGGTGTTCTTCACCTTGCTATCGGCCCTGTCCCTGATCGGTGTTTGCGGCCTGGCCCGCCTGCGCGCCAACCCGGTCGTCACCCACGCTGCTAAAGAGGTGTATTCGTGAGTAAACCTGCACACATCGATTCGGTTGAATGGCAAGCCCGTTGCGAACTGGCGGCGCTGTATCGGCTGGTCGCGCACTTTCGCATGACCGACCTGATCGACACCCATATCACCCTGCGCATTCCGGGGCCTGAACATCATTTTCTGATCAATCGCTACGGGGTGATCTTTGACCGCATGCGCGCCTCGGACCTGGTGCGCATCGATCAGGACGGGCGCAATGTCGATCCCGAATACGCAGGTCACCGGGTCAACGCGGCCGGGTTCGTCATTCACTCGGCGATCCACATGGCGCGTCCCGATTTGAACTGCGTGATCCATACGCATACGGCTGCCGGGATGGCCGTCGCGGCGCAGCAACATGGCTTGTTGCCGATCAGTCAGCACGCGCTGAAGTTTTACGGCAAATTGGCCTATCACACCTACGAAGGTATCGCCCTGTCGCTGGATGAGCGCGAACGTTTGATCGCCGATCTCGGGCCGCATCGGGCGATGATCCTGCGCAATCACGGCTTGCTCGTCGGCGGTTCGGGCGTAGCCCAGGCGTTCCAGGAAATTCATTTTCTGGAGCGTGCCTGTCAGGCCCAGGTCGCGGCGCTGGCCGGTGGTTCGGCGCTGCACTACCCATCGCCGGAAGTCTGTGCACACACCGCTGAACAGTTTGACCGTGATGAACAGGACAACATCATCGACCTGGCCTGGGAGGCCGCACTGACCCTGATCGAATCCCAGCGCGAGTCCTATCTGTCATGAACACCGTGGTTTTACTGTCCCGTGACAACCTGTTGCTCAAGCAACTGCAGGCAGCCTTTGCCCGCAGTGCGCCGCAACTCAAGGCCGTCCTGGCCGATGATCCGCTGGCCAGGAATGCGCAAATCGCCGCGTGCTGGTTTCCATTGCCGGGCAGCCTGGCAGCATTGCCGAACCTGCAGATCATTCACTCGGTGGCCGCCGGTATCGATCACCTGGAGCACGATCCTTCCTGCCCGGACCTGCCGGTCTGTCGGGTGGTCGACCCCGGGCACCGCCAGGGCATGACCGAGTACGTGCGCTGGGCGGTGATTCACTATCACCGAGGCTTCGATCAAGTATTGGCGCAACAACGACAATTGCACTGGGAGCGTCCACTGCAACGTGCGGCAGGGCAGTTCAAGGTCGGGGTCATGGGCCTTGGATCATTGGGCAGCGCGATTGCCCAGGACCTGGTCGGCGCCGGTTACGACGTCCGCGGTTGGGCGCGCCGTCGCAAGGATCTGAACGGTGTCCAGAGCTTCGCCGGTGCCGAACAACTGAACCCGTTTCTCGACGGCGTTGAGCTGCTGATCAACTTGCTGCCGTTGACCAGCCAAACCCGCGGCATCCTCGGCCATGCAACCTTCGATCACTTGGCCAATGGCGCCGCCCTGGTCAATTGCGGGCGCGGCGGTCATCTGAACATCGACGATCTTGAACAGGCCCTGCACACCGGAAAACTGCGAGGTGCCTTGCTGGATGTCTTCGAACAGGAACCGCTGCCGGCCGATCATCGCCTTTGGACAATGCCCGGCGTCACGATCACGCCACACATGGCTTCGGCCGCTTCCCATGACTGTATCGCCGAGCAAGTGGCGGAGAACTTTCGCCGATTAAACGCCGATGAGCCGCTATTGAATTGCGCGGACCGGACACTGGGTTATTAACACTAACTAACTCGCCCACTAGTTGGGCGAGACATAACAACAATCCCTCACTCTCAAACGATTTACTGCCAGTCAAAACAATTAAATAAATTCCTGGAGTCAGTGATGAGCGATCTATCGTCCGCAGAAAAGTCCGGCGCACCGCCGGAAGTGGCAATCAGCATGAAAAAAGTCGCCGTGGCCAGTGTCATCGGCACCACGGTGGAATGGTACGACTTGTTTGTTTTCGCCACTGCTTCGGCGCTGGTATTCAACAAAGTGTTCTTCCCGGATTTCGTGCCGTTGATCGGCACGTTGCTGGCGTTCGGCACGTTTGCGTCGGCGTATCTGGCGCGCATCGTCGGCGCAGCCTTGTTCGGGCACTTCGGTGACAAGCTGGGACGCAAGTCGATGCTGTTGATTTCGCTGCTCACCATGGGCGCCGCGACGTTCGCCATCGGCCTGTTGCCCAACTACGCGGCTATCGGCATCTGGGCGCCGATCCTGTTGTTATTGCTCAGGGTGATTCAAGGCTTGGCGCTCGGCGGCGAGTGGGGTGGGGCGGTGTTGATGGCGGTGGAACATGCACCGGCCAACAAGCGCGGTCTGTACGGTTCCTGGGTGCAGATCGGTGTGCCGGCCGGCACCATGATCGCCAACCTGGCCTTCTTGTTGATCGCCGCTTACCTGTCCCCGGAAGACTTGTTGGCCTGGGGCTGGCGGATTCCGTTCCTGGCCAGCGTGCTGCTGATCGCAGTCGGTTTGTACATCCGCCTGAACATCGCCGAAACCCCGGCGTTCAACAAGGTCAAGGAAGCCGAGGTACAGGTGAAAATGCCCCTGGCGGAAGTCTTTCGCAAGTACTGGAAACAAGTGGTGCTTGGCGGTATCGCCACGATGTCGACCGGGGCTTCGTTCAACATCATCGTTGCGTTCGGCCTGACGTACGGCACGCAAAACCTCGGTTTCAGCCGCAGCACGATGCTCGGTGTGGTGTTGTTGTCCTGCGCATGGTGCATCGTCATGTTGCCGGTGTTTGGTGCGCTGTCGGATCGCTTCGGGCGCAAGCCGATCATCGTCGCCGGCATCATTGCCGAAGCACTGGTGGCGTTTCCGATGTTCTGGTTGATGGACACCAAAGAGCTTCCCCTGGTGATCTTCGGTTACTTGCTGTTGATGACCGCGTTCGCCGCCAACTACGGACCGATTGCGACCTTCCTCGCGGAGTTGTTCGGCACCCGGGTGCGCTATTCGGGGTTGTCGATCAGCTACATGTTGTCCGGTTTGCTGGGTAGCGCAGCGACACCGATTGTCACCACCGCATTACTGGCGGCGACCGGCAAAGGTTCTTCAGTGGCCTGGTACATGATCGGCGCGGCGTTGATTTCCTTACTGGCGCTGTTACTGCTGACCGAAACCTTCAAGCGCGACATCAGCGAAATTCCGCAGGTCGTCCCGGCTGATCCGCAAAACAAACCCTTCAAATCGGCTGCAGCCTGAACGGAGCAAAACAGCATGCGCAGAATTCAATCCGCCCCGGGCTTTATCGGCCCCGTCGGTCCTTACTCCCAAGCGGTAGTCAGCGGTCATCTGGTATTCACCGCCGGGCAGATTCCGGCTCAGGCCAATCTTGATGAGCAACCCGCTGAGTTCACTGAGCAAGTGCGCCAAACCTTACGCAACCTGGAAGCGATCCTGATTGAAGCCGGCTCCGATTTCAGCCACGTGATCAAAGTCAACGCCTACCTCACCGATCCGGCGCAACTGGAGCCGTTCAACGCGGTGTATCGCGAATTCCTCGGCCATGCGCCGCCGGCTCGCACGACGGTGTGCGTGGCGTTGTGGGGTGTGTCGCTGGAGATCGATTGTGTTGCCGAATTGATAACAAAGGAGCCGCACAATGGATGAGTCGATGCTGATCGAGCAACTCAAAGCCGTGAGCTTTCCGACCCTCGGGCATTTCCTGGAGCAAGGTTTCGCCGATTTGCAACTGCGGGCCATGGTGCCCAACGTGAAAGTGGTCGGCCGCGCACTCACGCTCAAACTGGTCGGCGCTGACGCCATCGCCGTCAACCAGGCCTTGGCGCTGATCAAACCCGGTGATGTGCTGGTGATCGACACCGATGGCGACTGGCAACACGCCCCGGTCGGCGCGGTGACCAGTTGCGCCGCGAGTTGTGCCGGCGCCGTGGGCATTGTGGTCGACGGCGCGGTCACTGACCTGCTGGAACTGCGCGAAGCCGGGCTACCGGTGTTCGCTCGCGGCACCAGCCTGTTGACCACCAAACTGCATGGGCGCGGCGACAGCCAGATCAATCAACCGATCCACTGCGCAGGCGTTACGGTCAATCCCGGAGATCTGGTGCTGGCGGACGATAACGGCGTGTTGTTTCTCGATTGGCCAACAGCGGCCACCGTCATCGATCGAGCCTTGGCGTCGGATCGTGCCGAACCGCGTTTGCTGGAACGCCTGAAGGGCGGCGAGCCGGTTGCACAGGTTTTAACGATTTAGGCCGTCAGGCACGCTTGCAGGCTCTCGATAAACAACGTCTCCGCGCGGCTCATGCGCTGCTCGCGGTTCCACAACAGATGAATGTCGACATCGGCAATCCCTTCGTGGGGCGGCAGGCGCCAGAGCAATCCGGCGTCGACGTCCGCTGCCACCACGTGCTCGGGCAAACAGCCGATACCGAAGCCGGCGATCACCAGTCGCCGGACTTCTTCCAGGCTCGGCGATGACGCCACAATCCGTCCGCTGAAACCCTGCTGATCGCGGAAAATCGTCAGCGGCGAGAGCATGCCGCCGATCTGATCGCTGGTGAAACTGACGAAATTCTCCCGCTGCAAATCCCCTTCGGCGACGTTCTGTTGGCCGAACAGTGCATGGTGCTTGCCGCAGAAAAACGCATAGCGTTGACGCAGGAACAGTCGTTGTTCGAGGCGCGGTTGTGGCCGGCGGTTGAGGCTCAAACCGAGGGTCGCGGTCTTCTCCTGCAAGGCGCTGACGATGTCGGAACTGCGCATCACATCGACCTCCAGATCCACCCGTGGGTGCTGGCGATGGAAGTCGGCGAGGAAGTCATCGAAACGCTCGGAATAGATCCGACTGATGATCAGCAGTCGCACCTTACCGATCACTTCGTCTGCCGGTTGCTCCAGCACGCTGCTGACTTGCGACATCTGCCCGTAGATTTCCCCGGCCAGTTCGAAGATCTGCTCGCCGACTTCGGTGAGGGCAAACCGTGGTCCGCGCCGGGCGATCAGTTGCCGACCCAGTTGTTCTTCCAGCCGCTTCAACGCTTGGCTGACTGCCGGTTGCGTCAGGTGCAGGCGGGCGGCGGCGCGGCTGATGCTCAGCTCCTGTCCGATCACCCTAAAAGTGCGCAGCAGGTTCCAGTCCAGGCGGTCATTGAGCAGGCGTTGTATTTCACGTTCGGCCATGGCGGCTCTCGATTATAAGCTGGCGTAATACTGCGCATAATAAATAGAAAATTGACTAATCATAGCCCCGGGACGATAAATCACCCCCAGAGAGGCGCCGTCAGAGTGCCTCGGATTTGCCCTTTCTCTCCTGCCAAAAAAACAATCAAAGGAGCCCGACCCATGAAGCCCCAAGCTTCTTCCCAGCCGCGCCGTGCGGCCGCCGCTGCCTTCATCGGCACCATGATCGAGTGGTACGACTTTTACATTTACGCCACCGCCGCCGCGTTGGTATTCGGCGCGTTGTTTTTCCCCTCCGATGACAAGCTGTTCAGCACCATGGCCGCGTTCGGCACCTTCGCCGTGGGCTTCTTTGCACGGCCTTTGGGCGGGATCATCTTCGGCCATATCGGCGACCGTATCGGGCGCAAGAAGTCGCTGATCATCACCTTGTTGATGATGGGCGTAGTGACCGTGTGCATCGGCTTGCTGCCGACCTACGCGCAAATCGGTGTTGCGGCCCCCGTGTTGCTGATTCTGTTGCGCATCGTCCAAGGCATCGCGGTCGGTGGTGAGTGGGGCGGGGCGGTATTGATGGCCGGCGAGCATGCGCCGAAAGGTCGACGCAATTTCTTCGCCTCGTTTGCACAGTTGGGCAGTCCGGCGGGTTTGATCCTGTCGCTGCTGGCCTTCAGCGCCGTCACTCGTTTGCCGGAAGCCGATTTGATGAGCTGGGGCTGGCGCCTGCCGTTCCTCGCCAGCTCACTGTTGCTGATCGTGGGCCTGGCAATTCGCCTGGGCGTGAATGAATCCCCGGAATTCCTCGCCAGCCGCGAACTCGCCAGTAAAAGCACACGTAAGGAACAAGCGCCGGTCATGGAAGTGCTGCGTACCGCATGGCGCCCCCTGCTGTTGTGCATCGGCGCCAACACGCTGGGGATCGCCGGGGTGTATTTCACCAACACCTTCATGATTGCGTACACCACCCAGCAACTGGAGTTGCCGCGTTCGCTGATCCTCGAGTGCCTGTTTGTGGTGGCGATCATTCAGTTCTGCATTCAGCCACTGGCGGCGTGGGTTGCCGAGAAGATCGGCGCGACGCGTTTCCTGTGCCTGATGTCGTTGCTCGCGATGGCCTCGCCATACCCGATGTTCGTGCTGGTCAGCTCGGCCCAGGCGCCGCTGATTATCCTTGGCATCGCATTGGCGGTGGTGTGCATGGCGTCGTTCTACGCGGTGATCGCCGGTTACGTCAGCGGCATGTTTGAGACCCGCGTGCGCTACACCGCCATCTCGTTGGCCTATCAGATTTGCGGTGCAGTGGCCGGTGGCCTGACGCCACTGATCGGCACATTGCTGGCGCACAAATTCGCCGGCCAATGGTGGCCGATGGCGGTGTTCTACAGCTTGATCGCCGCCACATCGCTGATCTGCGTCTTGTCCCTTGCCCGTCGTCATGCCAGCGCTGAACGCATCGAATTGGCCAGCGCTTAATCCCCCGTTTTCCAGGAGTAACGTATGTTGAAAATCAATGGTGAGCGCCTGTGGGCAAGCCTGATGGCCATGGCCGAAATCGGCGCCACGGCCCGTGGCGGCAGTTGCCGTCTGGCCTTGAGCGATGAGGACAAGGCCGGTCGCGAATTGTTTTCCCACTGGTGCCGCGAAGCCGGCATGACCCTGAGCGTGGACCCCATCGGCAACCTGTTCGCCCGTCGTGAAGGCACCGATCCCGCCGCCGCGCCAGTGATGATGGGCAGCCACCTCGACACCCAACCCGAGGGCGGCCGCTTCGATGGCGTCTATGGCGTGCTCGCCGGCCTGGAAGTGGTCCGCTGCCTCAACGACCTCGGCATCCAGACCCGCAAACCGCTGGAAGTGGCGGTGTGGACCAACGAAGAAGGTGCGCGCTTCACCCCGGCGATGTTCGGCTCGGCGGTGTTCACCGGGATCATGCAACTGGACGCGGCGCTGGCGGTGCGTGACATCGACGGCATCAGCGTCGCCGAGGCGCTTCAACGCACTGGTTACGCTGGCGAACGTCCTTTGGGCGGCGCGGTGGACGCGTATTTTGAAGCGCACATCGAACAAGGTCCGATCCTTGAAGACAACGCTAAAAGCATCGGTGTGGTCACGGGCGGCCAGGCGATTCGCTGGCTTGATGTGCGCGTCGAAGGCATGGCCGCCCACGCGGGCACCACACCGATGCCGCTGCGCAAGGACGCCCTCTATGGCGTGGCGCGAATGATCCAGGCCATCGAGGGCCTGGCCGCTGATTTTGCGCCCGAAGGCCTGACCACCGTCGGCGAATTGAGCATCAACAAGTCCTCGCGCAACACCATTCCGGGACGGGTGGACTTCACCGTCGACCTGCGTCACCACCGCGATGAAGCGATCGAGGCGATGGAGCAGCAAGTGCGCGCGCGGCTGCAGGCGATTGCCGATGGTCGCGGTTTGAACCTGACCATCACCCCTCACTGGATCAGCCCGGCAACACCGTTCGATGCCGATTGCGTGGCGGCTGTGCAGCAGGCGGTGGATGCGTTGGGCTACGCTCAGCAATCGATTGTCAGCGGCGCCGGGCATGATGCAATTCATCTGGCGCGCTACTGCCCGACGGCGATGGTGTTTATCCCGTGCGTCGGCGGCTTGAGCCATAACGAAGCCGAAGACGTGCTGCCCGAAGACGTGCGTCAGGGCACTGATGTGTTGCTCAACGCCGTGCTGTCCCGCGCCGGTAAAGCTGAATAAACACGACCCCTGTGGGAGCGAGCTTGCTCGCGATAGCGGTGTATCAGTCGCCATCAATGTTCAATGTGCTGACGCCATCGCGAGCAAGCTCGCACCCACAGTTGAATGTGCCCTGATTGAAGATCTATGACTAACTGACAGGTACTCACCCCATGCGCAGTTTTTTCCACCCCGAACAATTGCTTCACCATCCTCGCAGCTACTACTCCCGTGGGCAGATGCGCACGCCGCAGGAAGTGCCTGAACGCGCTCAGCGATTGGTGCAGGCGGCGCATTCATTGGGCTTCGAGGTTGAGCAGCCCGCCGATGCCGGGCTCGATCCATTGTTGGCAGTCCACGGCGCGCCGTACCTGACATTCCTGCAAGAAGCGCATCAGCGCTGGAAAGAGGTTCCCGAGGACTGGGGCGATGAGGTGATGTCGAACATCTTCGTCCGCGAGCCCAACGCCTTGCGCGGGATTCTCGCTCAAGCGGCCCGTTATCTGGCCGACGGCAGTTGCCCGGTGGGCGAGCAGACCTGGCGCTCGGCCTATTGGTCGGCGCAGAGCGCGATTGCTGGCGCTCAGGCATTGCTTGATGGCGAGCCGGCGGCTTACGCCGTTTGCCGTCCGCCGGGTCATCACGCCCGAGCCGAGGCGGCCGGTGGTTTTTGTTATGTGAATAACGCCGCGGTGGCGGCGCAGGTTTTGCGCGGTGGGTTTGAGCGGGTCGCGGTGCTCGACACGGACATGCACCACGGACAAGGGATTCAGGAGATTTTCTACGACCGGGATGACGTGCTTTATGTCTCGGTGCATGGCGATCCGACCAATTTTTATCCGGGGGTTGCCGGGTTTGCCGATGAGCGTGGCGCTGGTGCAGGGGAGGGCTTTAATCTCAACTTGCCGATGGCGCATGGCGCCAGTGAAGCGGATTTTCTGGGTCAACTTGAAGTCGCGTTGGCGGCGGTGAAAGATTTCGGTGCCCAGGCGCTGGTGCTGTCCCTGGGCTTCGACATTTTCGAACTGGACCCGCAAAGCAAAGTGGCGGTGACGCGCGAAGGGTTTGCGCTGCTGGGCGAGCGGATTCGTGGCCTGGGCTTGCCGTGTTTGATTGTGCAGGAAGGCGGGTATCACCTGGAGAGTCTTGAAGACAATGCGCGGGCGTTTTTTGTGAGCTCCGAGGCTTGGAAGATCTGAATCTGATGTTGCCGGCTAGATCGCTATCGCGAGCAGGCTCACTCCCACAATGGACCGAGTGAACCTAGGATTTGTGTTCACCACCGCCCCCTGTGGGAGCGAGCCTGCTCGCGATGAACGATAACGCGGTCCCCGCGGATGAACCTCAAACGCTGTAAGGCACTTGCCATCGCCCTTACGTTAACGTAAAGATTGCGGCAGGGCGCTGAACTTAAAAAAGCGCAGGGCGGACCGATCCGGAGCGCTTTGATGACGCTAATAAAAACAACTCCACCCAAGCTGCACCGCGAAGCCCGGCTGGCCCGGGAAAAGCTCCATCTGGAGGGCGAAGTCCCCGATGGCGTGTTGCGCGCGGAAATCGATGCCTCATGGCGGCGCAGTCTCAGCCATGGCGTGCATTTCAATGGCAAGTACGAGCTGGCGCTGGAATCGGGCGCCAGCCTCGACGTGCTGCTGGCGAGCAATCGCTTGCTGATCGATGCGGCATTGCCGGCAATTGATTACCTGGCCGAACGTCAAGGCAAGGAAGGCCTGATCATCCTCGCCAATTCCGACGCCACCATTCTCGCCGTCGAAGGTCGCGCCGATCGCCTCAAGGGCAGCGGCCTGCAAGACATCACCCTTGGCGCCTGCTGGAGCGAAGCGGCTCGCGGCACCAACGCCCTGGGCACCGCGCTGGTCGAATCGCGGCCGACGATGATTGATTGCGGCGAACACTACCTTGATCGCCTGACCGATTTTTCCTGCACCTCGGTGCCTATTTATTGCCCCCAAGGCGACATCCTTGGCGTGCTCGACCTGACCCGCGAAGGCCCGCTCGGCCGCGTTCATGACAGCACCGCGTTGTTGTCCATGGCCGTCAGCCAGATCGAAAGCCGCGTGTTCAACGCCAGCTATCCAAACGAAATCGTCCTGGCCTTCCACAGTCGTCGGCAATACCTCGAATCCCCTTGGCAGGGCCTGTTGGCGGTGAGCCTTGGCGGGCAGATCCTCGCGGTCAGCGCCCAGGCCTGTCAGTTGCTGCATGCCGAGCGTTCGGCGCTGGTGGGGCGGCGTTGCGAAGAGTTTCTGGGCGTCGACGGCTTGCAACTGCTGTCGCGGCTGCATCAGGGTGGCGTCGGCAGTTTGCAGACTGCCAAAGGTGAATTCTTCTACAAAGCCCTGCGTGCGCCGCAGCGCTCGATCAACGTCAGCACACCGCCGCGCAGCACGGCCAAAACCGTCAAGCCGCCACCGGATCTCGAAGCCCTGGCCGGCAGCAATGTGCGCTATGCCCGCGCTTTGCGCATGGCCCGCCAAGGCCTGGCCAATGAGCTGCCGGTGTTGCTGTTGGGTGAAACCGGTACCGGTAAAGAAGTAATTGCCCGAGCCTTGCACATGGCCGGCAGCCGCTGCGACAAACCTTTCGTCGCGGTGAACTGCGCGGCGATTCCCGAAGGCTTGATCGAGTCGGAGCTGTTCGGCTACCGCGAAGGCGCGTTCACCGGATCGCGCCGGGGCGGGATGATCGGCCGGCTGCAACAGGCCCACGGCGGCACCTTGTTCCTCGACGAAATCGGCGACATGCCGCTGGCTTTGCAGGCACGCCTGTTGCGGGTATTGCAGGACCGCAAAGTGGCACCGCTAGGCGCTGGCGAAGAACAAGACATCGACGTCGCGCTGATCTGCGCCACCCACCGCGACCTCAAGCGCCTGGTGGAAGAAAAACACTTTCGCGAAGACCTGTTCTACCGGGTCAACGGCATCAGCGTGATGCTCCCGGCCTTGCGTGAGCGTGAGGACTTCAGTGGCCTGGTCACGCGACTGCTGGCCAAACTCGACGCACCGAACGTCGTCCTGCATGACGACTTGAACCGCTTGCTTGGTGGTTATCACTGGCCAGGCAACATCCGCCAACTGGAAATGGTCTTGCGCACCGCGCTGGCCATGCGCGAGCCGGGGGAGACGGTGCTGACCCTCGACCACCTGCCCGACAGCATGCTCGACGAATTGTCCGCGACCGAACGGTCATCGTCGGGGAGCATTCGCGAAAACGAACTGGAGTTGATTCGCCAGTCCCTGGACAGCCATCAGGGCAACGTCTCGGCCGCCGCCGACGCCTTGGGCATCAGTCGCGCGACCCTGTATCGCAAGCTCAAACAGTTGCGCTCGTGATGCAGCGCCTGATCGTGCGGCTGATCGACAGCCAGAACCCCGAAGCCCTGCAATCGGCATTGCGCTGGCTCTACAGCTTTGTGCGACCGCATCGCCTGGCGATTGCCGGGCTGCTGGGGTTGTCGGTCTGCGCTTCGTTGCTGGTGCTGGTGCAACCGTGGTTGACCAAACTGCTGATCGACGATGGTTTGTTGGCGCGTAACTTTGCGATGCTGGTGCTGATTGCCGGGTTGATGATTGTCGCCGGGCTGCTGGGTACGGCGCTGTCGGGGATCAATCGTTACCTGCACACTCGGTTGTCCGGGCGGATACTGTTCGCCCTGCGCGACGACCTTTACCGGCATCTGCAAACCCTCTCGCCGAGTTTCTACGGGCAGCGGCGCATTGGTGATTTGATGTCGCGCCTGGATGGCGACGTCGCGGAGATCCAGCGCTTTGCCGTCGATTCGCTGTTCTCGGCGGTGTCGAGCGTGATCGGTCTGGTTTGCGCGGTGGCGATGCTGTTGACCCTGTCCTGGAAACTCTCGCTGCTGGCGTTGGTGCTGATTCCACTCGACGTGCTCTGGCTGCGCTGGATGCGGCGCAAGGTCGAGCGCGATGTGCGGCAGTTGCGCGAGCGCTCGGCGGACATGTCCTCGTTCATGGTCGAGACCTTGCCGGTGATGAAGTTCATCCAGTCCGCCGGCCAGCAACAGCGTGAATCGCGACGGCTGGAGACGCTCGGCCAAGGCTACATGAGCCAGTTGTTGCGCCTGCAAGTCACCGAGTTTTTCACCCAGGCCGTGCCGGGCACGCTGACCTCGTTGTCTCGGGCCTGTGCGTTTTTGATCGGCGGTTATTGGGTGGTGCAGGGGACTTGGCAACTGGGTGCCCTGATCGCGTTTTCCACGTATTTGGGGATGGCGGTCGGGCCGGTTCAGAGCTTGCTTGGACTGTACGTCGCGATTCAGCGGATGACCGTCAGCCTCGGTCGCGTGATGGAGTTGCGTGGCGAAGAGCCGACTGTGCTCACACCCGTCGAACCCAAGCCGATGCCGGCCTCGGGTGAACTGCGTTTCGACGATGTGCACTTCAGCCATCCCGGTCGCCCGACGACGTTGCGTGGCATCGAAGCGCGAATTCCCTACGGCTTGAAAGTCGCCCTGAGCGGCGGCTCCGGGGTCGGTAAATCAACCCTGATCGATCTGCTGCAACGCCACCATGATCCGCAGTCCGGCCGGGTGTTGCTCGGTGACGTGGATCTACGAGAACTGGACCTGTTCCAGTTGCGTCGGCGGATTGCCGTGGTCAGTCAGGACATCGTGTTGTTTCGCGGCAGCCTCGCCGACAACCTTGCTTATGCCGTGCCAGACGCCAGTCGTGAAGCCATTGCCGAAGTCGCGCGACTGGCGCAGCTAGACAGTCTGATCGAATCCTTGCCCGAAGGCCTCGACAGCCCGTTGGGCGAGCGCGGCCAGCAGTTGTCCGGCGGGCAGAAACAGCGCATCGCCATTGCTCGGGCGTTGCTGCAGGATCCGCTGATTCTGGTGCTGGACGAAGCGACCTCAGCGGTGGATGAAGCCACCGAGCGCGAAGTCATCGAGGCCATCGACCGCTTGTTTGCCGGGCGTACACGGATCCTGATCAGCCATCGCCCTTCAACTCTGGCCGATGCCGATTTGCGCTTTGAGTTGCTCGACGGCGTGCTCACTTCAAAAACGGTGCTGCATGAAGCCTGAGCTGAGGATTGGCATCGTCGACAGCGGCCATTCGGCGGCGCAACGGGTGCAGGTCATCGCTGGACGGCGGTTCTCATTGCTTGACGATGGATTGGCCGAAAGCGACTTGCGCGACGATCCGCTGGGCCACGGCAGCGCGGTGATCGAGGCCATCAGCCGACGGGCGCCTTCGGCAGTCTTTTGTGTGGGGCAGGTGTTCGACCAGCGTGGCGTCACCAGTGCCTTGCAGATCGCCACGGCCATCGACTGGCTCGTGGCTCAAGAGGTGCGGCTGATCAATCTGAGCCTGGGGTTGCGACAGGATCGAAGCCTGCTCCGTGAAGCCTGCGCGGCGGCCGTTTCCCGAGGCATTTTGCTGTGCGCTTCCAGCCCGGCGCAGGGCGAGGGCGTGTTTCCGGCAAATTATCCACAAGTGCTGCGGGTCACTGGCGATGCGCGTTGCGCCGAGCATGAATGGTCGTGGCTCAATAGCGCTCAGGCCGATTTCGCCGCGTGCGTGCACGGCACGTATCCGGGGCAGTCGGGTGCCAGCCTCGGGTGTGCGGCGTTGAGCGGGCATATTGCGGGTTTTCTGGCGGCGCACCCCGACGCGAATAACCAGCATGTCATCGAGTGGTTGCGCGAGCACGCTCGGTATCGCGGCCCCGAACGGCGCTTCGGGCCATGATTGTGATTCTTGGCGCGGGGCCGGCAGGGGCTGCAGTTGCCCTGGGTTTGCAAACGCTGGGTTATTCGGTGACGCTGGTCAGCGAGTGGCGCCGGTTCGCGGCGCTCGAAGGCGTTTCGGTGCGGGTGCTGGAGGCCTTGCGCGGCGCGGGTCTGCATCAGGCGCTGGCGGACGCGACGTTACCGTCCCAGCGGCAGGTCGCGTGGAACGGCCAGCAGCATGCGCAGAACGTTGAATTTCTGGTGGATCGCCCACGCTTCGACCAAGGCCTGCGCGAGGATCTGCGACGGGCAGGCGTTGAACTCATTGAGGGTCGGGTGCTGAGTGTTCAGGCCTTGGCGACGGGGCATCGCATCGAGATGGAAGGGCGCGAAGCGTTGCTGGCGGATTTTCTGGTGGAGGCCCGTGGACGTCAGGCGCCTGCACTTGGCAAAGGCCTGCGCGGACCGGAGACGGTCAGCCTGCTCAATCGCTGGCAAGGTACGCCGGGCAGCACCGCCAGTGCCGTGGAAAGCCTTGAGGACGGCTGGGCCTGGATGGCGCGACGGGCTGACGGTCAGTGTTATTGGCAGTGGACCGTGGACGTCGCCAGTGCCCGATTGCCGGGCAAGGCGCAATTGCTCGATTACTGCCGCCAACGGCGTCATGGCTCGGCACTGGCGCGTGAGTTTTTCGGTCTGGCGCCCGAAGTCGATCTCCAACTGCACGCGCGCAGCAGCACGGCGATCCTGTGCCCGCAGGTGTGTGGCGATAACTGGATTCGGGTCGGCGATGCGGCGATGGCGGTGGACCCGCTGTCGGGCAACGGCATTTTCCAGTCGCTGTCCTCGGCATTGCAGGCGCCGACCGTGATCAACACATTGTTGCGTAAACCTGAGCGAGCCGCACTGGCGCAGCGGTTTCATCAGGCGCGAGTGGAACAGTTGTTTTGGCGTTTTGCGCGGATCGGGCGGGATTTTTATGCCGATGAGCAGCGCTGGCTGGAGCAACCGTTCTGGAAGGCCCGTCGGCAGTGGCCGGATGCTGAACCGGCGCACGCCGAGCCGGATTTTCAGGCGCTGAGAATCGAGCGGGCGCCGGTGTTGAAGGACGGTTATGTCGATGAAACCGACGTGGTGATCACGGCAGATCAACCGTTGGGCATCTGGCATGTGCAAGGGGTTGAACTGGCGCCGGTGGTGCGGCGCTTACAATCCGAGCCGGCCGAACAGGCGTTGGCCGGGTTGACGGTGGAGCAGGGCAGGATGGTGCGCAGTTGGTTGTTGTCTCAGGGGTTCAAGCCCTGACACAGGCTGATCGTTCCCACGCTCTGCGTGGGAATGCCGCCAGGGACGCTCCGCGTTCCGCTTCGAGATGTGACGCGGAGCGTCACGGGATGCATTCCCACGCAGAGCGTGGGAACGATCTGTGTATTACAGTTTGATCAACACCGACTTCAACTCGGTGTAATGCTCAATCGCCGCATACCCCATCTCGCGCCCGACCCCAGACATTTTGTAGCCGCCAAACGGCAGCGCCGGGTCCAGGGCGCTGTGGCAATTGACCCACACCGAGCCCGACTTGATCCGTGGAATCATCCGGTGCACCGCCGCCAGGTCATTGGACCAAATGCTTGCCCCCAGTCCATAAGGGCTGTCATTGGCCATGCGCAAGGCATCGGCTTCGTCATCAAACGGAATCGCCACCAGCACTGGGCCGAAGATCTCTTCCTGCACCAGCGAATGCTTCTGGTCGACGTCGACAATCACTGTCGGCTTGACGAAAAACCCCGGACCGAATTGCTCGCCGCCGCAAGCGATGGTCGCACCACTTTCCCGACCCTTTTCGATATAGCCGTAAACCCTTTCCTGCTGGCGCGCGGAGATCAGCGGGCCCATCTCGACGCTCGGGTCCAGGCCATTGCCAAGCTTCATGGCGTTGGCAATGTCGGCGATGTCCGCCACCACATTGTCGAAATGCTTGCGCTGTACATACAGACGCGACCCTGCGCAGCACACCTGGCCCTGATTGAAGAAAATCGCGCTGGCGGCACCGGCTGCGGCGGATTTCAGGTCGGCGTCGGCCATGACGATGGTCGGCGATTTGCCGCCCAGCTCCAGGGTGACGCGGGTCATGGAGTCCATGGCGATCTTGCCGATCTGCTTGCCCACGGCGGTGGAGCCGGTGAAGGTCAGCTTGTCCACAAGTGGATTGTGGGTCAGCGCGGACCCTGCGGTAATGCCGGTGCCAGTGACCACGTTGAACACGCCTTCGGGGTAGCCGGCTTCCAGCACCAGCTCAGCGAGTTTCAAGGCAGTCAGCGGCGTTTCGTCGGCGGGTTTGAGCACCACTGTGCAACCGGTGGCCAGGGCCGGGCCGAGTTTCCAGCAGGCCAGCAGCAGTGGGAAGTTCCAGGCGACGATGGCGCCGACCACGCCCACCGCTTCACGGCGAATGAAGCTGTGGAACTGATCGTTGGGCATTAGCGGCAACGACACTTCAACACTGGAACCTTCGATCTTGGTCGCCCAACCCGCCATGTAGCGCAGGAAGTCGATGGACAGTTGCACATCCATCACTTGGGCCACCGCTGCGCTTTTGCCGTTGTTCAGGCATTCCAGTTGCGCCAGCAGCTCGGCGTCGCGTTCCATCAGGTCGGCGAGTTTCCACAACAGGTTTTGCCGCTCGCGGGGGCGAGTGCGGGTCCAGGCCGAATCATCAAAAGCCTGACGAGCGGCAAGCACCGCGCGGTCGACATCCTCCGGCGTGGCCCGTGGCACCACGCACAGCACTTCACCGGTGGCCGGGTTGTGCAGGGGCATGGTCTGGCCGTCGGCGGCTTCGACCCAGTCACCGCCGATAAGCATGCGCGGGGCGCGCTGGATGAATGCCGAAGTAGCGGGAAGCAGATAAGGGAGCGTCATGGCGAGGCCTCTTGTTATTCGTGAGAACCGGGCTTTCGCAATGGCTGTGCCAAGTGCCAGGAAACGCAGCCCCGCCCTTGGTCGGCGGGGTTCGGGGGCATTCAAGGGTAAAGGCGGCCGCTGGCGGGTTGTTGCAAATTGCGACAACGATGAGACGACGAGCAACCTGTCGCGACCTTGAGACACTGACTATTGGGGACTAGAATTTTCTGGCTCGGTGGATGACGCGACGGACCGTTCATCCGGCCACACATCTGGTGTGAGGGAGGTAGTGATGTTCCTTTCAGCCCTGGAAATTCAAAGCATCATCGAACAAAAAATGCTGCCCGCCGTCTGCACGTGCAGCATGGAGGCAGACCAGTCCCTGACCATACGGGTTTGCGACTGCGTAACGGGAAAAGTGGATCTGGTGGCGACCCACGTGCCCTTGTGGACACTGGACAGTCCTCACGCAATCGCCTCGCTGGTGGCGGATATGCGGCACGAAATAGAAGCCCACAAAGGCATTCAGCCAACGTTCTTCAGCTGAACCGCCGTCACGCCGCACCACTCAAGTGGTGCGGCGCGTGCTGACAGTTCAGGCCGGGATCTTGCGAGAAAATTCTTCGAATGTGTTGCCATCTACGGCGGCCAGGAGTTTTCGGCCGTCCTTGAGCGTTGCCAGGAACGTCACTTCGGTCTCCTTGCCCGCCAACATGAAACCGGCAATTGCGCCGATAGGGCCGAGCAACATCGCGCCCGCCACGCCGAAACCGATGGCATCCTTGATGTTGTTGATCGAATCCTCGTTGGCCACTTCTACACACTTGAACGCTGAGAGCGGGAGGGTGATGCCGGGCCACGGGTGAAGCGATGTCCTGAGGGTGAAAACGCCCTCTCTGTACTCTCCATCACCCTGCAGAAAGTCCCCCGCCAGGACAGTGATGCTTGCCATTTTTTTATCCCCTGATTGGCAATCGGTGAATACCCATTTCGCTCCCGCAGGGGATGGCCGTCAATCGCCGACCGATGAACTGTTCCGGTCAGGGCAACTATGCTTTGTCTCAGACTGAAACAAGTGTCGCGATATTAGACGCGAGCGATCTCGCCTGGACGCCAATCATGACCCTCATCTTTATCTAACAGCTTGATTTAAAAGGGTATCGGCAAGCTGGCACGCTCCGTGTATTGCTCATCGCAGACGTTTCTCTTGCCTCCGTCAGCGGTGCGCCGCCGACGGTAGAAACCAAAAAAAACGATAAGCCACAAAAATAAGAAAGCACCGTGCGAGGTTCGACGTTGATGAAGAGAAGACTCCGATCAGGCCTGAGTGCCAGTCTGCTGGCCGTGGCCGCTTGTGTAGCGCTGCATTCGCCTTACAGCCTGGCCGCCCGTGACGCCCAGACCATCCTCAAGGAAACCTGTCAGGGCTGTCACACCCCCGAAGCTGATAACGCCCTGAGCCGCATCAGCCACCAGCGCAAGAGCCCGGAAGGCTGGCTGATGAGCATCGCCCGGATGCAGACCATGCACGGTTTGCAGATCAGCGATGACGACCGCCGAACCCTGGTCAAATACCTGGCCGACACCCAAGGCCTGGCGCCCAGCGAGACGGACGGCGTGCGTTATGCGCTGGAACGTCGACTCAATACCGTCGAGAAATTCGACGACCAGACCAGCCAGATGTGCGGCCGCTGCCACTCCGGTGCGCGGGTAGCCCTGCAACGGCGTCCGGCCCAGGAATGGGAGCGTCTGGTGAACTTCCACCTCGGTCAATGGCCGTCCCTCGAATACCAGGCACTGGCCCGGGACCGTGACTGGTTCGACATTGCCCGCAAGGACATGGTGCCGCTGCTGGCCAAGCGTTATCCGCTGGACAATCCGGCCTGGAAAAAATGGCTGAGCAGCGCGCCGAAAAGCGCCGCACTGGTGGGTGACTGGAGCTTCAGCGGCCACTTGCCGGGCAAAGGTGAACTGTCCGGCGTGATGAGCGTCACGGCCGATGGCAGTGACACGTTCAAGGTCAGCGTCAAAGGCCAATACGCCGACGGCAGCCCGTTCAATGGCGAGGGCAGCGCGATCCTCTACACCGGCTACGAATGGCGCGGCAACGTGACCATCGATGGCGTAACCATGCGCCAGGTGTTCGCCGCCCAGGGCAATGCCATGCAAGGTCGGATGTTCGAAGCCGAGCATGATGAGCGCGGTCTGGACTTCGTCGCCGCCAAGCAGGGCAGCAGTCGTTTGCTGGCGGTGCAACCGGGTTATCTCAAGGCGGGTGCCGAAACTGAAGTCACGCTAGTCGGCAGCGGTCTCACCGGCAAACCGAACTTCGGCAAAGGTGTGGAAGTGGTCGAAGTCGTCGAGCAGAGTCCGCAGCGGATCAGGGTCAAACTCAAGGCTGCGGCCAATGCCCAGCCGGGTCTGCGTGCGGTCACCGTCGGCACCCTGAAGGGCCCGACCCTGTCGGTCTACAACTCAATCGCAGAAGTCAAAGTGGTGCCTGCGTTCTCGGTCGCGCGAATCGGCGAGGGCGGTGGTTCGACGCCGAAAGTCCAGGGCCGTTTTGATGCGGAAGCCTGGGGCAAGGGCGCTGATGGCAAACCGTATCGCATCGGGGTGTTCCCGGCGCAATGGAAGGTCGAGGCCTTCGACGATCGTGCCAAGGAAGACGAAGACGTCAAGTTCGCCGGCACCATGCAGGCTGACAGCGGCGTGTTCACTCCGGGTGATGCCGGGCCGAACCCACAACGCAAAATGTCCACCAACAATGCCGGCAACCTCAAGGTGATTGCCGCCGTCGACGATGCAGGGAAATCCCTGACCGGCGAAGGCCACATGATCGTCACCGTGCAACGCTGGAACAATCCACCCATTCCATGAGTTGGCTGATTCAAAAAAAGGTTTCAGACACTTTTCGGAATGACCGCAGGCCCCGTCAAAACGGGGTTTGCACAGGAGGTTGCAATGGGCGCTATTTTGAATCTGGTCGAGCGAAATCTGCACGAAGTGCACGTCGACGCCGACCGCATGCTGTTTCACATCCCCAGCAGTTCGCTGTTCGCCAGCGATGAGCTGACGGGCACCATCATCGACACCTTGCGCGGTCCCGGCTGTACGTCGGAGGACCTGATCCAGCGTTTGGCTTCACGGTTCAACGGTGAGGAAATCACCGAGACCCTGCGCGAATTGATGTCCCTGGAGCTGGTCAGCGACGGCTCGCCGCTGACGCCGGACATCGGCACCAAACGGGTCGAGCGTACCGCGATCAATACCGTGGTGCTCAACGTCAACACCGGCTGCAATTTGAGCTGCACCTACTGCTACAAGGAAGACCTCGACAAGCCGTCGGCCGGCAAGAAAATGGACATCGAAACAGCGGTCGCCTCGGTGGAAATGCTGCTGCGCGAGTCGCCGGACGAAGAGCGTTTCACCGTGGTGTTCTTCGGTGGCGAACCGCTGAGCAATCGCAAGCTGATCGAATACATGGTCGACTATTGCGAGAAGCGTTTCCGTGAGGCGGGCAAGTTCGTCGAGTTCGTCATGACCACCAACGCCACGCTGCTCACCGAAGAGACCGTGGACTACCTCAACGCTCACCGCTTCGGTTTGTCCGTCAGTATCGACGGACCAAAAACCGTGCACGACCGCAACCGCATCACCGTGGGCGGGCAGGGCACGTATGACGTGGTGCGGCGCAAGGCCGAGATGTTGCTGTCGCGCTACAACAGCCGCCCGGTGGGCGCGCGGGTGACCCTGACCACTGGCGTCACTGACGTCGAAACCATTTGGGATCACCTGTTCAACGAACTGGGTTTTGCCGAAGTCGGGTTCGCCCCGGTGACCTCCGGCGACATCAGCACCTTCAACCTGTCCAGCGACGAGCTGATCGAGGTATTCGCCAACATGAAGAAGCTCGGCCGGCGTTATCTGGAGGCGGCGCTGGAGCACCGCAACATCGGTTTCTCCAACCTGCACCAGTTGATCACCGACATCCACGAAGGCCATAAAAAAGCCCTGCCGTGCGGCGCGGGCCTGAAGATGCTGGCGGTGGATTACAAGGGCGAACTGAACCTCTGTCACCGCTTCACCGGATCGAGCCTGCCGACCTTCGGCAACGTCCACACCGCCGTGAAGCAAGTGGAGTTGAACGACTTCCTGTCCCAACGCCTGGACCGCACCAACACCGGCTGCGAAGACTGCCAGATCCGCAATCTCTGCTCCGGCGGCTGCTACCACGAGAGCTACGCCCGTTACGGCGATCCGACCCATCCGACCTATCACTACTGCGAACTGATGCGTGACTGGGTCGACTTCGGCATCGAGGTCTACACCCGGATCATGGCCCACAACCCTGCGTTTATCAGCAGCTACATCACTCCGCGCAAGGCTCACTGATATGAAACATCTCAAGGCAATCAATAATAAAGCGCTGAAACTCGATGAGGCCGCGGCCGAAAACCGCATTGAAGAAGTGGTGGCGATGAGTTCCGTCGCCGGCTGCGCCTCGACCACCGACCCGGGTTGGGAGATCGATGCCTTTGGCGGTGTGTCGTCGCTCTGCCAGCCGATGGAAGCCGACCTGTATGGCTGCTCCGATCCGTGCTGGTGGCCGGCCCAGGTGCCGGACATGATGAGCACCTACCCGGACTGGAACAAGGATGCCCAGGCGTCCAACGAAAACTGGCGCAACCTCGGGACTGTCTTTCCAAAAGACAAGTGATCGGACAGAGAAGAAGGATTCCAGCATGCATCGCATCAAAGCCTGCGGCCTGGCCGCATTTGCCGTCCTGAGCGTCTGTTCGTTCAACGTTCTGGCCGATGAAAACACTGCGCTACAAGATGGTCACGAGTACATGTTGACCACCAATTACCCGAACAACCTGCACGTCATCGATCTGGCGACCGACACCGTGTTCAAGACCTGCAAGATGCCGGACGCCTTCGGGCCCGGCACCATCCAGTTGTCGCCGGACCGCAAGACCGCTTACGTGTTGAACAACCACTACGCCGATGTCTACGGCGTCGAACTGGACAGTTGCAAGCAGGTGTTCCACGCCAGCATCACGCAGAAACCGGGGGAGAAGGCGCGGTCGATGTTCGCCTTCACCCTCAGCCATGACGGCAAGGAACTGTTCACCATTGCCAACCCGACGTTGATGCTCAATGACCGCTATGAGGTGCAGCAGCCGCGGCTCGACGTGTACGCCACCGACGCCGGCATGGACGCCAAACCCGTGCGCAGCTTCCCGGCGCCGCGGCAACTGACCATCATGCAAAGCGGTGACGACGGTACGCTGTACGTGGCCGGGGCGGATGTCTACAAGGTTGACGTGAAAACCGGCAAGTTCGACGTGCTGATCCCCAGCCGTCACTGGAAACGTGCGAACTACGCCGCGCCGGACGTGCTCTATGTGTGGAACCAGCAAACTTACCGCCATGACTTCTCGCTGCTCTACACCACCGCAAAATTCAAGGACAAGAAGCAGGATCCACTGACCGCCGAGTACCTGTACGGGCTGTTCAGCATTGACCTGAAAACCGGCAAGACCGAAACCACCGACTTCGGTCCCCTGACGGAAATCTATTTCAGCGGCATGCGTTCACCCAAGGACCCGAACCTGATGTACGGCGTGCTCAACCGTCTGGCCAAGTACGACATCAAGGAGAAGAAAATGCTGCAGTCCGCGACGCTGGATCATTCCTACTACTGCATTTCCTTCAACAAGGACGGCAGCAAGATCTACCTGGCGGGGACGTTCAATGACGTGGCGATCTTTGATGCCGACAGCCTGAAGCAGATCGGCAGCATCAAGATGCCGGGCGGGGATATGGCGATTACCACGGCGCAGATATTTGTCCGGTAACTGCGACGCTTGAACTGACGCCATCGCGAGTTGGCTCGCTCCCACATCGACCGATGTTTACCGGTTAAATGTGGGCGCGAGCCTGGTCCGGGCGGCGATCCGACGATAGGTCCCGTAGGTCTTTGGAGCATCAAGCCCCCGGCACCGGGCAGCTCAAATCCCCCTCCTGACATTTCAAGTAATTCCTGAAAGTCTGCACCCGCGCCTTGGTCAGCTCAGTGACGCAGTTGCTGTAGATCAGCGGATAAGCACTCCCGCCCTCGACCCCAGCGCTCGAGAACGTGCACTCGGCATCCCGAAACGCAACCCACGAACGCTGCGCGCTGACCAACAGCTTCTTGCTGTCCGGAGTGCTCTTCAAACGGTTGGTAATCTGCTGGTAAAGCGCATTCAACTCCTTGTCAGCCGCCTTGTTCTGCTGCGCCGCACACTGGTTCATCGTGGCCTGGTCAGTGGCGTTGTCGCAGTCTGCGGCATGGGTGACGGTGCTGAGCAGCAGCAATGGCGTCAGCGCCAGAAGGAAGCGTGGGTGCATGGGGTAGGCTCGCTGTGACATGGGAGGTTCGGCGCATTGTAGCGCCCTGGAATATCCGGGAATCTACACCTGCCATTCGGGGTATTTTTGAATCGATTGATGTTCAAGCCACGGCACGTCATGTGAGGTCCAGATATGGGCTTGAGGCGTCATGCCCGGATCATCATCCAGCGTGGCCACACGAATGATGACGTGAGGCTGGGCCAGGCGCTCCGCCATCAAGTGTGAGCCGCAGACCGAACAGAAATGCCGCAGCTTGCCCGGTGAGGATTCATAGCTGTTCAGCAGAGGCTGGCCCTTGATCCAGCGAAAGTGTTCGCGCATCACCCCGGCTGTCGATGCAAATGCCGCTGCGTGTGCTTTACGGCAGGTTTGGCAGTGGCAGTGGCTGATGGGCATGTCGAGGTTGTCGAGTTCGTACTCGATGGCTTTGCATAAACAGCTGCCATGCAGGCTTTTCATCGCGTGGGTCCTGTCCAGTGAATCTCGTTTGTATGAATGACGGCGCTGTGCACGTTAGCAGTTTCATTGATTGACCAACGTTCCACGCCAGAACTTAGCAGCGCAAATGCGGCCGAATATTACAGGCACACTTGATAACAACTCCCCGTTGATACAACTTTAAGGTTGGTCTTGTGGTCTTACAGGCCTACTGTTCAGTACAGGAGGTGGCTTATGAACCCTGCATCAGATCGCATTGAAAGGAAGATTTTGCTCAAAGTGCCGCGTTCGAAGGTGTGGCGCGTGGTGGCCAATGCCGAAGCCTTTGGGCAGTGGTTTGGCGTTTCGCTGGAGGGCAAGCGTTTTGTCGCCGGTGAATGGACCCAGGGGCAGATCACGTACCCCGGCTATGAGCACTTGCTGTGGAATGTGTTAGTGGAACGGGTCGAGCCCGAGCGGGTGTTTTCCTTTCGCTGGCACCCCTATGCGGTGGAGCCGGAGGTCGATTACTCCCAGGAACCCACGACCTTGGTGAAATTCGAGCTCGAAGACATGGATGACGGCACCTTGCTGAAGGTTACCGAGTCCGGTTTCGACCACATCCCGCAATCACGCAGGCTCAAGGCGTTCCGCATGGACAGCCGTGGTTGGGATGAGCAGATGAACAATATCGAAGAATTTCTCAAGACCAGCACCAAGGCCCGCGAGCGTCAGGAAGAGTGACGGCGGTGGCAATGGCCTGATGTTCGCCTGACAGCGCAAAGTCAGCTACAAACCGCAGAAACCGGGGTTTGAAGGCTGGATACCTTAGCCGTCTAAGGGTTTACGGAAGGGTGGCTATAGCGAATGTCTTACACGCGATGGTAGCTATGTCGTCTATTGCACATTGGATCCGAAGCGTAATCTAGCCTCATCAACTGAAGCACAGGAAGTGCTCCAGGATCATGGATGATCGACCATTAGCAAGGATTCGCTGCCGACAGGGAGTCGATATGGTCTTGGGAAAACCCGCTTCGGCGGGTTTTTTTTCGTCTGCTGAAAACTGCGGTCTCCTGGAACTGCCTCCTTCGACAGGCAAAGGCACGCAGGTTTTTGACGTCAGTGGTCAAACGCTTACACCCGCTAACGGGTATGTCGTCTTTTTATACTTCATCGATGCCGTTAATCTGGATCCATCAACTGAAGCACAGGGAGTGCTCAGGATCACGGATGATCGACCATTGGCCAGGATGGCTGCCGACAGGATGTCGAAAATGGTCTTGAGAAACCCGCCTAGGCGGGTTTTTTTTCGCCTGTGAAAAAGTACGACCTACAGCCTGGCCGCTGCTCGTTCGGTAATCTGCGTCCGTTGCTGGAGCGACGGTGCCGCACGCCGTTGCGCTTCCGCCAGGACACCCGGCGGCGCTGTGTCAGGGCTGCCTGACTGGAACGGTGGTGCCGGCGCGTATTCCAGTTGCAACTGCACCAGTTCGGCCGTGTCTTTATCGAACAATTCGGCTGCCAGGGTCAGGGCAAAGTCGATCCCAGCGGTAATCCCGCCGCCGGTCAGCAGGTTGCCATCGCGCACCACCCGATCCATCACCGGGATCGCCCCCAACGGTGCCAACAGTTCGTGATAAGCCCAGTGAGTGGTCGCGCGTTTACCCTTGAGCAGACCTGCCGCACCGAGCACCAGCGCCCCGGTGCAAACCGACGTGACGTACCGTGCATTCGCGGCCTGGGCCTTGATAAAGGCCAGCGTCTGCTGATCTTCCATCAACGGTCCGACGCCGCTGCCACCGGGGATGCAGATCACATCCAGCGCCGGGCAATCGTCGAAGGTCGTGGTCGGTTTCAGCACCAGCCCCGTGCTCGCGGTGACCGGCACCAGGTCCTTCCAGATCAGATGCACCTTCACGTCCGGCAGTGAGGCCAGCACGTCGTAAGGGCCTGTGAGGTCCAGTTGTTGAACCTGTGGAAACAACAGAAAACCGATCTGCAACGTCATGGCGTTTTTCTCATGAAGTGGGGTGGACGACTTCACTTTAGGCTCGTAGGATCTGGCGCATACGCCAATCACCCCACGAATTACGCCAATCATGCCGAAAACCATTCATGTGCTCGCGTTCGCCAATGTGCAATTGCTGGATGTCACCGGGCCGTTGCAGGTGTTCGCCTCGGCCAACGACATCGCCCGCCAGCACGGTGTGCCGCCGCCCTATGCACCGACAGTGATTGCCAGTGGCGGCGGGGCGGTGATGTCGTCGGCGGGATTGGCGCTGCTGGCCGAACCGTTGCCCGAGCAAGGCAGCGATACTTTGATCATCGCGGGCGGCTGGGGCGTGTATGCCGCAGCGGAAGACGCACCGTTGGTAGCGTGGGTGCGAGAACACGCGAAGGCTTGTCGGCGGGTTTCGTCAGTCTGCACCGGGGCCTTTTTGCTGGCGGCGAGTGGCTGGCTCGACGGTCGGCGTGTCGTCACCCACTGGACCCGCTGCGAGCAGTTGGCGCAGAAGCATCCGCAACTGCGGGTCGAACCCAATCCCATCTTTATCAACGACGGTCCGGTGTGGACCTCGGCCGGGGTCACCGCGGGCATCGACCTGGCGTTGGCGATGGTCGAAGCAGACCTGGGCCGCACGATGGCCTTGGAAGTCGCGCGACAATTGGTGGTTTTTCTCAAGCGGCCGGGTGGCCAGTCGCAGTTCAGCGTGACCTTGTCCCTGCAAAAGGAAGGCAGCCGGTTCGACGAGCTGCACGCCTGGATCAGCGAAAACCTGACCAAAGACCTCGGCATTCCGACCCTGGCGCTGCAGGCGGGCATGAGCGAACGCAGTTTCGTGCGTCACTATCGCGCTGACACAGGCCAGACCCCGGCCCGGGCCATTGAACTGATCCGGGTCGAGACGGCGCGCCGGTTACTCAGCGACACCGGCGTGCCGATCAAACGCATTGCCGTACAGTGCGGATTCGGCAGCGAAGAAACGTTGCGCCGTAGCTTTCTGCGGGGGATGGGCGTAACGCCACAAGCCTATCGCGAACGGTTTTCCGTCAGCCCTTCAGCAGATCCAGTAATGCCTTGAGCATCGCTTCAGGTGCTTCTTCGGGGATGTTATGTCCCACGCCTGCCAGCACTCTTCGCTCGTAGCGCCCGGTGAAATGCTCGGCGTCTTCGTCTATTTCCGGCGCTGGGCCAACGCCATCGTCGGCGCCACACAGTGAGATCGTTGGTACGCTGATGGCCGGTTGTCGGGTCAATGCCTCTTCCATCCATTCCAGCGCCGGGTCGCCGGGCACGTACATGAATCGATGGCGATAGGAGTGAATCACCACGTCGACAAAGTCCGGATTGTCGAAGGCCGGGGCGCTCAGCGGATATAACCCGGGGCCTTTGGCCCAAGTGGGTGACCACAACTTCCAGAGCAGTTCACACAAGTCACGACGATTGTTCGTCAGGCCTTCGACCCCGCGCGGGGTGTGGAAATAGTACTGATACCAGGGGCGATGCTCGGATGCCGGGTCCAGCGGCCGCACCGAATTCGGGATGTCCTAGAGGTTGTAACCGTCGCCGGTCACCAGGCAACGAACTCGCTGCGGCCACAACGCGGCCACAATGCACGCCACCCGACCGCCCCAGTCGTAACCGCACAGGGCGGCCTGAGGGATGGTGAGCGCGTCCATCAGGTCGAGCAAATCCTGGGCGAGCGCGGCTTGCTGACCGGAGCGCAGAGTATCGGGGCTGTTGAAACGGGTCGGGCCGTAACCGCGCAAATACGGGACGATTACGCGGTAACCCTCGGCGGCGAGGGCGGGGGCGATTTCGTCGTAGGCTCGTGGGGAGTAGGGGAAGCCGTGGAGAAGGATCACGGGCTCGCCGGACGTAGAGCCATGTGCTTCGTAAGCAATTTGCAGCGTTAACGTCTGAATAATATGTTTAGAGTTAAACAGTTCGTTCACGGCAGGCTCCACAGAGTGACTGCCGTAAACATTAGCTCATCATTGCTTTCGGGACATCATTCGTTCGGAAAGACATCATAGGAAAATATTTTTATATCCTTTCTATCAATGGGGTATTTGGTTCTTTGGATCTTTATCATGATGACGTCGTCACCTTTCCAAAGTATCCAAGGTTCTTTCAATGAACACGTTTGCGTGGAAAGCTGTTCTGTTTTTGAAGGGTTTTTTGATTTGAAATAGTCACAAATCTCTCCATTCAATATGATCTCGTTGGCACGAAAGCTACCTTGTCCAAGTATATGCATGACGCCTTTGGGGATGGTTGCAATGCTTTGTGTGCTCAGGAATATGCTGGCCAGTAATAGTCCGGCACCGACACTGGCTTCTTTCAATCCGAAGTCTTCGAAAGAGGCGACAAATAAGTTATATAGCACTGTCATTGTCAGCGCCGAAAATAGATAAAAACGTGTCATCATTTCACGCTCTTCAGCGTTCTTTATATCCTCTACGCCATGCATCGCAATATTGATTAACATGAAGGTGCAGATGCTAAGTACAAATCCATTGCAGATAAATGCCAATATATGACGCCCAATTTTCTCATCACCAATAAGCGAAAAAAACCATAATAGAACTGAAAAAGCCAAGCCCATGGCAAACCATTGAAAGTGCTTCGGGTAAAGCGTCATGCAAAGTGCCAGGATTAGTAGCGCCAACGGTAGAACGCCCTGCCGAATGGCGAGGTATTTGAAGCGCTGTTTTCTTTCCCCTGTGATTGAGTCACCCAGCATCTCTTTCCATATCAACGCTGGGAGAATAAAAAGCCCCGCTAATATCAGCGAAAACCCCACTCCAATGACTAAAGCGGAAAAGATCAACATGACCGAGTCTGTAATTGATATTTTTGGGGTGTAATTGATGTGGGAGAAATAGATGAAGAAAATCATCAGTCCCGATAGTAGGCTGATGGCGTAATAAGTCTTGCGTGTGTCTTCTGAGAGAAATGATTGAAGTGTTGTATTAAAGTACTGTCTGGCTGTCGTGGGTGTAGGCGATGTGACGGATTCTAGGTCTGTTGAAATGGAGGTCATTGATAACTCGAAGTCGGTAGTTGTGTTGAGTTGATAATGGGGGGTTAAGTTGCTATTCGCTGATTAGCTTACGAAAGCGACGGACTTAGACTTCCGCCACTTGATTGAAGTATTTCGACCGGTCCGGTGTAAACGTCACCACCATCCTGGTCCGTGAACAGGTCAGCGCCCGCTCTTTATCCAGATCAACATCCAGATCTTCTCCGCGCAAACCCTGCCACTGGGCGAGGTATTTGAGGGATCCGTATTTTTCAAGTTTCTTCAGGCTGCGGCTGACGCCACCTTTCCAACCCAGTACCGGCAGCTCGCCGACAAGGCAGCGTTGGGCGAGTTCGGGGAATCGGGCGGCACGTTGGCGGCCGATTTCCCAGCATTTGATCAGGCCTTTGTCGTGGTCTTCCCACAATTCATCGCGGTTCAGACCTGACCGCAGGGGAGAGTCGATGGGGCGGTGGATGCGTTGAGTCATTCTGGTTCCTTGAATTCGGGTTTTGTTGGACAGCTCCGCTGTACCCGTTGAGCGTCGATGGTAGGTGGGGTTGTTACAGCTGGCAACAAGGTATTTTTGGGTGTAGGAACCAAGTGTCGGACAGGTAAACAGCAATGGTTGTTTAGTCAATGTAGGGAAATGGCCTGCACGCCTCATGGTGAGGCGTGTTTATTCAGTCTGGCCGCGTTTAAGCGTGCGGCGAGCAAATAGTGGTCCTACAAACGGCACTCTGAAACGGGAAGTTTCCGACAGGCTCTGTCGGTTGCAGATGAGGCGTTCAGTCAGTCTTGTGTTGAGGCTGATGGCCCTATCGCGAGCAGGCTCGCTCCCACATTGGATCTATGGCGTGACACAAATCCACTGTGGGAGCGAGCCTGCTCGCGATAGGGGCGACGCCTTCTCAAGGCTGCCAGTAATTTTTCTCCCCACTCAATTTCCGATCAAGAAAACACGCCGCACTGATCAATGCCAGATGCGTCAACGCTTGCGGCGTATTTCCCAGATGACGCGCCTGGCTGTCGAACTCTTCGGCATACAAGCCCAGCGGGTTGGCGTACCTCAGCAGCTGTTCGAACTCCAGATGCGCCTTTTCCACGCGACCCGCCCGGGCCAGGCATTCGACGTACCAGAATGAACACGCGGCGAAGGCGCCTTCCGTGCCGTCCAGGCCATCGATCTGACTGTCATCGTTGCGATAGCGATAGACCATGCCGTCACGCACCAGGGTTTTTTCAATCGCATCGAGGGTGGCGAGCCAGCGCGGATCCTTGGCGCTGACGAAGCGCACCAGCGGCATCAGCAACATCGAGCCATCCAGCGCGGTGCCGCCGATGTGCTGGACGAAATGCCCGCGTTCTTCGTTCCAGAAGTTTTCCCAGATGTCGGCGTAGATGGCCTGGCGGGTCTGGTCCCAGCGGGCGAACGGGGCGGGCAGCGAGCGCTTCGAAGCGAGGCGAATGGCCCGGTCCAGAGCAACCCAGCACATCAGTCGCGAATGCAGAAAATGATGCTGCTCGCCGCGCATTTCCCAGATGCCCACGTCCTGTTGCTGCCAGGTTTCGCAGACCTGATCCACAACTTCCACCGCGTGTTTCCAGCCCTCATGGGAGATGGCGTCGCCGTATTTGTTGACCAGGTACACCGCGTCCATCAGCTCGCCGAAGATATCGAGCTGGACCTGATCGTAAGCCTGGTTGCCGATCCGCACCGGCGTCGCGCCGCCATGGCCGGACAGGTGCGACAGTTCGGTTTCCGGCAGTTCCTGGCGGCCGTCGATGGCATAGAGGATGTTGAGTTTCATGGAATTGCCGTGGCAATCACTGACCCGCCCGCGCAACCAACTCATGTAGGCATTGGCCTCGTCGACATAACCCAGGCGCATGAAGGCGTAGACGGTGAACGAGGCGTCGCGGATCCAGGTGTAGCGGTAGTCCCAGTTGCGTTCGCCGCCTGGGGATTCCGGCAAGCCGAATGTGGCGGCGGCGAGGATTGCGCCGTGTTTGCGTGAGGTCAGCAGCTTCAGTGCCAAGGCCGAGCGGTTGACCATTTCTCGCCAGCGGCCGCGGTAGCTGGATTTGCCGGTCCAGTCGCGCCAGAATTTCATTGTGCGCTCCATGCACAGCGCGGCGGAGCCTTCCTTGAAGCGCGGATCATCGAGTCCGCCGAGCAGGAACTCGGCGCACTGGTCTTGTTTAAGGGTGAACTCGGCCACCGCCGCGTTGCCGTCAATCTGCACAAGCTGATCCGAGGCGAGCCGCATGGACGGCTGGCCGTCGGCCTCGAAGATCACGTCCTGTTCATCAAGACGGGTGCGGGTGTTGGCGCGGGCGTAGTCATGACGCACCGCGCAGCGCATGCGAAACGTTGCCTGGCCGCTGACCACACGAACACGGCGCATCAGCAGCGGCAGATCATCTTCGCTATCGCCGATGGGGAGCAGGTCGGTGATTTCGACCACGGCGCGCTCGCTGAGCCAGCGGGTTTGCAACACGTTGGTATCGGGCAGGTAAATCTGCTCGCGACGCGCATCAGGCAAGTCCGGTGACAACTGAAAAATCCCGGCCTCAGGCGTGTCCAGCAACGAGCAGAAAATCGACGGACTGTCGAACTCCGGCCAGCAGAAAAAATCCACGCTGCCCCGGTCATTGACCAGTGCTGCGCTGCGCATGTCGCCGATGATGCCGTGGGCGTCGATGGCGCTTTGTCGTTCGGGATGATGATCAGCCATTGCCGCGAAACTCCGGATAGAGGCTCATGCCGCCGTCGATGAACAGCGTGGTACCGACGATGTAGTCGGAGGCATCGGAAGCGAGGAAAACCACCGCATTGGCGACATCCTCGACATCACCAACCCGGCCATAAGGGATAAGTTTGAGCAACTCCTGCTCAGCCGCGCCTTCGGTGGCGGCGCGATTGATTGCGGTGCGAATCGCCCCCGGCGCGATGCCGTTGATGCGGATGCGCTGGTGGCTGACTTCCTGGGCGAGCGTTTGCATCAGCATGTCGACACCGCCCTTGGAGGCTGCGTAGTTGACATGTCCAGCCCAGGGAATGCGTTGGTGCACCGAGCTCATATGGATGATTTTACCGGCGGCCCGGGACACGCCTTCACGAACACCCTGGCGGTTGAAAATGCGCAGGGCGGCGCGGGCGCAGAGGAACTGTCCGGTGAGGTTGACGCCGATCACCTGGTTCCAGTCGGCGAGGCTCATCTCCACGGCAGGTGCATCTTTTTGCATACCCGAATTGGCCACCAGAATGTCCAGCGAACCGAAGGCTTCGAGGGTGTGTGCGAACAAGCGTTCGACCTCTTGTTCTTTTGAAACATCAGCGCCAATGGCAATCGCCCGACCGCCTTCAGCGATGATCTGCCGGGCCAGTTCTTCGGCGGGTTCAGCCTCGGAGTTGTAATTGAGCACCACCGCAGCACCGGCATCGGCCAGGGCCTTGGCGCACCCTGCGCCGATGCCGGAACTGGCACCGGTCACCAGGGCGACTTGTTGCTTGAGGGAAATCTGCATCAGCGTTGGCGCCTTGAAGTGAGGGCTTATTTAGCTGACTGGCGGGTGATGTCGAGAGTTCACGTCGAACCATGAAAGTTTCGTCAGTTGGTTATTCTGCGCAGCACAGGATCTACAGTCGCTGGCGACGCAGCGGCTCAAGGGGGCGATCTGACCTCTATCCTGAACCCTTCCTGAAGAACCCTTCAATTCCCCAATCCGGCGCCTTGGCATCGTTTACTCTGTGGAAATCGGGGCGTAAGCTTCGCGCGTTTTCATCCATTACGGAGACCCACAGTGGGTACTTGTTCGAGTGACAGTAGTCGGCCGGTTTTGATAACCGGCACCTTCCCGGCAAGATAACGCGCCACCTGTGTGCCGTTGTCTCGCCTGATAGCGAGCAGCGGCCTCCCGATCGCAGTCAGTCCTGACCTGCGTCCCGATGCCCCTCTCTTCGATGCTGAACCGTGTGTGGTGTTCGACTTTGCCGTCGACATCGCAGCGACTTGACACGCCTGCTCGACGGTTTCCTGGCCGACCCTGGGGGAACTGCCATGAACCTGACCCTGCTCAAAGAATTCTTCGCCGGATTCTTGCGCACCCGCCACATTGCCCGGCACTTCCGTCGCCTGGCGCTGCTGGAAAGCTTCACCGACCTCCCTGTCAGCCGCGAAGTGCCGCCGACGCTCGCGCAAACCCTGGTCAGCGCCGCCAACAGCGACACCGGTCAACTGCTGAACAACCTCGGTAGCCACACCGACGGCCTGAGCGAACTCGAAGCCGACACCCTGCGCGAGCAGTTTGGCCTCAACGAGGTCGAGCACGAGCAACCGCTGCCGTGGTGGACCCATTTTTGGCACTGCTACAAAAACCCGTTCAACCTGCTGCTGACCTTGCTGGCGGTCATCTCCTGGCTGACCGAGGACATGAAAGCCGCCGTCGTGATTTTCTCGATGGTGGTGCTCTCGACCTTGCTGCGCTTCTGGCAGGAAACCAAATCCAACCAGGCCGCCGACGCCCTCAAGGCGATGGTCAGCAACACCGCCACGGTGCTGCGCGGGGATGCGTTGCGCAGCGAAGTGCCGATCAAGCAATTGGTCCCGGGGGATCTGATCGTCTTGTCGGCCGGCGACATGATTCCTGCCGATTGCCGGGTGCTCAGCGCCAAGGACCTGTTCGTCAGCCAGGCGGCGATGACCGGTGAATCGATGCCGGTGGAAAAATTCCGCCACCAGCAGAACGGCGATACGCACAATCCTCTGGACCTGGACAACATTCTGTTCATGGGCACCAACGTGGTGTCCGGCACGGCCATCGCGGTGATTCTGACCACCGGTAACAACACCTATTTCGGCGCCCTGGCCCAACGGGTCGGCGCCACGGATCGCGCACCGACTTCATTCCAGACCGGGGTCAACAAAGTCAGCTGGCTGCTGATTCGCTTCATGTTCGTCATGGCGCCGCTGGTGCTGTTCATCAACGGTTTCACCAAGGGTGACTGGACCCAGGCGCTGCTGTTCGCGCTGTCGATTGCCGTGGGCCTGACCCCGGAAATGCTGCCGATGATCGTGACCTCGACCCTGGCCAAGGGCGCGGTGTTCCTGTCGCGCAAAAAGGTCATCGTCAAACGCCTCGACGCGATCCAGAACTTCGGTGCCATGGACGTGCTGTGCACCGACAAGACCGGTACCCTGACCCAGGACAAGATCTTTCTGGCGCGCAACGTCGACGTCTGGGGCAACGACTCCGATGACGTGCTGGAAATGGCTTACCTCAACAGCTACTACCAGACCGGCCTGAAAAACCTGCTGGACGTGGCGGTGCTCGAACACGTGGAAATCCACCGTGAGCTGAAAGTCGGCACCGCCTTTCGCAAGGTCGATGAAATTCCGTTCGACTTCACCCGCCGGCGCATGTCAGTGGTGGTTGCCGAGCGTGATCAACCGCACCTGCTGATTTGCAAAGGAGCGGTGGAAGAAGTGTTGGCGGTGTGCACCCGGGTGCGCCATGGCGAAGCCGACGAAGCACTGACCGATGAACTGCTGGCGCGCATTCGTCAGGTTACTGCGGCGTTCAACGCCGAAG
The DNA here is from genome assembly GCF_030209165.1 of Pseudomonas sp. fls2-241-R2A-110. Lineage (NCBI taxonomy): Bacteria > Pseudomonadati > Pseudomonadota > Gammaproteobacteria > Pseudomonadales > Pseudomonadaceae > Pseudomonas > Pseudomonas sp. fls2-241-R2A-110. The sequence continues at coordinate 129,265 of NZ_JARVSN010000039.1, read as the reverse complement.
GCTTGCGGGTGGTGGCCGTGGCCGCGCGGTCGATGATCGAAGGCGGGGATACCTACAGTCTGGCGGATGAACAGGCACTGACGCTGATTGGTTACGTGGCGTTCCTTGATCCGCCCAAAGAAAGCACCGCGCCTGCGCTCAAGGCCCTGGCGGCTCACGGCGTGGCGGTCAAAGTGCTGACCGGCGACAACGAACTGGTGACCGCCAAGATCTGCCGCGAAGTCGGCCTGGAGCAACAAGGCCTGCTGATGGGCAATGACATCGAGCGCATGAGCGACGCGCAGTTGGCGGTGGCGGTCGAGACCACCAACGTCTTCGCCAAACTCACGCCTTCACACAAGGAGCGCATCGTGCGCCTGCTCAAAGGCAACGGTCATGTGGTCGGTTTCATGGGCGACGGCATCAATGACGCCCCGGCCCTGCGCACCGCCGATATCGGTATTTCGGTGGACAGTGCCGTGGACATCGCCAAGGAAGCGGCGGACATCATCCTGCTGGAAAAGAGCCTGATGGTGCTGGAGGAGGGCGTGCTGGAAGGGCGCCGCACGTTCGCCAACATGCTCAAGTACATCAAGATGACCGCCAGTTCCAACTTCGGCAACGTGTTCTCGGTGCTGGTGGCCAGCGCGTTCATTCCGTTCCTGCCAATGCTGCCGATGCACCTGCTGGTGCAAAACCTGCTCTACGATATTTCGCAAATCGCCATCCCGTTCGATAACGTCGACGACGAAATGCTCAAACAACCACAACGCTGGCAGCCGGCGGACGTTGGGCGCTTCATGCTGTTTTTCGGCCCGATCAGTTCGATCTTCGACATCACCACGTTTGCCTTGATGTGGTACGTGTTCGACGCCAACACCCCGGATCACCAGACCCTGTTCCAGTCCGGCTGGTTCGTGGTCGGGTTGCTGACCCAGACGTTGATCGTGCACATGATCCGCACGCCGAAAATCCCGTTCCTGCAAAGCCGCGCAGCCACGCCGCTGCTGGTGATGACCGGGGTCATTATGGCTGTGGGCATTTTCCTGCCGATGGGACCGCTGGCGCATTACTTCAAACTGCAGGCACTGCCGTCGCTGTACTTTGTGTTCCTGCCGGTGATTCTGCTGGCTTACATGGGGCTGACCCAGGCCGTGAAGGGGTTCTACATTCGTCGGTTCGGTTGGCAGTAACGGCGGTGGCCACGGACTTTTAGGAAAAGTCCTACAGAAACCTTCGTGCATCTCCCGTAGCCTCCTGCGCCTCCAACATCCGCCATATCCAGGGAGGCTACGATGCCGAACAAAGCGCTGCGTATCCTGATCGCCGACGAGCAGCATTTCCACCGGATGAAAATCGAGCGGCTGTTCAACCTACTCGGCTATTACCGGGTGGCGCCCGTGCAGGGCCTTGCGCCCATGTTGTGCCTGGTCGAGTACGGTTGCGAACCGTTCGATCTGGTGGTCGTCAATGCCTCGCTGGTCTGCGGCGAACTGGATGTGCTCGGCTACTTCCTCGATAACCGGCAAGTGCGCAACGCACTGATTTTCGACGGTCAGCGGGCGCAGTTGCCGCCGACCCCGGCGGTTGGAACGCAAAGGGTTCAGGTCAGCCACGCACCTCTGCCTGATTTGACGTGCATCCAGCGGCTGATGACGATGATCGATCCACCGCTGAGCGAAGACCAATACCCTTGGCTGAGCGTGCGATCTGCGCAGACTGCCGGTTGATTCGCTATTACCGTTCGTCGCCACTGTCATTTCTTACAGGTAGATTCCTGCTTTCGCCCATGCAAGAGTCTTGGCGCAGCCGTAGCGTCTGCCACGTCTTTGTCCGGCGGGCATTCGTCGAGTCTTTGCACAGGGAGTTGCCATGAAGTCAGTGCTGATTGCCGACGATCATCCTGTGGTTCGCGCTGCAGTGATGCTTGTACTCGAGCAGGAAGGTTTCAAGCGGATTCATGAAGCGGCCAGCGTTGGCGAGGCGTTGTCGATATTGCGTGAGCATACGGTCGATCTGGTCATTCTGGATCTGGTCATGCCCGGCGGGAACGGGCTGGATGTGTTGGAGCGAATCAAAGGCAACCAATGGAAGTGTGTGGTGCTGGTATTCACCTCCCTGGATCCGTTGTTCTTTCAAGAACGCTGCATGCGCGCCGGGGCCTTGGCGTATGTCTCCAAGACCAACAACTTGGGTCAATTGCACAAAGCCGTGCAAGCAGTTATTTCTGGGTATACCTATTTCACGCAGCTGTCCGCCGGGTCGCTGGATACGGTGCAACACAGCGAAAGACAGATGATCGACAATCTTTCCAACCGAGAGTTGACCATCCTGCAATACCTGGCCCGGGGGGTTAAAAACAAGGAAATTGCTGAACTCATGCACTTGAGCCACAAGACCGTCAGCACCTACAAGACCCGTCTGATCGAAAAACTGCGGCTGAACTCGGCGGTGCATCTGCGCGACTTCGCCATACGCAATCACTTGATCTGAGTGCGCTGACCGTGCGTTTCCTGCTGCTGTTTCTGATGTTTTGCCTCGTGCCCCCAGCGTCGGCCACCATCGCCGAGGAGCCCAAGCAATTGCACTTGCTGGGGCGTTCGAGCGCAGAGGGCTACCAGGTCAAGCTGGATGAAAATGACCGGCAATGGCTGCGTGACAAGCGAGTCTTGCGCCTCGGGGTAACCGGGCCGGACTACCCGCCGTTCGAGGTGACACGCAATCACGATGAGCTCGAAGGCATCACCGCTGATTACGCCGTGCTGGTAGCACAATTGCTGAACGTGCAAATCGAGGTGCTGCGCTATGTCACGCGTGAAGCGGCCATGGAGGCGCTCAAAGACGGCGAGCTGGATCTGCTCGGTACCTCGAACAACTTCGAAGCGGCCGACCCCGACCTGATCCTGTCCAGCGCCTACGCAGAAGATCAGCCGATGCTGGTCACCCGGCTCGACGAGCACCTGCCCGAGGACCTGGCGGGTAAACGCATTGCCATGGCCGATGACTATCTGCAGGCGCAAACCGTTGAATCGTTCTACCCCGAGGCGGGCCTGCACCGGTATTCGTCGGCGCTCGATGCGCTCGGGGCGGTGGCGTATGGGCAGGATGACGTCTATCTCGGCGACCTTATCAGCGCCAATTACCTGATCAACAACAACTACCTCAATTACATACACCTGGTGGCACCGTCCGGCCTTGACGCCAATCCGTTCGGCTTCGCACTGGCGCGGGACAACCTGGCGCTCAAGGGCATCATCGACAAGGCACTGGCGGCGATCCCGATGGATCAGCGCTCGCTCATCGAACAACGCTGGAGTGCCGGCCAGGCGAAGGTCTTGGGTCAGCAACGAGTGAGTCTGAGTGAGAGTGAGCAGCGTTGGCTGGATCGGCACCCGACCGTGAACGTGGGCGTGGCCGAAAACTTTGCGCCGTTGACGTTCTACGATACCGAGGGGCGATTCAGCGGATTGACCGCGCAATTGCTGACACTGATCAGCCAGCGCAGCGGTTTGAATTTCAACGTGCTGCGCGGCCAATCCCTGGACCAGCAGGTCCGGCGACTCAGGACCGGCGAGATCGACGTCTTGCCCGCCATCATCCCCACGACCGAAGGCGTCGCCGAACTGCACTTCACCCGGTCTTATTTAACCAATCCGTACACGCTGGTGAGTGCTGTCACACCGGGTAGCCCCAGAACGCCTGACGATCTGAGCGGCAAGCGCCTGGCGATTTATCACAGTCATCCGATGCGTGCCTTCATTCAGGCCCGTGTGCCCGGCGTGCGGATGGTGGATGTGCAAAGCCCGGCCGAGGGCCTGGATCTGGTCAATAAAGGCCAGGCCGACGCCGCGCTCAGTTCGTTGTTCATCACCCGTTACCTGATTTCCCGGTATTACCAGGGACGTTTACGTATCGGCAGTACCGTGGGCGACGAACCGGCGCGCATCAGCCTGGCCACCGGCCCGGATGCACGGGAGTTGCAGTCGATTCTGAACAAGGCATTGCTGAGCATTTCTCCCGAGGAAATGGACACGCTGGTGGCCCGCTGGAGCAATGATGTGGTGGTCGAGGACAGTTATTGGCTGCGTCATCGCCAACGTATTTTGCAGGCGTTTGCTGCGGCAGGGGCTGCGTTGCTGCTGGCGCTGGGATGGATCGCCTGGCAGCGTCGGCAGATCCGTCAGCGACAACAGTGGTTGCAGCAATTGCAGGAAGCCAAGGACGCGGCAGACGATGCCAATCGGGCGAAAACCACTTTCCTGGCGACCATGAGCCATGAAATCCGCACGCCGATGAATGCCCTGCTCGGCATGCTTGAAATGGCCGATAAGCACGCGCAAGAGGGCGTAGTCGACCGTTTTTCCATTGATGTCGCGTCGACCGCAGCACAGCAGCTGCTGGCGTTGATCGGCGATATCCTCGACATCGCACGCATCGAATCCGGGCATTTGTCCCTGACGCCCGAGCGGGTCAATCTTCACGCATTGGTGACGTCGTTGTGCCGGGTGTTCGAAGGGCTGGCCAGGGAGAAAAATCTGCTATGGCGGGTCGATCTGGACCCTGCCAGTGACCGTGATGTGCTGATCGATCCAACGCGCTTCAAACAGGTGCTGTCCAACCTGTTGAGCAACGCGATCAAGTTTACCCGTGAAGGCGAGGTGAGTCTGACGCTGCGGGTGGTGCCTGGTTTGTCCGGCCATCTGACGGTCGACATGCGCATTAGAGACAGCGGCATTGGCATCAGCAACGCTGATCAACAGCGCTTGTTCAGTCCCTTCGTTCAGGTTGGCAGCCATCAACCGTCGGGTTGCAAAGGTTCGGGGCTGGGGCTGGTCATCAGTCGCACGCTGTGCGAAATGATGGGCGGGCGACTGACGCTGCGTAGCGTCGTGGGTCGGGGGTCGGAGGTCGAGATCAGTTTGTCGCCGGTCGACTTGAAACCGTTGCCGGCCGGCGAATCGGAGGATCGCGCAACACTAAAATACACACGTCTGCTGACGATGCTGGTGGTGGACGATTACCCGGCCAATCGGCAATTGCTTTCCAGCCAGCTCGTTTATCTCGGGCATCGCGTGATGGAGGCCAAGGACGGGGAACAGGCACTCGGGCTGTGGCTAACCCACGCCTTTGATGTGGTCATCACAGACTGCAATATGCCGTATTTGAGCGGTTATGAATTGACCGGCGCGATCCGTGATGAAGAACGTGCTCAAGGCGTGCCGCGCACACTGATTCTGGGCTTCACCGCCAATGCGCAACCTGAAGAAAAAGTCCGTTGCCTTGAAGCGGGGATGGACGACTGCCTGTTCAAGCCGATCCGGCTGGCGGACTTGGACAGGTGGCTGGCTGAGCGGTTTGTCGAGACCACGAGCGCATGCCCCCCAGCGTCGCAGATCGACTTGAGCGGGCTGGAACCCTACGTCGGTGGTGATCGCACGCAGATTGATCGATTGTTACGCAAACTGGCGGAGTCCAACCGCGAGGACCGCGAGAACCTGCTACAGGCGCAAGCAAACGATAATCTACCGGCGTTGAAAGACCTCGCGCACCGTATCAAAGGTGGTGCGCGCATCGTCGGCGCCCGGCATCTGATCGAAAGTTGCGAGCAACTGGAGCATGCCTGCGCCTTGGCCAGCGCAGCGCTGATCGACGAAGCCGTCGATCAATTGCAGCACGCCATGCAACGTCTCGATCAGAGCCTTGAGCAGGGCTGACGCTTAATCCCAGTGCGGCGCGATGCCTTTGGGGCTGGTCAATCGCTGGCCGCGATCAAGACCTGCGATCAACGCCATGTCGGCCTCGCTCAACGTCAGGCTGCAGGCTTGCAGATTGCTTTGCAGGTTGGCGCGCTGGGTCGAAGACGGAATCACCGCATAACCCAGTTGCATGGCCCAGGCCAGCGTGACTTGGGCCGGGGTGGCCTGAAGACGCTCGGCAATCTGCTGAATGACCGGGTCTTTGAGCACTTCGCCATAGGCCAGGGTCATGTACGAGGTGATCTGAATGCCCTGGCTCTGCGCAAATTCGACGACCTTGCGGTTTTGCAGGTACGGGTGCAATTCGATCTGGTTGGTGGCGATGTTGTCGGCACCGACAGCGGCGATGGCCTGTTTCATCAGGTCAACGGTGAAGTTGGACACGCCAATCTGACGGGTCAGACCCAGTCGTTTGGCTTCGAGCAAGGCGCCCATGAATTCTTCGACCGGCACTTGATCTTCCGGGGACGGCCAGTGGATCAGCGTCAGGTCCAGGTAGTCGGTTTGCAGTTTGCGCAGGCTTTCCTTGAGGCTGTCGATCAGTCGATCCTTGGCAAAGTTGGCGACCCAGATCTTGCTGGTGATAAACAACTCTTCCCGAGGGATGCCACTGGCGGTGATGGCCTCGCCGACTTCAGCTTCGTTCTCGTAGATTTGCGCGGTGTCGATGACCCGGTAGCCCAGCGCCAGGCCGGTGCTCACCGAATCGATGACCACCTGGCCTTGCAAGCGAAAGGTACCAAGACCGAATGCGGGAATAGACATCAATGACTCCAGGGGTTGCAGTGGGAATGGGCAGGAGTATCCCCGGCTGCCGCCCCGGGAAAAACCGCTGAATGGGCAAAGCACTGTTGACCGCAAGTCATGAATCGCTGGGTGTCTCGGGTGATAGGAGGTGTCTGGTCTAGCGCCATCGTTCTCCAGATAGAACGCTTAAGCCGATTTTTGCTGTCTAGTGCGTTAAAGGGTTCGGTTTTAAGCTGTGTCCATTGCGTCAAACAACGAATTTGGAGGCAGGATGAAAAACATCATCGGTATCTACACCAGCCCACGGACCCATTGGGTCGGCGACGGCTTCCCGGTTCGCACGCTGTTTTCCTACGACAACCTGGGCCAACACATCAGCCCGTTCTTGCTGCTCGATCATGCAGCTCCCGCTGAATTCACCCCGACCACCGAGCGCCGTGGCGTCGGCCAGCACCCGCACCGAGGTTTTGAAACCGTGACCATCGTCTACAAAGGCGAGCTGGAACACCGCGATTCAACCGGCAGCGGCGGCAAGATTGGTCCGGGCGATGTGCAATGGATGACCGCCGCGTCGGGGATTATTCACGAGGAATTCCACTCCCAAGAATTCGCCAGGCGCGGCGGAACGCTGGAAATGGTCCAGCTGTGGGTCAACTTGCCGGCCAAGGACAAGATGGCCGATGCCGGTTACCAGACGATTCTCGATGGCGACATTCCGAGCCTTCCTCTCAAGGACAACGCCGGCAGCCTGCGCTTGATCGCTGGCGAGTTCGACGGTCATACCGGCCCGGCGCGCACCTTTACCCCGGTCGATCTCTGGGACCTGCGCCTCAACGGCGGCAAGTTGTTGACCCTCGATCTGCATGAAGGTCGTAACACGGCACTTGTAGTGTTGCGTGGCACGGTTCAGGTCAACGGCCAGGAGCTGGCGCGCGAAGGGCAACTGGCGTTGTTCGAACGTGACGGCCATCAGCTGAGTCTGGAAGCCAACGACGATGCTGTGGTGTTGCTGCTCAGCGGCGAGCCGATTGACGAACCCATCGTTGGTCACGGCCCGTTTGTGATGAACAGCGAGCAGGAAATCCACCAGGCGTTTGCCGACTTTCAGTCGGGGCGGTTCGGTCGGATGAGCGGTTGATTTGGTCCAGGAGTACCGCAATCTGATGACCCGCTACAAGACCCTGACCAATAGCCAATAACTGCCGACGACAGGTATCCCCTGTGGGAGCGAGCCTGCTCGCGATAGCGGTCTGACAGTCACTTAATCGGTGGCTGTCCTGCCGCCATCGCGAGCAGGCTCGCTCCCACAGTTTTTTGTGGTGTTATCAGATCCGCAATTGCTCCTACACTGTGCCCATCCGTACATGGCTGGAGTTGTTCGATGCTGTCATTGCTTACCGACCACCCGTTGATTTGCGCCCTGGTCCTGATCGTGATCGATCTGGGGTTGTGGCGCTTGATCACAGCCAGTGGCAGTAATTGGAAGCTGGTCGTACGGCTGGTGATTTTCTCGTTGTTCAGTCTCCTGCTGTTCAACGAAGGCTTGAACCCGCTGGAGCCGGCACCGTGGGCCGACAACGTGCCGCTGCACCTGGCAGCCACCGGTTTGCAGATCGGTTGGTGGCTGTTCGGCGCGCGCACGCTGACGGTGCTGATCGGCGCCTTGATGATGCAACGGGTCGGGCACACCGGACGCTTGCTGCAAGACTTGCTCGGTGCGGTGATCTTCCTGATTGCCGTCATTGCCGCCCTGGCCTACGTGCTCGAACTGCCGGTCAAGGGCGTGCTCGCCACCTCCGGCGCCTTGGCGATCGTCGTCGGCCTGGCGTTGCAAAGCACCCTCAGCGACGTGTTCTCCGGGATCGTCCTCAACACCACCAAACCCTATCAACTCGATGACTGGATCTCCATCGACGGCACCGAGGGCCGGGTCATCGATATCGACTGGCGCGCCACGCGCCTGCAAACCTCACAGGGCAGCATGGCGGTGATTCCCAACTCGTTGGCGGCCAAGGCCAAGATCATCAATTTCAGCCGGCCCAGCGATATCTTCGGCGTCTCGATCAGCCTGCAACTGAGCCCGCATGCGCGCCCGCATACGGTGATCGACGCGCTGGAGCGTGCGATGCAAGGGTGCCGTTATCTGCTGAACAAACCGGCACCCTGTGTCGCATTGAAAAGCTCGAGTGCCAGCGGCGTGGAATATGAAATCAGCGGCTTCGTGGTCTCCATGGATCAGAAACGCATGGTCCGCAATCTGTTGTTCGATCTGGCCTACCGACACTTGCAGGCGTCCGGTGTCAGCCTGTTGTCGACCGTCGAAACCAACGTGCCTTCCGACCTTTCGCGGCCACGTGCGTTGCTGGACAGCTCGAGCATTTTCTCGACCCTGCGCCTGGAAGAGAAAGAAACGTTCAGTCAGAACATGACACGGCAAACCTTCCGCGCCGGTGAAATGATCCTGCCGGCGGGGGAGGTCAGCGATCACCTGTTCATCATCGAATCCGGCGTGGTCTCGGTGCAGCTGAGCCGTAACGGGGTCAAGTTCGAATCCGGGCGGATGGGGCCGGGCGAGGTGATCGGCGAGGGCGGGATTTTGTCGGACACGGCGATGCCAGCAGATTTCAGCGCCAAGACAGCTTGCAGCCTGTACCGGATCGAGAAGGATTACCTCAAGCCGTGCCTGGACGCGCGGCATGACATCAACGAAGCAATGAAGGCGTTGCTGGAATTCCGTTTGAACAAGGCGCAAAGCTTGACGCAGGAAACGCCTGCGGTGGTGCAGAAGAAGGGGTTTTTGCAGTGGTTACGCAATAGGGCCTAGGGTTCGGTGGTGAATGGCCCTCGCGCGGTTCGCTCCGACAATGGCCTCCTCGTCTTCTGGAATATTGGCTATTTGTGAGTGGCGCCTGCGGGATTAACGTAGCTCCACCCCCACTTGTCATTGGAGTCCACCATGAAACCTCGTATCGATTTCTACACCGCTTCCCCAGACGCGCTCAAAGCAATGATCGCACTGGAAACCGCGGTATCGAAACTGCCGCTGGAAAAGACCCTGATCGAACTGGTCAAGCTGCGTACCTCGCAAATCAACGGCTGCGCGTTCTGCCTCGATATGCACAGCGCCGATGCCCGCAAGGGCGGTGAAGAAGAACGCCGTCTGTACACACTGTCGGCCTGGCGTGAAACGCCTTTTTTCACCCCGCGTGAACGTGCGGCCCTGGCCTGGACTGAGTCCCTGACCCTGCTGAGCCAGACCCATGCGCCGGATGAGGACTATGAACTGGCCGTATCGGAGTTCAGCCCAAAGGAAATGGTCGACCTGACCGTGGCCATCACCACCATCAACGCCTGGAACCGTCTGGCCGTTGGTTTCCGCAAAATGCCTCAAGCCTGATCAATGAGCGTCTGCTGACGGCGCGGCCGGTGGTTGCACCTTGCGCATCAAGGGCACCATCGCCGTGGCGATGATGAAGCAGACCATGATCATCAAAAACGCATCGCCATAGGTTTGCGTCTGTGCTTCGCGGTAGGTCAGCAACCATAGCTGATGCAGGCTGGCGGTGACGGCGGTATCACCGCTCTGGCCCAGGTTGGCGAAGTTGTTGCCGACCTGGGACAGCCACTGATTCAGCGCTTCGTTGGTGCTGTTCAGGTGCTCCGCCAACCGAGTGAAGTGCAGGTTGGTGCGGTCGTTGAGGATGGTCGCGCAGGCTGCAATGCCAATCGCTCCCCCCAGGTTGCGCATTAGGTTGAACAACCCCGAAGCATGTTTGAGCCGCGACGGCGCCAGCCCACCCAGGGTCAGCGTCACAGCGGGTGGCACCGCCAGTTGCTGGGCAATCCCGCGAAAGGCTTGCGGCAGCATCAATTCTCTGGCCCCCCAGTCATGGGTGATCGGGCTGAAATCCCACATCGACAACGCGAACAGGCCAAGGCCGGTCATCATGATCCAGCGCAGATCGATGCGGTTGGCCAGAAAGGCGTACAACGGAATCGCCATGATCTGGAACACCCCGGTGGAGAAAACCGCCAGGCCAATGTCCAGCGCGCTGTAGCCACGCACCCGGCCGAGAAACAATGGGGTGAGGTAAATGGTGGCGAACAGGCCAATCCCGGTGACGAACGAGAAGAAACAGCCGAGCGCGAAGTTGCGGTCCTTCAGGGCGCGCAAATCGACGATTGGATTGGCCACCTGCAAGGTCCGGCCAATGAACGCCAGTCCCGCGATGCCGCTGATCCATGCAGTGGTCAGAATCGTGCTGTCGCTGAACCAGTTCCAGCGCGGGCCTTCTTCGAGGGTGTATTCCAGGCAACCGAGAAACAGCGCCATGAACAGCATGCTCAGGTAGTCAGCGCCCTTGAGCAGCGAGAGTTCCGGCTGGTCGATTTTCACCAGCATCGGCACCGCCACCGCGACAAAAATTCCCGGCACCAAATTGATGTAGAACAGCCAGTGCCAGGACGAAATGTCGGTGATCCAGCCACCGATCACCGGCCCCAGGGTCGGAGCCAATGAGGCCACCGCGCCGATGGTCGCGGCGGCAATCACCCGTTGTTTGCCGGTGAAGAAAAAGAACGCGGTGGTGAACACCAGCGGGATCATCGAGCCACCGAGAAAGCCTTGCAGGGCGCGGAAGGCGATCATGCTCTGGATGTTCCAGGCCGCGCCGCAAAGCAGGCTGGCCAAGGTGAAACCCACTGCCGAAGCGCAGAACAGCCAGCGTGTGGAGAACACTCGCGACAGCCAGCCCGACAATGGAATCACGATGATTTCAGCGATCAGGTAGCTGGTCTGCACCCACGCCGTTTCGTCGGTGCCGGCCGAGAGACCACCGCCGATGTCGCGCAACGAGGCGGAGACGATCTGGATGTCCAGCAGCGCAATGAACATGCCGATGCACATCGTGGCGAAGGCAAAGACCTTGGTCGCTGTCGCCATGCTGGCGGCATTGAACGGTTGCGCGGGGGCGGCGAGGGCGCGGCTCATGGTGCGCTGGCCACGGCAGAAGTTTTCGGCTCTTCGCGGGTGTCCACCTCGGCGGTCACCGACAGCCCCGGACGCAGGTGGCCCAGCACGCCATCCGCTGGATCGAGGATGATTCTGACCGGCACTCGCTGCACGATTTTAGTGAAGTTGCCCGTGGCATTTTCAGGCGGTAGCACGCTGAATTGAGAGCCACTGGCCGGCGCGAGGCTGTCCAGATGACCGTGGAATTGCTGCCCTGAAAGCACGTCGGCATGAATGATTACCCGTTGGCCCGGGGTCATGCGCGCCAGTTGATCTTCCTTGAAGTTGGCATCGACCCACAGGCCGCTGGACGGCACCACCGACAGCAACTGTGAACCGGCCTGCGCATACGCGCCGACCCGCGCCCGGCGATTGCCGATCACGCCGTCCACTGGGGCCTTGAGTTCGGTGTATCCGACGTTCAACTGCGCCAGATCACGTTCGGCCCGGGCCTGCACCAGCGCGGCGCGCGCTTGCTGTTTCTGGGTTTCAATCACATTGAGCTGACGCTGCGCGGCCAACAGCTCCGCCTGAGCCCGGGCACTGAGCGCCTGCGCGGTTTTGAAGGTGGCGCTGGCGCGTTGAGCGCTTTCCACCGAAACCGCATTGCTGCCGACCAGTTTTTTGTAGCGCGCATCGTCATCCCGGGAACGGGCGGTTTCGGCTCCGGCGGCATCTATACCGGCGCGAGCCTGACCGATCACGGCCTGTTGCAGTTGTTCAGTGGCGTCGAGGTTGGCCAGCAGCGCTTCTTCGGCAGCCACCGCGCCTTCGGCCTTGGCCAGATTGGCGCGGTAGTCGCGCGAATCGAGGCGGATCAGCACATCGCCGGCCTTGACCTTCTGGTTGTCAGTGACCAGCACTTCCTCGATATACCCGGCGACTTTCGTCCCGATCACCGTCACGTCGCCACCGATATAGGCATCGTCGGTCTCCTCGATAAAACGCCCGGCAGTCCACCAGTGAGTCGCATACAGCCCGGCAAACACCAAAGCAGCGAGGGCGGCAGTCAACAGGATCAGGCGCTTGAGCAGGGGAGGCTTGGCTGGGCTCACCGGGACAGCAAGGTCGGATTCGAGGCTGGGCATGCTGGTCATGGGGGATTACCTGTGGAGATCGGGTGTTTATTACGTATGTAATATGACGCAGGTAATATTTTGTGGCAATTGGTTTTTGCTGCCGGTCGTCAGGTGCTTATTTGAGCCAGTGGCCAGGCGTGAGGCCGGTGAGGTCCTTGAAGAACGCGATAAACGCGCTGTCACTGGCAAATCCTGCTTCGAATGCGCAGTAGCTGATGCTGCGTCCGGTGGCGAGCAATTCCATGGCCCGCAACAGCCGCCACTGTTGGCGCCATTGCTGATAACTCATGCCGGTTTCGCGCTGGAAGATTCGCCCGATGGTGCGTCCGCTGGCACCGATTTGCTTTTCCAGCAGCTGAAGTTCTGGCGGCAGTTGCCCGGGGCTGGCCAGCAGCGGCGCCAAGCGCTTGTCCCAAGGCAGGGGCAAGAGCATCGGTTGCTGGGGCGCCTCGCGAATCTCGCTCAGGCAAAGCCCTAACAGATGGACCCATTTTCCCTGCTGCCAATCCGTGTCGAAATCGGCGAGTGCTATCGGCTCCAACACCGCCCGCAGCAACGGGCTGACTTCAATCACGCAGATTTGCTGCGGCAACCCGGCGCACAACAACGGTGTCAGGTAAATGGAGCGGTAGTCGACGCTTTGCTGCATCACGGCGCGGTGTTCGATTCCCGGGGGAATCCAAGCGGCGCGGGAGGGCGGCAACAGGCAAAGCTGCTGCGCAAGGGTGATGCGTGTGCAGCCTTGGCGGGTGAACAGCAACTGTCCGCGTGCATGCCGATGCCGTCCGGAATCGTGATCGCCCAGGGTGGCCGCAATGCCGATAACCGGTGCCGGAGAGTGGTCGGGATTGAATTGCGCGTGGGCATCGAGCCAGGCCATGGATTGTCCGATTTCCGCGATTAATTGGCAGGACTTGGATAGTACGTCAGTCACGACTCCTTAAGCTGCTCGACAGTTTTTCTTGATGAGTGAAGTCGTGATGAATTCCAAAAGCCTGTTGATATTGGCAATCGCCTTGCTGATGTTCCCGCAGATCGCCCAAACCCTTTACAGCCCGGCACTGGCGGATATCGGCGAAGTCTTTGCCGTGGGTGCGCCACAAGCTGCGCAAACCCTGTCGGTGTATTTCCTGGCCTTTGCGTTCGGCGTGGTGGTTTGGGGCCGGTTGTGTGACCGGATCGGGCGTCGACCCTCGATGCTCGCAGGTCTTGCGCTGTACGCAGGGGCCTCAGTGCTGGCGTTAACTGCTTGCAGTTTCGATGCCTTGCTGATGGCCCAGGCATTGGCTGCGTTTGGTGCAGCGGTAGGTTCGGTGGTGACGCAAACCCTGTTGCGCGACCGCTTCGAGGGCGCAGAACTGGCGCAAGTGTTTTCAATAATGGGCATCGCGCTGGCGGCCAGCCCGGCAATCGGCTTGTTCGCCGGGGCGAGCCTGGTGCACGCGTTCGGCTATCGAGGCGTGTTGGGATGCCTGTTGCTGATGTCCTCGGCGCTGTGGCTGTGGTGCCTGCGGACCTTGCCGGAAACCCGCCCACAAAAGGTGAAGACACCGCCCCTGTACGAGACGCTGTGGCGCATGCTGCAAGACCTCGATATCTGGCGCTCGACGCTGCTGGTGGCGGTGTTCAATATCGCGCTGTTCAGCTACTACAGTCTCGGCCCGTTCATGTTCCAGCGACTGGACTTGAGTGCGCAAGGGTTCGGCTACAGCGGCGTGATCCTGGCCCTGGGTTCAGGACTCGGCGCCTGGCTCAACAAGCGATTGCTGCGTCGCGGCTTGAGCGGCTCACAGCTTGTTCAGCTGGCAGGAGCGGTGATGTTGTCGGGCGCCAGTGGTGTGTGGCTACTGGAAGAAAGCGCTTTGTTCGTGTTGCCGATGATGCTGGTGGTGTTGGCGTTCGGCATGGCGATCCCGAACATTCTGGGCTCGGCACTGGCCAACTATGGTGACCGATTGGGAACGGCCGGTGCGTTGTTGGGTTTGCTGTATTACCTGTTGATCGGGGGTGGGCTGATGTTTGTCGCCTGGGGGCAGGCGTTAGGCGAAACCTTGATGCTCTGCGGCGCGTCTGCTCTGTTGTTGGCGGGAACAGCACGCCTGCGGCAAACCTAGAAAATCATCAAGCGAGGGCGATGCCCGGCGTTGCGCCGGACATCGCGATGACGCTTAAACCCGTTCGAAAATCGCCGCGATCCCCTGGCCACCGCCGATGCACATGGTCACCAGCGCATAACGGCCGTTGATGCGATGCAGTTCGTGGATGGCTTTGGTGGCGATGATAGCGCCTGTCGCGCCGACCGGGTGGCCCAGGGCAATGCCCGAACCGTTCGGGTTGACCTTGGCCGGGTCCAGATCCAGTTCCTGGCTGACCGCACAGGCCTGGGCGGCGAAGGCGATGTTGGCTTCGATCACGTCCAGATCAGCCACCGTCAGGCCAGCGCGTTTGAGCGCCAGGCGCGTGGCGGGAATCGGGCCGAGGCCCATCAATTCCGGCTCGACACCGGCGTGGGCATAGCTGACCAAACGAGCCAGTGGACGCAGGTTATTGACCTGAACCGCCGTGCCGGTGGCCATGACCAGCGCAGCGGCGCCGTCGTTCAGGCCTGAGGCGTTACCCGCCGTGACCGAACCGTCTTTCTTGAACGCCGGCTTCATTTGCGCCAGCTGTTCCAGGGAGGTGGCACGCGGATGCTCGTCGACGTTGAACAGGGTGGTTTCCTTGCGACCGCGGATTTCGACCGCCGCGATTTGCTCGCTGAAATAGCCATTGGCAATCGCGAACGCGGCACGTTTTTGATCTTCCAGGGCCAGGGCGTCCTGCATCTCGCGGGTGATGCCGTTGCGCTCGGCGACGTTCTCGGCGGTGATGCCCATGTGGATGGCCTGGAACGGGTCATGCAGGATGCCCAGCATGTAATCGATGGCCTGGACGTTGCCCATGCGCGCGCCCCAACGGGCCGACGGCATCAGGTACGGGCCGCGACTCATGGATTCGGCACCGGCGCCGATGGCGATTTCGGCATCGCCCAGCAACAAGGTCTGGGCTGCGCTGATGATCGCTTGCAGGCCGGAACCGCAGAGGCGGTTGACGTTGTAAGCGGGGGTCTCCTTGGGCAGGCCGGCGTTCATCGCCGCCACTCGGGAGATGTAGGCATCGCGGGTTTCGGTCGGGATCACGTTGCCCATCACCAGATGGCCAACCTGCGCCGGGTCGACGCCGGAGCGTTGCAAGGCGGCCTTGACGGCCGTGGTCGCCAGATCGGCCAGGGGCACATCCTTGAGTGCGCCACCAAAGGAGCCGATGGCGGTGCGTGCGGCGCTGACAACAAATACTTCCGGGGTGTTCATGACGGCTGTCCTGTGAGTGATTTCTTATCTGTACTTCGATTAAGTATGGCGTTCAATGCTGCCTGCGCTTCAGGGCTCTTGAGCCGCTTGATGAACAGCAGGTTTTCTTGGCGAATGGTCGCTTGCAGTTCCGGCATCGACGTCTGTTTGAGCAATTGCCGGGTCTGGCGCAGGGATTCCCGGGGCAGCGCCAGCAGGCGCCGGGCCATGTGTTCCGCGGCCTCCAGGCACTGTTGCCCATCGTCGAACAGTTCATTGGCCAAGCCACAGGCAACGGCGCCGGCACCGTCGAGGCTGTCGCCCCACAACAGCAAGCGCGCCGCCCGGGCGTGGCCGAGCAGGCGTGGCAGCAGCAGGCTGGCGCCGAACTCCGGGCACAGACCCAGGTTGACGAATGGCATGCGCAGCTTGGCGTTTCGCGTGACCAGCACTTGATCGCAATGCAGCAGCAACGTGGTGCCAATCCCGATGGCCGCTCCGCAAACGGCGGCGATCAACGGTTTTTGCAGGTGGATGACCACGCGCATCAGGCGAAACGCCGGGCTGTCCAGATCAGTCGGTGGATGCTGGAGAAAATCTGCCAGATCGTTGCCGCTGGTAAAGCACGAAGCGCCACCAGTGAGGATGATCACACCGGTCTGGTCGTCTTCGTCAGCGGCCAGCAACAGGTCGGCCAGCTGCGTATACATGCTGTTGGTCAGTGCATTGAGTTTGTCGGGGCGGTCAAAGGTGAGCGTCAGTACGCCTTCGTGTCGTTCTTGTTTGATCAGGTCGTTCATGTGCTTGCCCTGGATAAACGGTGCGAAGGGCACTCTAAGCGCGCG
The DNA here is from genome assembly GCF_030209165.1 of Pseudomonas sp. fls2-241-R2A-110. Lineage (NCBI taxonomy): Bacteria > Pseudomonadati > Pseudomonadota > Gammaproteobacteria > Pseudomonadales > Pseudomonadaceae > Pseudomonas > Pseudomonas sp. fls2-241-R2A-110. Next base: position 112,519 of record NZ_JARVSN010000039.1, on the reverse strand, counting down.
ACCCGTGCCGGATCTATGACAAAACGAGTCAACGAAACTGCTGCTTTTTGCCATGTCTGGCCATCACCGGCGGCGCGAACCGCTGCACACACCCATTCGGGGTATGGTGCCGTTTGCCGAACCGCTCGATAGTTGATTCATCCGCTCATCCAGAACGGAACTCGCTTGATAAGGTGAATTTGCTATGCGCAAGGCCTTCTTGGTGATGTTTGGTGCGTTACTTGTGCCGCTGTCGGTGGGCGTCCACGCCGCCGAAGTGGACGACGGCAATACGCTGCGGCTTTACAACTGGGCTGACTACATCGGCGAAAAAACCATTGCCGACTTTCAGAAAGCCACGGGCATCAAGGTGATTTACGACACGTTCGATGCCTATGAAACGGTACAGGCGAAGTTGCTCACCGGTCATTCCGGCTATGACCTGGTGGTGTTGAATGCCTCCCTGGCGCCACCGCTGATCAAAGCCAAAGTGTTCCAGCCACTCGATAAAAAGTTGCTGCCCGGCTGGACAAACCTCGACCCGAAAGTCTTGCAGGACTTGCAGGGTTTTGATGCCGGCACGCTGTATTCCGCGCCTTATACCTGGGGCAGCAACGGCATCACCTACAACGTCGACAAGATCAAGGAACGCATGCCGGACGCGCCGATTGGCTCTTTGGCGATGATCTTCGATCCGAAAATCGTCTCGCGTTTTGCCGATTGCGGCGTGACCCTGGTCGATGCGCCCACCGAAGTCATTCCTCTGGCCCTGAAATACCTGGGACGCGACCCGAGAAGTGCCGCCCCGGATGACCTCAAGGCCGCCCAGGACTTGCTGCTGTCAGTGCGGCCCTTCATTCGCAAGTTCGATTCGGTCAACTACTTGACCAGCCTGCCCAACGGCGATGTGTGCATGGCGATGACCTGGTCCGGCGATTACGCGACGGCCATGGCCCGCGCCGAAGAAGCCAAGTTGAAGATCAAGCTGGCCTATTTCATTCCCAAGGAAGGTTCGCTGATCTGGTTCGACAACATGTACATCCCCGCCGATGCGCCGCACGTGAGCAACGCACACAAGTTCCTCGATTACTTGATGCAGCCACAAGTCATGGCGGACGTGACGGACTTCATTCACTACGCCAACAGCAACGCGGCCGCTACGCCGTTAGTGCAGACCGATGTGCGCAACAACCCGGCGATCTACCCCGATGAAGAAACCCGCCAGCGGCTGTTTCCGCAAAAGACTCAGGACGCGAAAGAGATGCGCGCCATGACCCGGGTCTGGAGCACGGTGAAGAGCGGAATTTGATCGTTTACCCCTTTGGTTTGAGGTTTGTGTATGGCTACTCCTACTCAGAAAGTGCTGTCGAGCGTCGATAACGCGCAGTTGGTCAAAGCCGATAAAGCCCACTATATGCACGGCTATCACATGTTCGACGAACACGCCGAGCAAGGTTCGCTGAACATAGTGGCCGGTGACGGCGCCTATATTTTCGATGCGCAGGGCAACCGTTTTCTCGACGCCGTTGGTGGCATGTGGTGCACGAATATCGGTCTGGGTCGCGAGGAAATGGCGTTGGCCATTGCCGACCAGGTGCGTCAACTGGCGTACTCCAATCCGTTTTCCGACATGTCCAACAACGTCGCTATCCAGTTGTGCGAAAAACTCGCCAGCCTGGCCCCGGGCGATCTCGATCATGTGTTCCTGACCACCGGTGGCTCCACCGCCGTGGACACTGCGTACCGGCTGATTCAGTACTATCAGAACTGCCGGGGCAAACCCGAAAAGAAGCACGTGATTGCCCGTTTCAACGCGTATCACGGCTCCACCACGCTGACGATGTCGATCGGCAACAAGGCCGCCGACCGGGTGCCGGAATTCGATTACGCCAACGACAAGATTCACCACGTTTCCAACCCCAATCCTTACCGGGCACCGGACGGCATGGATGAGGCGCAGTTTCTCGAGTTTCTGATCAAGGAGTTCGAAGACAAGATCCTGTCCATCGGCGCGGACAAGGTCGCGGGCTTTTTTGCCGAGCCGATCATGGGCTCCGGTGGCGTGATCATCCCGCCCAAGGGCTATCTGAAACGCATGTGGGAAGTCTGCCAGCGCTACGACATTCTGTTCGTCGCCGATGAGGTGGTCACCTCGTTCGGGCGCCTGGGCAAGTTCTTCTCTTCCCTGGAGGTGTTCGATGTGCAGCCGGACATCATCACCACGGCCAAAGGCCTGACGTCGGCCTATCTGCCGTTGGGCGCCTGCATCTTTTCCGAGCGGATCTGGAAGGTGATCGCCGAGCCCGGCACGGGCCGCTGCTTTACCCACGGTTTCACCTACAGCGGTCATCCGGTGTGCTGCACGGCGGCGCTGAAGAACATCGAGATCATCGAACGTGAAAACCTGTTGGCACACGTCGACGTGGTCGGCGCGTACCTGGAACAGCGCCTGGCGACGCTACGCGACTTGCCGTTGGTGGGTGATGTGCGCTGCCAGAAGCTCATGGCCTGCGTCGAATTTGTCGCCGATAAACGCACCAAGGCGTTGTTTGCCGACGAGATCAACATCGGCGAGATGATTCATTCTCGGGCGCAGGCTCGCGGGCTGCTGGTGCGGCCGATCATGCACCTCAATGTGATGTCGCCGCCGCTGATCCTGTCATGCACGCAAGTCGATGAAATCGTCGAGATCCTGCGGGTGTGCATTCTTGAAGTGGCGGCCGAGCTTGAGCAGAACGGCCAGTATTTCGGCCAATGAGTGCGCCAACGCTGCGGTTACCACGGGCCGGTTCACCCGCTAGACTGCGGGGCATGAGCAAACCAAACGACGACACGTTGATCGCCTTGCCCTTCGGTGCCTTGCATAAGTGGCATGGCGACATGCGCCAGGCGTTCGCCCACATCGATGAGCCCGATGCGCTGCGCCACCTGGCGTCGGCCTTCGGGCACCTGGTGTCCATCGAGTCGGTGATGATCAGCCTGGAACACAGGGACCGGCCGCCACAGTTGCTTTATCAGCGCGGCATACCGGAAAAATACCGGGAGTCGATCATCGACCGCTACTTTTCCGGCGGCTACTTGCTCGACCCGTTTTGCCTGGCCGTCGAGCAGGGGCTGGCGGAAGGGTTTTATCACCTGGAGGAAATCGCCCCGGACAACTTCTTCGACAGTGAGTATTACAAGACTTACTACTTGAAGGCGGGGAGTTCTGAAGACAGTTTTTATATTGTCGATACCGGCCATGACACCAAGGTGTCGGTGAGCCTGTTTCAAGGATTTGGCGGGGAAAGTCTGCGGGCTGAACAGTTGAATCTGTTACGGGCGGTCGAGCCGCTGGTGCGCGAATTCATCAGCGAGTTTGGGCGTCGGGGCTTGCAGCACAGTGCCGTCAGTGAAGGTGGGCGCGACGATCTCAAGCATCGCGTGCAGTCTGCATTCGAACACTTTGGCTGCGACTTGCTGACCGAGCGCGAGCGGGAAGTGGCGCATATGGTGCTGCGTGGGCACTCGGTGAAGTCCACGGCCAGCCAGATGAGCATCTCACCGGAGACGGTGCGCATGCACCGCAAGAATCTTTATTTGAAGCTGGAAATCGGTTCGCAGTCGGAATTGTTTGCGCTGTTTATCGAGTGGCTGCGCAAGCACTGATGATCGTTCCCACGCTCTGCGTGGGAACGCCTCCATGGACGCTCTGCGTCCACTGTGACGCGGAGCGTCACGGGCTGCATTCCCACGCAGAGCGTGGGAACGATCAGTGAGGGTCAATCCTCGCGCTTAACGACCAACGTCAGAATGTCGTAACTGGCCACCAACTCGCCCAATTGGTTGGTCACTTCCACATCCCACGCCACCACGCCTTGTGGTATTCCCTGCGGGCTCTTCTTCCCTTGATCGATCTTGCGTTTGCACGTCAGGCGCGCCTGGATCGTGTCGCCGATCCCGACCGGGGTAATGAAGCGCAGCGTGTCCAGGCCATAGTTGGCCAACACCGGCCCCGGCGCGGGCGAGACAAACAGACCGGCCGCCGCCGACAACACGAAGTAACCGTGGGCGATGCGTTTGCCGAATTGCGATTCCTTGGCGGCGATGTCGTCGAAGTGCATGTAGAAGTGATCGCCAGACAGGCATCCAAAGTTCACCAGGTCGGCCTCGGTCACGGTGCGACGATGAGTCAGCAACGATTCGCCAATCTGCAGATCCTGGAAGAAACGGCGGAACGGATGCACGTCGGTTTCGATGACCTTGGCGCCGCGCACGTATTCCCCGGTGACGGCTGCCAGCATGCTCGGCGAGCCTTGCACCGCGGCACGTTGCAGGTAGTGTTTCACTGCGCGCAGTCCGCCGAGTTCTTCACCGCCGCCGGCACGTCCCGGGCCGCCGTGTTTGAGTTGCGGCAGGGGCGAACCGTGGCCGGTGGATTCGCCAGCGGACTCACGGTCCAGCACCAGCAAACGACCGTGCCAGGCGGCGGCAACCGGGATTGCCTTGGCGGCAATTTGCGCATCCTTGGTGATCAGGCTCGCCACCAGGCTGCCTTTGCCGCGAGCGGCCAAGGCCAGCGCTTCATCCAGATCGTCGTAGGCCATCAGTGTGCTGACCGGGCCGAACGCCTCGATATCGTGAGCGCCACCTTCGGCGTGCGGGTCACGGGCTTGCAGCAAGGTCGGTGCAAAGAACGCACCCTGGCTGACGTTCTCGCCGCGCGGTTCGAAACCGTCGCGGGCACCGAACAGCAGGTCGCTGCTCTGCAGCAGGCTTTCCAGACGCTCAGCGACGTCTTTTTGTTGATCGTGGGAGGCCAGCGCCCCCATGCGCACACCTTCGACCGACGGGTCGCCGACCACGACTTTCTTCAGTCGGTCACGCAAACGGGTCGCGACGGCGTCGATGTGTTTGGCCGGAACAATGGCGCGGCGAATGGCGGTGCATTTCTGCCCGGCCTTGGTGGTCATTTCCCGAGCGACTTCCTTGATGAACAGCTCGAATTCTTCATCGTCCGGGGTCACGTCCGGGGCGAGGATCGCGCAGTTCAGCGAGTCGGCTTCGGCGTTGAATGGCACCGAGTTGCGGATCAGGTTCGGGTTGACCCGCAGCTTGGCGGCGGTGTCGGCCGAGCCGGTAAAGGTCACCACGTCCTGGCCTTGCAAACGGTCGAGCAGGTCGCCGGTGCCGCCGATGATCAATTGCAGGCTGCCGGCTGGTAGCAAGCCGGATTCATCCATCAGCCGTACCACGGCTTCGGTCAGGTAGCTGGTGGCGCTGGCCGGTTTGACGATGCACGGCATGCCGGCGAGAAAGCTCGGTGCGAATTTTTCCAGCATGCCCCAGATCGGGAAGTTGAAGGCGTTGATGTGCACCGCCAGGCCGCCACGCGGCACCAGGATATGCGTGCCGGCGAAGGTGCCCAGTTTGCTCAGCTGCATCGCCGGGCCTTCGTGGACGATGTTGCCCGACGGCAATTCCCGCGAGCCGAGGCTGGCGTAGGTGAACAGCGTGCTGTTGCCGCCTTCGATGTCGATCCAGCTGTCAGCGCGGGTCGCGCCGCTGTGGTGCGAAATGGCGTAGAGCTGCTCCTTGCGCTCGCTCAGGTACAAGGCCAGGGCCTTGAGGCGCTGGGCCCGTTGCTGGAAGTCCAGCGCCATGAGGCCGCTGATGCCTTGGCGACGGCCATGTTCGACGGCTTCGGCGAAGTCCGGGCGCTCCTCGTGGGTGCGCGCGATTTCATGGCCGTCGATGGCGCTGCGCAGGACTTGGGCGCCGTGTTGGCCGATCCAGCGACCGGCGATGAAACTTTGCAGGGTAGGGGTAGACATGTCGAACTCCGGAGTCAGACTAAATAGAGGAATGCTGCGCAGGCCTTTGTGGGAGTGAGCCTGCTCGCGATGACTGTCTGTCAGGCGACTCAATGTTGAATCTGACGCCCTCATCGCGAGCAGGCTCGCTCCCACAGGTTTGGTGTGGCAGCAGTGAAAAAGATGTTTCAGAGCTGATCGAAATCCAGCACAACCTTGTCGCTCACCGGAAACGCCTGGCACGACAGCACATAGCCGGCGGCCACTTCGTAGTCTTCCAGGGCGTGGTTGCTGTCCATGTCGACTTCGCCTTCGATGACTTTGCATTTGCAGGTCGAGCACACGCCGGCCTTGCACGAGTAAGGCAGTTCGGCGCCCTGGGCGTTGCCGGCGTCGAGGATGCTTATGCTGTTGCGCGGCAGGTCGAAGGCCAGGGCGCGGCCGTCGCTGATGACGGTGATCTGGCTGACGGCGGCGTCCACTTGCCGGGCTGCCTCGCGGGCCTGGCGTTTTTGCGTGCTGCCGGCAGCGGCAAACAGTTCGAAGTGGATGCGCTCGGCCGGCATGCCTTTGGCCTTGAGGCTGTCGCGCACGGTTTCGGTCATCTCTTGCGGGCCGCAGATGAACGCGGCGTCGAGGGCCTTGACGTCGAGCCAGCGGGAGAACAGTTGCTCGCATTTCTCGGCGTTGATGCGGCCGTTGTACAGGTCGACATCCTGCTGTTCGCGACTGAACACAAAGATCAGGTTCAAGCGCTGCAAATAGCGGTTTTTCAGGTCTTCGAGCTGTTCGCGAAACAGCGCGCCGGAGCTCGAACGGTTGCCGTACAGCAGGGTGACGCGGCTGTGCGGCTCGGTTTGCAGGGTGGTCTTGATGATCGACAGGATCGGCGTGATGCCGCTGCCGGCCGCAACCGCCAGGTAGTTGCCATGACGAGCCGGGTCCAACTCCACGTGAAAGTGCCCGGCCGGTGGCATGACGTCCAGGCTGTGCCCAGCCTTTAGCTGCTCATTGGCGAACGCCGAGAAACGCCCGCCGGCCACACGTTTGATGGCAACGCGCAGTTCACCGTCGTTTACACCCGTGCAGATCGAGTAAGAGCGACGGACTTCTTCGCCGTCCATCTGGGTGCGCATCACCAGGTGCTGGCCCTGGGTGAAGTGAAAACTGTCTTGCAGGTGCTGCGGAATTTCGAAGGCGATGGACACCGCATCACGGGTCTCGGCGCGCACATCCTTGATGGTCAGGCTGTGAAATTTACTCATTATTGTTCTCCAGCTGGGACGGCCGATTGCCGCTCAGATGCACTTGAAATAGTCGAACGGTTCGCGGCACTCGATGCAGCGGTACAACGCCTTGCAGGCGGTTGAACCGAACTCGCTGAGCACTTCGGTGTGCGCACTGCCGCATTGCGGGCACACAACCCGTGGGCTTTCGCCGAGCAGGCTGCGCTTGCTGGTACTGCCCTCGGGCGGCGCGATGCCGTAGGCACGCAGGCGTTCGCGGCCACTCTCGGTGATCCAGTCGGTGGTCCAGGCCGGGGTCAACTTGCGCTCCAGCTGCGGCGCGTTGAAACCGGCCGATTCCAGCGCAGCGCGGATATCGCTCTCGATCACTTCCGTGGCGGGGCAGCCGGAGTAGGTCGGCGTCACCACCACGTGCAAGTGCCCGGCCTGCCAGTCGAGATCGCGCACGATGCCCAGATCAACCACGCTGACCACCGGCACTTCCGGGTCCATGACCTGTGCCAGGGTCGCCCACGCAGCGGCCAGGTCGGTCGGTTGAGCCGGCCGGGCGCCGAGGTCGCTGGCGATCAGCTCACCAGGTCGCATCGGGGTACGCTCGGGGCAGGAATTGCATCTCGGCCAACAGAATGCCCAGGTGTTCGGTGTGCAGGCCTTTGCGTGCATTGAGGTAGAAATAGCTCGGCGCGGCGGGCACGGGCAGGGTGGCGCTGGCGAAGATTTCGTTGACCTTGGCTTGCCACGCGGCGGCGACTTGCGCGGCGTCCGGGGTGACGCCGGCCTCGCACAGGCGTTGTTCGCTGTCATCGGCACTGGTCAATTCGACGGTAAAACGCCAGACCTCGGGGATCGCCGCGAGCATGCGCTGGTGGCTTTCCTCCGTGCCGTCACCCAGACGCTCGACCCACTCGCCGGAGCGGCGCAGGTGATAGGTGACTTCCTTCACCGCTTTGGCGGCGATCCCGGCGATGCGTTCGTCGCTGGACTGGCTCAGGCCGCTGAGCACCTGCAAGTGCCAGGCGTCATAGAGAAATTGCTTGAGGATGGTGACCGCGTAATCGCCGTTGGGTTGTTCCACCAGCAGCAGATTGCGATAGGCGCGCTCATCACGGCGGAACGCCAGGTGATCGGCGTCACGACCGTCGTTCAGCAGTTCGGCGGCGTATTCCAGCCAGTTGCGCGCCTGGCCGACGAGGTCGAGGCCGACGTTCATCAACGCCAGTTCTTCTTCCAGCGCCGGGGCCTTGCCGCACCATTGGCACAGGCGCTGGCCCTGGATCAGGGCGCTGTCGCCGAGGCGCAGCAGGTATTCGATCAGATCAGTCTGGTTGTTCATGGTCGACCTCACATGTGCCCGACTTCGGCCGGCAACTCGTAGAAGCTGGCGTGGCGATAAACCTTGTCGTCCGCCGGATCGAACAGCGGGTCTTTTTCATCCGGCGACGACGCGGTGATCAGCGCCGAAGGTACGACCCACAGGCTCACGCCTTCGCTGCGGCGGGTGTACAACTCGCGCGCGTTCTCGATGGCCATGGTGGTGTCGGCGGCATGCACGCTGCCGACGTGCTTGTGGTTGAGGCCGTGCTTGCTACGCACGAAGACTTCAAAAAGGGTCCATTCGGACATGGCGGTGTCTCCAGATCAGGTGGCCGAATCAGGCGGCGTTCTTGTTGTGTTTTTTACGGGCGTGGGCAACTGCGGCTTCGCGCACCCAAGCGCCGTCTTCAATGGCTTTGCGGCGGGTGGCAACGCGCTCCTGGTTGCACGGGCCATTGCCCTTGAGCACTTCATAGAACTCGCTCCACTGGATTTCGCCGAAGTCGTAGTGGCCGCGTTCGGCGTTCCACTTCAGGTCCGGATCGGGGCAGGTGCAGCCCAGCAGCTCCAGCTGCGGGATGGTCTGGTCGATGAAGCGCTGGCGCAGTTCGTCGTTGCTCTGGCGTTTGATTTTCCAGGCCATGGATTGGGCGCTGTTGGGGGAGTGTTCGTCGCTTGGGCCGAACATCATCAGCGACGGCCACCACAGGCGGTTGATGGCGTCCTGGACCATGTCTTTTTGCGCCTGATTGCCGTGGCGCATCATGGTCAGGAGGATTTCGTAGCCCTGGCGCTGGTGAAAGCTTTCTTCCTTGCAGATGCGCACCATGGCTCGGGAGTAGGGGCCGTAAGAAGTGCGTTGCAACACCACCTGGTTGACGATGGCGGCGCCATCGACCAGCCAGCCCACGGCGCCCATGTCGGCCCAGTTCAGGGTCGGGTAATTGAAGATGCTTGAGTATTTGGCCTTGCCGCTATGGAGCTTGGCGATTTCTTCGTCGCGGTCGGCGCCGAGGGTTTCCATGGCGCTGTAGAGGTAGAGACCGTGGCCGGCTTCGTCCTGGATTTTGGCCATCAGTTGCAGTTTGCGTTTGAGCGAGGGGGCGCGGGTGACCCAGTTGCCTTCGGGCAGCATGCCGACGATTTCGGAGTGGGCGTGTTGGGAAATCTGCCGGATGAGGGTTTGGCGGTAGGCGTCGGGCATCCAGTTTTTCGCTTCGATCTTGATTTCTGAATCGATTTTTTCCTGGAAGGCGCGTTCCTGGTCGGACATTTCCGAGAGGTCTTTGATGCGCTTTACGCCTGTTTCTACTAGCTGTGCGTACATGTGGGGTCTCCCGCCTTGAATCTGATCGAGGGCATGGAGAACTTTATAAGCGATACAGAAATTAATATCAAACAGAAAATAACGTGTCGTATTGTTTTTTTGTATCGCTTTGGGGAGGGGGGTATATCCGTTTTCTCGGTCGTGGCGGCTATTGGTTCCGCTTTTACAGCGGGTCACTTGGAAAAGCCCCAAGTAACCAAGGGCTTTTGCCCCTGACGTTCGGTGCCTCGCTATGGCTCGGCATGCCCTCGCTCCGGTCCTGCTCCGTGGGCCCGCCGCCATCGGCCATCCATGGCCGGGGGCGGCTAACCCGGCATCCATGCCGGGTTGCCCACTGCGCAGAACCTGCGCTCGGCCTCTCAAGGGGGCGGTGCATCAAGATCAAGAGCTGCAAGCGAGCTACCGCTCGGCTTGTTGAGTGGTGAGGGGCAGAAGCGTTGTTATCTGCTTTTTTGTGGGAGTGAGTCTGCTCGCGAAGTTGATCGTTCCCACGCTCCGCGTGGGAATGCATTCGGTGACGCTCTGCGTCACACGCGGTGGCGAATTCTGGACAGGGTAGTGGCTAGTTAGTAGCATCCGCGGCATACGGATTTTCCTGTACGTCGACTGACGTGGGCCTATCAAGGAATCGAAATGCACACATTCACCCATGGCGATAAAACTGTTGTTTTCAATGTCTTGAGCGGTGAAGTGGTGGGCAGCGAGAAGCTCAGTGAGACGCGTGTGACGACCACGGGCGGCGTTCCTGTGAACGGTAAGGACGGGGATCTGACGCCGGTTCGGGTCAGTTCGGTGTCGATCATCAATCATGAGTTCTGGGTCAAGACCGCGGACGGTGTCGAGCACGATGTGAAGTTGCGTGGCGTGGATATTCCTTTGCGCACGGGTCAGGACATCTCGTTGATCAGCGCCGTGAAAAAGGACGGTTCGCCCCTGCACACAATCCTGCTGAACCACTCGGCGTCCAAGCGCTGGGTACTGCGCGACGCGAGTGCGTTGAATACCGAGTTGGAGTTGACGCCCTTCAACTGGAAGACTGTGCTGATCGTGTCCGGCTTGTGTGTTGCCGGTTTTGCCACCGCCGGGCTCGGTCTTCTGGCGGCGGGCGGTTACCTTTGCTACGCGTTGTATCAGGGTTCTCAACGCAAGAAACTGCTGTTCAGCGACCTCAACGCCTACCTCGAGAAGCTGGACACCCTGGTCGCCAGTCGCGGCCAGGCGCCAAGCCATGTTCAAGTTGAACGCCCGGTCGAGGCCGAACTCTCTTTTGAACTCGATAGCGCTGCACCCGAGCAAAGCGCTGCCGAACCTGAAAGCCCTGCGCTGAACCGCGACAGCGTGCGCCGGGCGCTGTCGCGCAAGGTCTGAAAGTCATGCCCTGAGAGCCTCTGCACAAACCAGCGTTTGCATCGACAGCGGAACGCGGAGCGTCCCCGGCGGCATTCCCACGCAGAGCGTGGGGACGATCAATCGCGAGCAGGCTCGCTCCCACAAAAAAGCCGATCGCAACGCTTTTGCCCCTCACCACTCATCAGGTCGAGCGTTAGCTCGCCTTCTGTTCTTGATCTTGATGCACCCGCTCCCTCGAGAGGCCGAGCGTAAGTTCTGCGCAGTGGGCAACCCGGCATGGATGCCGGGTTAGCCGCCCCCGGCCATGGATGGCCGATGGCGGCGGGCCCACGGAGCAGGACCGGAGCGAGGGCATGCCGAGCCTAGGCGAGGCACCGAACGTCAGGGGCAAAAGCGCTTGGTTACTTGGCGCTCTTCCAAGTGACCCGCTGTAAAAGCGGAACCAATAGCGGACGTTACCGCAGCAATGGATATGTACACCTGAAAGAGAATGGTCGGCTGTCAGACCGCCATCGCGAGCAGGCTCGCTCCCACAAAGTCATTGCGCTGGCCAAAAAAAAAAGCCCCGCAAAAAGCGGGGCCAAAAAGGGTGCAGCAGTCATCCTTTGGGACGCTTGTCCATCACATGACAAGCCTTCCCCTCAGAGCGCTTGATCGAATGCATAGGCTGCAAAACAATCCGCGAACTGATCCCGATATACGTCTTGATATGCCGACTCAACTCACCACAGACGGCCTTCTGCTGATCATCCCCCAAATGCTGATGCTCAGCCTTCAACTCCACATGCACATCAACGCTGTCCAGATTCCCATTGCGATACAGATGAATCTCATAACACTCCGCCAGCTGTTTGATCTTCAGCACCTGCTCCTCAATCTGCGTCGGAAACACGTTGACCCCACGAATGATCAACATGTCATCGCTGCGCCCAGTGATCTTGTCGATCCGCCGCATCGGCCGCGCCGTTCCCGGCAGCAGGCGCGTCAAATCCCGAGTGCGATAACGAATCATCGGCAGCGCTTCCTTGCTCAGCGAGGTAAACACCAACTCGCCCATCTGTCCGTCCGGCAACACTTCACCGGTGACCGGGTCAATGATTTCCGGATAGAAATGGTCTTCCCAGATCGTCGGCCCGTCCTTGGTTTCCGCGCATTCCATCGCCACGCCCGGCCCCATGATTTCCGAGAGCCCGTAAATATCCAGCGCAGTAATGCCCAGGCGATTCTCGATGGCGCTGCGCAATTCGGCCGTCCACGGCTCGGCACCGAAGATGCCCAGGCGCAGGGCCAGTTTGTGCGGATCGATGCCCTGGCGCTCGATCTCATCGGCGATGTTGAGCATGTACGACGGCGTGACCATGATGATGTCCGGCTGGAAATCCTTGATCAGTTGCACCTGTTTCTCAGTCTGCCCGCCCGACATCGGAATCACCGTGCACCCCAGGCGTTCTGCGCCGTAGTGGGCGCCAAGCCCCCCGGTGAACAGGCCGTAGCCATAGGAAATATGCACCTTGTCGCCACGCCGGCCGCCCGCCGCGCGGATCGAGCGTGCGACCACGTTGGCCCAGGTGTCGATGTCGTTCTGGGTGTAACCCACGACCGTCGGCTTGCCGGTGGTGCCGCTGGAGGCGTGCAGGCGCACCACGTCGTGCATCGGTACGGCGAACATGCCGTAGGGGTAGTTGTCACGCAGGTCGGTTTTGGTGGTGAACGGAAACTTCGCCAGGTCTTCCAGGCATTTAATGTCATCCGGGTGCACGCCCAGCGCATCGAAGCGCTGACGGTACAGCGGCACATTGTTGTAGGCGTGGTTCAGGCTCCAGCGCAGGCGATCCAGCTGATGCTGGCGCAATTGGTCGATGCTGGCGGTTTCCAGCGGGTCCAGCACGGGATCAAGCACAGCTTTGGCAATTGGCATGTTCATAACTTCACTCGAATTATTTTTGTGTTTCGGCCCTCGCAAAAGGGCTTTGAGTGCATGCCCCAAGGATACCTCTCGGCTCCTCGGGAATCGCGATTCTTTAGTCGGACAAACGCTCGATGATCAGCGCGATGCCCTGGCCTACGCCGATGCACATGGTGCACAAGGCGTAGCGACCCTGGCGTTCTTCCAGTTCATGCAGGGCGGTGGTCACCAGGCGCGCGCCGCTCATCCCCAGCGGATGACCGAGGGCAATCGCGCCGCCGTTCGGGTTGACCCGTGGATCGGTGTCGCTCAGGCCCAACTCGCGTAGCACTGCCAGACCTTGTGCGGCGAAGGCTTCGTTGAGTTCGATCACGTCCATGTCGGCGAGGCTCAGGTTGGCCAGTTCCAACACCTTGCGTGTCGCCGGCACCGGGCCGATGCCCATGATCCGTGGCTCGACGCCGGCAGTGGCCATTGCCACCACTCGTCCGCGCGCCTTCAGGCCGTGGCGTTTGGCGACTTCCGGGCTGGCCAGCAGCAATGCGCACGCACCGTCGTTGACCCCGGACGCGTTGCCGGCGGTGATGCTGCCGCCTTCGCGAAACGGCGTGCCGAGCTTCTGCAACTGCTCAAGCGTGGTGTCGCCGCGCGGGTGTTCGTCCTGCTCGACGACTTTGGCCGGGCCTTTGCGCTGTGGGATTTCCACCGCGACGATTTCCTTGGCCAGGCGACCGCTGGCCTGGGCCGCACCGGCGCGCTGTTGGCTGCGCAGGGCAAAGGCATCCTGGTCGGCGCGGGAGATATTGAACTGCTCGGCGACGTTCTCGGCGGTCTCCGGCATGGAATCGATGCCGTAGGCCTTTTTCATCAACGGATTGACGAAACGCCAGCCGATGGTGGTGTCGTAGAGCTGCGCATCACGGGAAAACGCCTGTTCGGCCTTGCCCATCACCAGCGGTGCGCGGGACATCGATTCCACGCCACCGACCAGCATCAACCCGGCTTCACCGCAACGAATCGCACGCGCTGCGGTGCCGATGGCATCCAGCCCGGAGCCGCACAAGCGGTTGAGCGTGGTGCCGGGCACGCTGACCGGCAAACCGGCCAGCAGCGCCGACATGCGCGCGACGTTGCGGTTGTCTTCGCCGGCCTGGTTGGCGCAGCCGTAGATCACGTCGTCCACGGTGTTCCAGTCGACTTGCGGGTGACGGCGCAACAGTTCGCGCAGCGGCACCGCGCCGAGGTCGTCGGCACGCACGCTGCTCAAGGCGCCGGCGTAGCGGCCAATCGGGGTCCGCACCGCGTCGATGATCAAGGCGTCATTCATTCGGAGTCTCCTGCGTCAGCACAGCGCCGCGCACTTTGTAGGATTTGCCATGGAACAGCGCGATGAGCTGGCCCAGTTGGTTTTCAATGCGTACGTCGTAGTTGCCGGTACGACCGGAGCGGCTTTGCTCTGTGCAGTCAGCGGTCAAGGTGTCGCCCAAACGTGCCGGGGCGATGTAGTCGATGCTGCAACCGATCGCCACCGTGGCTTCGTTGTAGCTGTTGCAGGCCAGGGCGAATGCGGAGTCGGCGAGGGCAAACAGGTAGCCGCCGTGGCAGGTGCCGTGGCCCTGAATCATGTCGGCACGCACGCTCATGCCAACGCGTGCGCAGCCTGGCGCGGCGGAAAGCAAGCGCATGCCCATCGCCTGGCTGGCGGTGTCGCGCTTGAACAACGCTTGTGTGCAGGCGCTGGCCAGGTTCATGGCTTCATGGTTAGTCATGCAGCGTTCTCCCTTCGGCGACCCGACGGCGCAACAGCAGCGAGGGGCGATAACGTTCTTCGCCATAACTGGCTTGCAGGTTTTCCAGCACCTTGAGGAGGTGCGAGAGGCCGATGGCATCGGCCCAGGCCAGCGGGCCTTGCGGGTAATTGACCCCGGCGCGCATCGCCAGATCGACGTCGGCGGCCGACGCCACGCCTTGTAAAACAGCGTCTGCGGCTTCGTTGGCCAGCATTGCCACCGTGCGCAAGACCGCGAGCGCCGGGCTGTCGCTGAGCGGGCTGACGGTGAATCCGGCCCGTTGCAGCAGCGCGACGCCGTGTTCGAGGGCGACAGGGTCGATGCCCGCCGCGTAGCTGATGGCGAGGCGGCTGGCCTTGCCATAGTCGAATGCGAGGTCGAGCAGGATCAGGTTGCGCAAACCGTCTTCCCTGGCGCGCTGACAGGCCATGCGCCCGTCGCTCAATGCCAGCACTGCGTCACCGACCCGCAACAGACCTTGGCCGTCGCGCTGGATGACCTTCATGCCGTGCTCGCGCAGACGCGGGATCAGCGCATTGGCGATGCCCAGATCTCCTTCTATAACGCAGGTTTCGATAGTGTGTTCGCTGCTGATGGTGGTCGGCAGCGCACGCTCGGCACCTTCGGCGTAGCTATAAAAGCCATGCGCGCTTTTACGCCCCAGGCGCCCGGCGTCCACCAGTTCTTTCTGGATCAGCGAAGGCAGGAAGCGGGTGTCGCCGTAATAGGCGTCGAACACCGAGCAGGTCACGGCGTAGTTGACGTCGTGGCCAATCAGGTCGGTCAGCTCGAAGGCGCCCATCGCAAACCCACCGGCATCACGCATCAACGCATCCAGCGTCGGGCAATCCGCCGCGCCTTCCTGCAACAGGCGCAGGCTTTCGGCGTAGAACGGGCGGGCGACGCGGTTGACGATAAAACCCGGTGTCGAACGGGTGTGCACCGGTTTTTTACCCCAGGCCTTCGCGGTGTCGTACAGGCACTCGGCCAAGGCCGGATCGCTGGCCAGGCCCGAGACGATCTCCACCAGCGCCATGATCGGTGCCGGGTTGAAGAAGTGCAGGCCGAGCAAGCGTTGCGGATGATTCAGCTGCGCGGCGATGCTGGTGATCGACAGCGACGAGGTGTTGCTCGCCAGAATGCAGCGCTCGCCGCAGATGCCTTCCAGCTGACGGAAGAGGGCGCGCTTGACCTCCAGGTTCTCGACGATGGCTTCGACGATCAGCTCGCAATCGGCCAGTGCTTCGATGGCTTCCACCGCCTGCAGGCGGGCAATGGTGGCCGCCCGGGCTTCAGGCGACAGCTTGCCTTTTTCGACACGCTTGCCCAATTGCCGGTCAATGCCGTCGATGGCTTGCGCGGCGGCGCCCGGACGGTTGTCCAGCAGTAACACCGGGTGGCCGGCCTGCGCGGCCACTTGCGCAATGCCGGCGCCCATGGCCCCGGCGCCGATCACCGCGACGCGTGCGTTAGAACTCAGTGCCGTCATGATTCAGCGCCCCTTGAAGCTTGGGCTGCGTTTTTCCATGAAGGCGCTGACGCCCTCACGGTAATCCTCGCTGCGCCCGGCCAGGCGTTGCAGGTCTTTCTCTAACTCAAGCTGCTCGTCGAAGGTGTTGCTCAGGCTGGCGTTCAGGCTGCGCTTGATCAGCGCCAGGCCGTAGGTCGGTTGCGTGGCCAGATGACGGGCGAGTGTCAGGGCTTCGGTGCGCAGTTCGGCATCGTCGACCACGCGGTAGATCAAGCCCCATTGCTCGGCTTGCTCCGCAGTGAGGCGATTGCCCAGCAAGGCGAGGGCTTTGGCGCGGGCCATGCCGACCAGGCGCGGCAAAGTCCAGGTGCCGCCCGAATCGGGGATCAAACCGATTTTGCAGAAGGCCTGAATGAAGCTCGCTGAACGCGCCGCCAGCACCAGGTCGCAGGCCAGCGGAATGTTGGCACCGGCGCCAGCGGCCACGCCGTTGACCGCGCAAATCACCGGCAGCGGCAAGTCGCGCAGCTGGCGGATCAGCGGGTTGTAGAACTTCTCGATCGACTCGCCCAGGTCTGGCACGGCGCTGCCCGGCGCGACATTGCGGTCGCTGAGGTCTTGCCCGGCGCAGAAGCCGCGACCTTCACCAGTCAACAGCAACACACGCACATCGGGGTTCTGCCGGACCTGTTTCAGTGCTTCCTTCACTTCACCATGCATTTGCGCATTGAAGCTGTTGAGCTGGTCCGGCCGGTTGAGGCTGAGCAGGGCGACGCCGGCCTCGATGGAAAACAGGATGTGTTCGAAATTCATGGTCATGGCGCTCTCTTGGAGGTCGTTCGAATTCGGTGACTGATCGGCGAGTTACTGGCCGGTGAAGGCCGGCGTGCGTTTTTCCTGAAAGGCCTGAATCCCTTCATCGCGGTCGCGGGTGCCGGCCAGTACGGTGAAGGCATGGCGTTCGAAACGCAGGCCGCTCGCCAGGTCGGTGTCCATCGCCTTGAGCAGCGCTTCCTTGGCCAGGCGCACCGCCAGCGGCGCTTTGCCGGCAATGCTGCGGGCGATCTGCATGGCGCGTTCGACGGTGAATTCCGGTTGCGTCACTTCGCTGACCAGGCCGGCACGCTGGGCCTGGCGGGCATCGATAGGCTCGCCGGTCAGGACCATTTGCATGGCCATGGATTTACCGACGGCACGCAGCAACCGTTGGGTGCCACCGGCGCCGGGCATGATTCCCAGGTTAATTTCCGGTTGGCCGAAACGGGCGTCTGCACCGGCGATGATGATGTCGGCGTGCATCGCCAACTCGCAGCCACCGCCGAGGGCGAAGCCGTTGACGGCGGCGATCAGTGGTTTGCTGAAGCGGGTGATGGTTTGCCACGACGCCTGACGCGGGTCGTCGAGGATGCCGACCAGGTTGCGTTCGGCCATTTCCTTGATGTCGGCGCCAGCGGCGAAGGCTTTGCGGCTGCCGGTCAGGACCACCACGCGGGTGGCGGGATCGGCTTGCGCGGCGTTCAGTTCATCCGCCAGTTCGCCGAGCAATTGGGTGGTCAGGGCATTCAGCGCTTGCGGGCGCTGCAGGGTAATCAGGCGAACGCCCGGCTCG
The DNA here is from genome assembly GCF_030209165.1 of Pseudomonas sp. fls2-241-R2A-110. Classification (NCBI taxonomy): domain Bacteria; kingdom Pseudomonadati; phylum Pseudomonadota; class Gammaproteobacteria; order Pseudomonadales; family Pseudomonadaceae; genus Pseudomonas; species Pseudomonas sp. fls2-241-R2A-110. The sequence continues at coordinate 94,734 of NZ_JARVSN010000039.1, read as the reverse complement.
ATGATCTCGACAGCAAGGGTTAGAGGCATGGCGGATGCCCTCACGGTGCACGCTCGGCGGTGATGCCGGCTCATTATTGGATCGGCGCGGTGGGCCGGTTTTGCCGGAGTATACCTACAACGTGATACGCAAATACAATAGTAAAATTGAATTAATGTGTCTTATTGGTGGGTGTTTGATTTTTGGGACCTGACCTTCATCGTCCTCGTAAAGGGCTTGATCTGGCTATTTCATTGGGTTATGTCAGCGTGAGGCGCCCTAAATGGGCGGCGCCTTCGACCGGTTTAATAAGTGATACGCTTTTTGTGCTTTGTGCTAATAAAAGCGATGTGATACAAAATGAGCCTGTATTGGCATCGCTTTGTGAATGCCCCATGAAGGGAACGTCCCATGACCTGCTACAGCCTCGATGGCCTGACCCCGGTGGTTGATCCCACGGCCTATGTTCATCCGTCCGCCGTGCTGATCGGCGATGTGATCATCGGCCCCCATTGCTATGTCGGGCCGCTGGCCAGTCTGCGCGGGGACTTTGGCCGGATCGTGCTGGAAGAAGGCGCCAACCTGCAGGACACCTGCGTGATGCACGGTTTCCCGGACAGCGACACCGTGGTCGAGCGCAACGGTCACATCGGGCATGGCGCGGTGCTGCACGGTTGCCGCATTGGCGCCGATGCGTTGGTGGGGATGAATGCCGTGGTGATGGACAACGCGCGCATCGGCCCGCGCTCATTCGTCTCGGCGGCGGCGTTCGTCAAGGCCGGGTTCGAATGCGCCGAGCAGTCACTGGTGATGGGCGCACCGGCCAGCATCAAGCGCAGCCTCAGCGACGAGGAGGTGTCATGGAAGCAGGCGGGCACCCGCGAATATCAGCAACTGGCCAAGCGTTGCCTTGAACAGATGCAAGTCTGCGAACCGCTGAGCGAACCGGAGCCGAATCGCCCGCGCATCAGCGACAGCGGGTTGCGGCCCAAGGGCAACAGCGTGTGAACACAATCCCCTGTGGGAGTGAGCCTGCTCGCGATAGCGGTGTGTCAGTCGACAGCAGTGTTTCTGACAGACCGCTATCGCGAGCAGGCTCACTCCCACAGGGGAACTCGCTTTCGGTATATTCCTTTTCTTTTTTTCAACCCGGTACGCCCATGTCGTCCCTGACACCCTTGAACCACCTGATCACCCGATTCCAGGAACAGACGCCCATCCGCGCCAGCTCCTTGATCATCACGCTCTATGGCGATGCCATCGAACCCCACGGCGGCACGGTGTGGCTGGGCAGCCTGATTCAATTGCTCGAACCCATCGGCATCAACGAACGGCTGATCCGTACCTCTATTTTCCGCCTGACCAAGGAAGGCTGGCTGACCGCCGAGAAAGTCGGGCGCCGCAGCTACTACAGCCTGACCGGCACCGGCCGGCGGCGGTTCGACAAAGCCTTCAAGCGGGTCTACAGCTCCACCGTGCCGGCGTGGGACGGTTCCTGGAGCCTGGTGATGCTGACGCAACTGACCCAGGACAAGCGCAAACAAGTGCGCGAAGAACTGGAGTGGCAAGGTTTTGGTGCGATCTCGCCAGCGGTGCTGGCCTGTCCGCGCAGTGACCGTGCCGACCTCAACGCGACCTTGCTCGACCTCGGCGCCCAGGAAGACACCATCGTCTTTGAAACTACCGCGCAAGACGTACTGGCCTCCAAGGCCCTGCGTTTGCAGGTGCGCGAGAGCTGGAACATCGAAGAGCTGGCGACCCATTACAGCGAGTTCATCCAGCTGTTCCGACCGCTCTGGCAAGCGCTTCGCGAGCAAGAGAACCTGCAACCGTCGGACTGCTTCCTGGCACGGGTCCTGCTTATTCACGAGTACCGCAAACTGCTGTTGCGCGACCCGCAATTGCCGGACGAATTGTTGCCTGGCGATTGGGAAGGTCGTGCCGCCCGCCAGTTGTGCCGCAACATTTACCGGTTGATCTACGCCAAGGCCGAGGAATGGCTGAACAGTGCACTGGAAACCGCCGACGGACCGTTGCCGGACGTGGGCGAAAGTTTTTATCGACGGTTTGGCGGGTTGAAATAACCCGTCGTCGTTCAAGGAGCGTGGCTGTTCAGGAGAACCTTTGGATTGGCGTAGATAATAAAAATAAGCCTGCGTGAGGCCTGACATGATTTCTTCAATTGCACAGCGCCGTGATGGATTCGATCAGTGGATTCATCAGATCAACCAGATCTGTGGCGCCTTCGACGCGCAAACCCTCGGTGCCGGGTTTTCCGGGCAGATCCGCGAGCACCAGAGCGGCGCCCTCAAACTCAGTTTTGTCGACGCCTGCCAGGCGCGGCTGTACCGCACACCGGCACAGGTTGCGGCGGGCGAGGGCGGTAAATACTTTGCCGTGTTCCAGCTCGACGGGATGGCCGGCATGGCGCAAGGCGATAACAAGGTCTTGCTGTCGGCCGGGGACATCACGCTGATCGACGCCTCACGCCCCAGCGACTTCACCTACAGCGAAAATTCCCGGCAGTTGTCGCTGATTCTGCCCTCGCACCTGGTGGAGCAAACCCTGCGCTTCAATCAGGTCAAGTGCGGCCACCGGATCGCCGCGACGTCCCCGTTGGCGATGCTGTCTCAGCGCCTGATCCTCGACGCCACGCGCCAAAACAACCTCAGCCTGCAAGAGAGCGAGGCCACGCTGGAGGCGATTGTCAGCCTGCTGCGCCCGGCCATCAGCCAGACCGAAGAGTGCACGGATGTGCATGAGCGGATCTTTCGCAAGACCCTGGATTGCATCGACGAACACATTCGCTCCGAAGAACTCTGCCCCGAATGGCTGGCGCGGGAAGTGGGGATGTCGGTTCGCGGCCTCTATCGGATTTTCGCCAAGAAAGGCCTGGTGGTCGCACGCTACATCAAGAACCGCCGCCTCGACTTGTGCGCCGAATCACTGCGCCAATCGGGCACCGAGCAGAAGCTGTCAGTGCTGGGTTACTCGTGGGGGTTTTCCGATTCGAGCCACTTCTCCACGGCGTTCAAAACCCGCTTCGGCATCGCCCCCGGCGAGTACCGAAAAAAACACGCATGACATCTCACGGAATGAACACATAACCCTGTGGGAGTGTTTTACGGTTTGAGCAACTGGCTGAACGCCTCCAGCTCGCTTTTCTCGACGTCGGAGACCAGCACGTAGCGCATGTGATTTTCTTGCCAGGACACGACGTTGAAGCCACGAATCGACTGGGTTTTCGGTGGCTTGTCCGCTTCGGTGGTTGGCAATATGAACACGTTGATAATGTGCTTGGCCCGACCATAAGTCAGTGCCGCCGTGTTCTGGTGCTGCAGATAATCCAGCCGGCCACCCAACAATGGAAACCCCTGCGCCGAGTAATCGAACACCGGCGGCGAGAAGTCGAGTTTGCCGGTAAACCAGGGTTTCACAGTGTGGCGGTCAGACGACACCACATCGTTCAAATGCTCACCCATCAACGAACGAACATGGCTCGACACCGCCTCATCCATCAACGGTTGTTCACCGCCGGGCATGGCTACAAAAAGTACCGCTGCCAAAGCCAGCGCTGCCGCTGAAAAGGCCGGTGCGAACCATTGGCGCCAACGCTCGACGACACTTGTCCGGGGCGCAACGGTGGCCAATACTCCGTCGAGCAGCGATGCCGGCGCCGGGTAATACGGCGCCTGACGTTTCACACTGACCATCAGCAGCTTCGCCTGATCATGCAACCGCGCGCACGCCGCGCACCCGGCCAAATGCCCGGCCACCTTCGCGGCCGCCGCAGGATCGAGTTCCCGGTCCAGATAGCCATGCATCAACGTCTGGCAAACCTTGCAATCGAGTTCATTCATGGTCATGCAACTTCAGTAGTTCGAGCTTGAGCATGGCGCGAGCCCGGGCCAGCCTCGACATCACGGTGCCGATGGGAATGTCGACCACCAGGGCGATGTCCTTGTAGGGCATGTCTTCAAGATCCTTCAGCACAATCACCTCCCGAAACACCGGCGGCAGGGCGCACAAGGCGTGCTGGATCAGCGCCGCATTTTCCGTGTGAATGGCCAGCAGTTCCGGGCTCTCGCGATGGCTCAGCGCTGCGTCGTCTTCTGGCAGTTCATCGCCGATGGACACCCATTGGTGCCCGGCCGAGGCCTTGAGCCAGGTGTAACTTTCATTGCGCACGATGGTCAGGAACCAGGCCTTGGCGTTGCCATCGGCGAAGCGGTGCAAAAACCTGAAGGCGCGCAGCGCGCTTTCCTGCACGACATCGCGCGCGGCGCTGTCGTTGCCCGTGAGCCAGCGCGCGAGGTTGTACGCTGCGTCCAGATGGGGCGCAAACAGTTCCTCAAATCGCTTCATAGTGTTTCCCGCACTGTCCCACCCATATAACTGTGATACGTCGGGTTTTATTCCCGGGAAAAAATATTTGTTTCGACCCGGAATAAAGTCCCGCCCTGCCTGGTTTACCTCATGTCAGCTACATCACTGTAGTTCGCCAGCGAGGGAATTCCGATGGACATTCAAGCAAAACACTCACGACGCACCGACGGCCCGCTGAGCCCTGACCGTCGAACATTGCTCAAATGCTCGGCCTGGGCCGGGGCAGGGGTAATCTGGGCGCTGTGCGGCGGTATCCCCCGGGCCTTTGCGCTGGATGAGTCGGGCACGGTCTCCGACCCCAAGGCGCTGGCCAGCACCTTCCACTTCGTGCAGATCAGCGATTCGCACATCGGCTTCAACAAGGAGGCCAATCCGCAGCCAGCGAAGACCTTGCAGGTGGCCATCGACAAGGTTATCGCGCTGCCGAAACGGCCGTCGCTGATCCTGCACACCGGCGACATCACGCACCTGTCCAAGCCCGAAGAGTTCGACATCGCCGCGCAACTGCTCAAAGGTCTGCCGTCCACCGTGCACTATGTGCCGGGCGAGCACGACACCCTCGATGAGGGCGGCGGCAAGCTTTACCTGGAGCGTTACGGCAAGGGCACCAAAGGCAACGGTTGGTACAGTTTCGATGACCACGGCGTGCATTTCATTGCGCTGGTCAATGTCTTCAACTTCCAGGCCGGCCATGAAGCGACCCTCGGCGCCGATCAACTGGCCTGGCTGGCCGATGACTTGCGCGCCGTCACCACCAGCACACCGATCGTGGTGTTCACCCATATTCCGTTGTGGACGATTTATCAGCCGTGGGGCTGGGGCACCGAGGATGGCGATCAGGCGATTGCCATGCTGCGCAAGTACGGATCAGTGACGGTGTTGAACGGACACATCCATCAGGTTATCCAGAAGGTCGAAGGCAACATCACCTTCCACACCGCGCGCGGTACGGCTTATCCACAACCTGCACCGGGTACGGCGCCGTCGCCTGGGCCGATGACGGTGGCGGCTGATCAACTGCGCAATTACCTGGGGGTGACCGATGTGCGCGCGACGCAGGGCGAGCATCCGCTAGCGCTGATCGATTCGACACTGGTCTAGGGGAGGGCATGCAAATGAAAGTACGACTGTTGGCCGTTGTCAGCCTGATGCTGTCGATGCCGGTGTGGGCTCAGGACGTGAACATCGGCATCAGGGAGTTCATGTTCGAACCCAAGGATTTGACTGTGGCGGTGGGCACCAAAGTGACCTGGGTGAACGACGATCAGATCCCGCACACGGTGGCGGAAACCCACAAGGTGTTCCGCTCCGCGGCACTGGATACCAATGACAGTTTTTCCTGGGTATTCAACACACCGGGGGAGTACGACTATTTTTGTGCCCTGCATCCGCAGATGATCGGGAAGATTGTGGTCCGCCAGTGAACAAACCCGGCACCTTGTAGGCGTGAGCCTGCTCACTCCTACAAGGGGGTATGTGTTTACTGGGGAACGCTGAGGTTCAGTGTCGGCGTTTCGTCAAAGAAATTCCACGGCTTGAGCAGCACATGCACCCACTCGGTCGGCATGATCGGCCACTCTTCAGCACGCGCGATGTGCGTCGTGCCCGTGGTCAACCACACCACATCGTCGCTGTTTTCAATCGACTGGTTGTCCTGGCTGAACTGGCCCAGGCCCGAGTCTTTGTCCGAGCGGTTCGGGTATTTGCCTTCCGGGTACTTCTCCTGCGGGTTGTAGCGCGTCACCCAGAGTTGTTTGTCCATGAAGCTGAGGCGGTGATAGAGCCATTCGTCCTTGCCGAAGTTGGCGCCCTTGGCCACCGGGTGCGTGCCGCCGGCATAGGGAATCAGCTGATACGAAACCGGGTTGCCGACTTTGTTTTCCTTGCTGAAGTTGGTCAGCAGGCGCACGGTCGACGGGTCGAATTTCTGCGCCGCTTGCTGTTCGGTGCCGACCACCTTGTGCTCGGTCTGCATGGTGCTGGTGCGCGGGCCGCCACGGTCGTTCGGGGCAATCACCGGGTTCACTTCCACCAGCGAGTTGCTTTCACCGTCCACGTCCATGTCGAGGCGGAAGTTGTAGATGTGCTGGTGCGTGGTGCCTACGATGTTGTGGTCCAGCAGCGTGCCGTAGCGCGTGTCTTCCTTGGCGGTGTCTTCGTGCATGGTTTTCGATTTCACGCCTTTGACCGCTTCGATGCCGGTGGCGCCGGCGTCGATGCCGATGGTGCCGTTCTGCTGGAAGACCCAATCGAAGATGTAGTCGTAGTTGCCGACGGTGCTGATCCAGCGCACCACCAGTTCACGACGCTCGGTGCTGAGGTTGGGCTGGCCCATTTCCTGGTGTTTGTATTCCGGGCCGGCGTAACGCTCGAACACCGCCATGGCGTGGGGGATCGAGGTCGGCGCGCCGGTGTAGTCGGCAATCGTGGCGTCCAGCAGCACGGCGTTTTGCGGGGCGTCTTTGCCGCGCGCGATCGGCGAGGTCAAGGTGCCCATGCCGTAATCGCCCGAGTCGAGGTAGGCCTTGAAGTACCAGCCGACGTCCGGGTCGCCGTAGGGCACGATCATCCCGCCCAGCGAGCCTTCGTACATGATTTTGCGTTTCTTGCCCTTGTCGTCGTAGGTCACCGTGGACAGGATCGGCCCGACCCGCGAATCGAGGCGAACGTGGAAGTCCCAGTTCTGCCAATGAATGCTGTTGCCGGTGATGGTGTAGTTTTTGCCGTCTGGCTCAATGATCTCCAGCGGCTTGACCGACGTGCCAGTGCGCCCGCGTCCGTCATAGGGCGTCGGTTTCATCGGCACCGGAATCAGTGCTTCGTCTTCGATCTTGATCAGTTTTTTCTGTTCCAGGTCGACAATCGCCACCAGGCCCTCAATCGGGTGCGCCCAGTAGTTGCCGTCGCCGGTATTGAGGTAGCTGACGATTTTCAGCAGGCGCTTGTCCTGCGCCAAACCGTCCTTGCCGTCGAAGTAACCCACCGTCAATGGCGTGGCCACGACCTTTTTCACATCATTGATGCCGCGCTTGGCCAGGGCCTGTGCGTATTCGGGGCTCGATTCAACGGCGGACTGTACGGTGGCGAAGTCATCCAGCAGCACCATGCCGTGGGCGCCTTCGATGGGCTTCCACGACATAAGCTTCTTGCTGTCGAGATCAACCAGCGCTTCGATCACGTGTTTGCCATCGAGCACGACGATGCTGGCCTGGCGCGGTTGGGTGACGTTCTGGCCGGTGTAGACGAAATTCCACACCTGATCCTTCGGCGGTTCGTTCACCGACACTTCGGTGAAGCGAAAACCAGGCGCGTAGTGCTCCGATTGCTTGACGATGTCCACCGCCGTCTTGATTTCATCCGCGCTCAACGGGTTGAGCGGATTGGGGCGGGTCTCGACCACGAAGGTCTTGTCCAGACCGGACTGGAACACCTGATTGATGAAGTCTTTGCCCATGAACGCGGTCTTGTCCTTGAACACCACCGGCGCCGACAGCTCCATGCGCTTGCCGTTGAGCACGGCGACTTTGCTGCCGGGCTTGACCTTGAGGTAGACACCGTCCTTGGCAATCACGAACAGGTCGGCGTAATCGTCCCATTTGACCGTGGCCCCGAACGCTTCGAGGGTCGATTGCAGCGGCACCATTTCGGCGGCCCCGCCATGGGCCTGGGCGTTGGGCATCCAGCACGGCAAACCAAGGGTGCCCAAGGTGATGGCCAGCGCGAGGCGGGCCAGCGGTTTTCTTTTTATCAGGGTCATGGGCTTGAACATCTTGGTTTCCTTGGGACAACAGGTGGATAGCACACCTGCACTTTGCTACAGCCAGCGGATAAGTGCTTTGTGATTTCTGCCAAAACGTTTTGGCTCTGTGCCTGAATCGGCTTGGCTCACCAAACGCAATAAACCAATGCCACGGCAGCGGCGAGACCAAACGCGGCCAGCGCCTTGATCGGAAAGGATTCGTTCAATCGCTGCATGGGCGAGTGCGTAGACAGTGCGAAGGCGTAGCGCTCGCGCATCATTGCCCGGTAGGTATAGCGAAAGCCAATCAACAGAAACAGGATGATCAGGCCCAGGGCAACGGTGCGACTCATGACCGGCTTGGCCAATGGCGGCGTTTTGTCTTGCTGGCACGCGGCGCTGTCGGCTTCGACGACGGTGATTCGCCCGTAATCGGCGGAGGGCATTTTCTCGCCTTTGAGGATTGCCGCCTGTTGTTCCAGGTCCAGGGTTTGATATTTCCAGAGCGTCGACGACCCTTCTCGGCAGTAGGTGAACGTGATGGGGTTTGGGGCAGTAATAATGCACGCGTCATTGATGCCCAGTTTTTTCAGGGTTTCGGTCGCCGGCCGTGTGAAGTCCAGATCCAAAACAGGAACAATCCCGTTGGCAAACGCCGCCGCCGAAACCAACAGGCTCCCGGTAGCGCAGAATGTTGAAATTTTCAAGGTTGGAGGTCCCTTGTTTTTCAATGGCTTTTGTTTTTTGGAGCTCGGCTCCAATCTGCCTGTTGAAGTCTAGAATTCTAGTAGAACCTCAATGACCGGCGTCGAATCATTGCCAATTATGGCCAAAAAAAGATTCTCGACTCTGCGAGCGGCCGGCGATTCACTTCAGAGTGTCTGGATGACGATTGAAAAATTCAACGACGACTTGCGCCAGGCGCGCGAGGAGCTGACAGCCGCGACGGCCCAGGTCATGAAGCTGGTCCGTTCGGGCAAAGCGTTCGGGGATGAATGGGACGCGGCGGTTGCACGAGAGCGCAAAGCTTTTCAGAAAATGCAGTGGGTGCTGGACAGCCCCTTGGCGCCCCGGGGAAACGGGAAGTCGGATACGTAGCGGTTCGAGGGCTGACTCAATAGCTCATTCCGTCCTCAATCGCGATGCCTTGCGCACGCATGGCCTTGATCAACTCCGCCCGGGTGCCCGGCAGGTTGAGCATGGCCTTCTGGCGCAACTGCGCCACTTCATCGCTGCTGTAAGGCTGATAGTTCGCGGGGGTGCTCTTGCCCGCCAGGCCGTCTTCACGCATCAGCCAGTTGAGCAAATCCGCCAGTTGCGCATTGTTCAGCGCCGACTGCGACATGCCCGGCACCCGCACCAGAAACTCACGACCGCCCGGCACTTTGAGAAAGTTACCGACAAACCCGGTCAGGCGAGGCGTGTCGTTGGCGGCGGAACCCATGCCATTGCCCAAGTGGCAACCGGCGCATTGCAACTGGTAATTCACGCCGACGCTGTAACCGGCCTGGGCAATCGGTTTTTGCAGCGCTTCGTTACCCGGTGCATGGCGCTGTGCCGGGTCGGGAATGGCTCGGGCATACACGAGCGGTGCGCTCAGGGCGCAGACAAGACCGAGGAGTAGCAACTTACGCATGACAAAAGCACCTCTACGGTAAACACACTGTTATGTAGCCGCTAGCGAAACCTGTGGGAGCGAGCCTGCTCGCGATGACGGAGTGTCAGTCGACATTTATGTATCTGTTACACCGTCATCGCGAGCAGGCTCGCTCCCACAGGTTTTACCAAGGGCTACAAAGGATCGTGCTGGGGCATAAAAAAACCGCCGATTGCCTGAGCAACCGACGGCCAATGCGCGTTAAACGGCGACGCCACGGATGATCGAAACGGTGCAGTGATAGATGTGCGATTTGGCGGCCAGGCACCAGTTCACATCGTTGTTGTTGAACGGGCGGTAAGCCGGTTCTTCACTGTCGTTACGGGTGCAGGCACACTGGGCGCAGCTTTGTTTACCGCAGCAATCGTTATACGAAATGATGTAATCCTTGCCATCGGCCGGGTTGCGGCAGGTGCCGATCCAGGTCACTTGCGACGCTTCGGTGCCGGGCGGGCAGGACGTCACCGAACCGCCGCAGCAGCTGCACAGGAAGCCGTCGATGGAGCAGTAGCGCCAGTAGTCGCAACTGTTCGGATCACCCGGGTCACCGGCCTTCGGGTTGTCGGCGGCCAGGGCTTTGCTGGTGCGGTCCAGCGGCAACAGCAGTGGCAGGGCGGCGCCAGCGACCATCAGCGAACCCATGCGGGCCAGCAGTTTGCGGCGTGAGGTGGTGTCGGCGACTCGACGTGTCGAGCGCTCGAACAACAGATCCAGCAGTTTCATAAAAGTCTCCCTGCCTTAATCAGTGGCTATGGCCGTGGCTGTGGTCGTGGGCGTGTGGCTGGCTGTTGAGGTATTCCTGCAGCGTGGATTTTTTCAGGTGCTCGACTTCGAACAGGCTGTCCAGGTGCTCACGGGAATTGACCAGGCCTTTGGCGCGCAGGGTGCCGGTCTTGTCGATCAGGGCGGCGTACGGCAGCTTGCCGATCTGATAGGTCATGCCGACTTCCGGCCCGACCACATAGGTCGCGTCTTCCAGTTTGTGTTCACGGATCAGCTTTTGTTGGGCGTCCATGTCGCCGTCGCTGATGAACACCACGTCCAGGCGATCAGCCTGTTCCTTGGCGATGGACTTGATCGCCGGCAACAGCGATTTGCAGATCGGGCAGGTTGGCGAGAGGAAGAACAGCAGCTGGTTCTTTTCACCGGCATAGCCGAAGTTCACCGGACGACCGTGACGGTCGGAGGCGGTGACTTGCGGCGCGGCTTCGTTGACCGCCACGCCTTTGTCCATCATCAGCGCGCCGGCCGGGGCCAGGCGGCCATGTAAAACACCAATCTGACGCACCAGGCCCATGACGGCAAACGCCACGGCCGCGAGCAGAATCCAGAGCAAAACGTTGGAAACAATTAAGCCTTCCATTGATCACCTACCAATCAGTTTGAGCAGAAGAGGGGAGTTCGCCAGCAAGCCATCGGCAGCGGCGTAGATCAGCAGCGCTACGCTGCTGGCGGCGACGGTGACGAAGCCGTCGAAAAAACCCAGGTCACGAACCACCGGCGAGACGCTGGCCAGCAGCGCCAGGCCCACCAGTGCGCTGTTGCGCAGCAGCAGGACCGGGCGCAGCGGTTGCGCCTGGTCCGGGCCGGCACAGCCGCAGTCGATGTCGCGACGACCGCGCCACAGGTTGATACCAATGGCGGCGGCGTACAGCGTGATCAGGCCGGCCGCCACCAACGCTGCCCAATACCGGCTGACCGGCACCAGCAGCGCAAATGCGATCACCAGCTCTACCGCTGGAATCACACGGGCGACCGGGCGCACAAGCGCCTCGGGCAACAGTTGGTAATCCGCCAACTGTTTGGCAAAACGTGCCGGCGCGCGGACCTTGTGCGTCGCGGCACTGGCCAGCAACACCGCAATGGCGATGGCGCTGGCAATGATGAAGATCGGATCTAAGTGCATGGCCGAGCCTCGTTTAGTAGCTCATGACCTGAGTCGCGGTTTTGGCGACTTTCGGCATGCTGCCGGTGAGCGTGTTGGTCTTCAGATCGAAAATCTGCAAACCGCCCTCGACGTCGGCACCCAGCAGCAACGGCTTGTCGTCACCGGTGGCCTGCATGCTCCACACCGGAACCGGTGCTTGCAGCGTCGCTACTTTCTTATGGGTTTTGAGATCAAACGCCCAGATCAGCGGGCTTGGGTCTTCCCACTTCATCGGTTCGTGCGCGTCGTGCATCAGCACATACAAGCGGTTGAGGTTCGGCGCGATGGCCATCAGCTGCCAGCCCCCCGGCGCCCAGCCGGCTTTCTTTTCTTCCTCGGAGGTCAGCGACCACGACGGCAGGATTTTCGGTGCGTCGGCCGAGAAATCCACCGGGCGAATGGTGCCCGTGGTGGTGGTGAAGTAATAGGTGTCGCCGACGTTCACCGCGCGCTCGTTGAGCTTCTCGGCATTCGGGTCGAAGAACGGCGTGCGGCTGCGCGCGGTTTCCTGGCCCTGGTCGTTCAGCGTGATCACCTGCAAGCTGCCGTCGCCGCACAGCGAGGCGAAACGGCGGTTGCCGACCGGGTAGTTGAGCACGCAACCGGGAATCGCCAGTTCAGCGGTCACGGCCTTGGCCTGGGTGTCGACCACGGTCACCGAAGTCGATGGCGTGAAGTTGTAGACGTAGACGAAACGGTCATCGCCGCTGGTCTTCAAGCCGTAGCGTTGGGTCAGCGACTCGGCGCGTTTGGTTGGAATCAACAGTTCCCAGGCCGGCGCCAGGGTCGAGCTGTCCCAGGCGGTCAGCACATCAGTGCGGGTGCCACGGGTGCCGCGCGAGTAAAAGATGTCGGCGCTGTAGAGGGTTTTCTGATCGTGGCTTAGGGTCGACGGCGCGGCAAAACCGGTTGGCACCATGCCGAGCACGCGTTTTTTGTCGGGGTCGACCACGGTCACGCGGCCCGCCACGAAGCTTTCGAATTCGACGTCGACGATAAACGCACGGTGCACTTCCGGCGGAAATGCCAAAACGGTCTGGCCGATGGTGTCGGCTGGCAGGTCCGCACGGGCGCTGGTCAAGCCGAGTACAAGCAGGCTCAGACCTAGCGCTGACTGTACGTTGATCCTGTTGGTTCGCATTAGGGGAACTCCCTGAATTGTTATTCACGCAGATCGCGGGTGCTTGGGCAGATTTTTACAATTCGATTCTGCCTCGCCGTGAATTCGGGAGAATTGCTGTGGCTGCCAACCGTTTGTGTGTCTGTGCCAGTCTCGGAAAACAAGCCGAAAACACCGTAAACACAGGCAATAACGCACCTGTAGCCGCCTTTGGCAGCGGCTACAGATCAGCGGGTTAATGTCAGGCGGGAGTTGCGAGGGGGAGGGAGAAGGTGAATACCGCGCCACACGGTTCCAGGTTTTGCGCCCAGATATCCCCGCGATGGCGGCCGATGATGTTTTTGCACAGCGCCAGGCCAATGCCGTTACCGCTGACCTTGGAAGAGAAGAAGCCATCGAACAGCTTGTTCTGCTCCAGCGCCGCAATGCCGCGACCACAATCCTCTACCCGGACCAAGGCAGCGTTTTCACCGCGACTGGCATGAATGCGCAGCACGCGCCGTTCGAGCGGCAAGTCGCTCATTTCTTCGATGGCATTAAAGGCCAGGTTGAGGATGACCTGGCCGATCAGGACCTTTTCGCAGCTGATCAGCAGCGGTTCGGGGCTGGTGACGATCTCGACCTTGATCAGGCTGGGGTCGGCGCGCAGGCGGATGAAGTATTGGGTTTCGCGCAGCAGGTCGTTGAGGTCGATCAGCTCTTCGGACTGTTCCAGCTTGACCACGTATTCGCGCACGCTTTTGATGATCAGCGACGCATGCTCGATTTGCCGCACCGCGTTCTGCAAACCCCAGGCGACGCCCTGGTCCTGGGTTTGGTCCTTGCCCAGACGAATCACCGCACCTTCGATGAAATTGCGCGTGGCGGCCAGCGGCTGACTCAGTTCATGGGCAATCGCCACCGCCATTTCGCCCATGGCGTTGTAGCGTGCCAGGTATTCGAGCTTTTGCTCGCTGACCCGCCGCGCTTCTTCGGCGCGCACCTGTTCGGTGACATCGCGGAACAACAGCAGAAAGCCCACCAGGTCGTCTTCGATTTCGATGTAGCGGCACGTCGCGTGGTGCCAGCGCCATTCACCGTCACGCCGCTGCAAGTGGTAATGAACACTGAACGGCGCGTGCTCCGGCTGCTCGCAGGACAGTTGTTGCAGCAGGCGCTGGCGTGAAGGCTCGTCGCACCAGTCGAGGAAATTCTCACCGATCAGCGTCTGATCCTCGCTGTTGAGCAACTGCGCGGCCGACTCACTGATAAAGCGGATATCACCCTGCGGCCCGAGCACTGCCACACCTTCCTCCAGGTCCTGCATAAAGGCCTTTAGCCGGCTTTCGAAACGCTTGAGGTCGCGCTTGACCTTGTCCTCCTTGGAGATGTCGCGGAACTGCACCATCAGCACATCGCGACCGTCCAGGTGCACCAGCGTGGCGACTGCTTCGGAGAGGATTTCCACCCCTTGCTTGGAGCGGTAACACCACTCGATGGCGCGCTGGCCGGTGCGCGCCGCGCCTTCCAGCCAGCGCAAACCGACCGAGCGACGGTACTGCGGTGCATCGCGGGTCATGTCCGGGGCTTTGAGCGGCGTCAGTTCTTCCAGGGTAAAACCCAGCGCCGCCAGGGCGGCGGCGTTGGCCCACAGGATCTCCTTGCTGTGGGCGTCGTGAAGAATGATGCACAGCGGCATGGCTTCGATGAGGGCGTAGAAATCGTTCGGTTTAGGCAGGTACATCGCGCAGTCCTGAGGAACCGGTGAAAGGGAAGTATGGCTTTTTATACCCGCTTGCGCGTGGGGATGCGCTCAGAAGTAACCGGGGGCGGGCTAGGGGTTTTCTTTAGCCCAGGGGCTACACGCCCCAATAGTGGCGAGCGGATGCGGTTTTTACACTGGACCCATCAACGGTCGCCAGGCACTCCAGCAAGGCTCCGTCTAATAACAAGTCAAACGGAGAAAGCCCATGCTGCGTTCAGCCGCCGCGCAACAAGACCCTCTGCCAGTCGTCGACGACACCACCGTCCACAATCAGGCCTTCGAGCGGATGCTGGATGAAGTGCGCCAGCGTCGCGAAGAATTTGACGCCGGCTCCCACGTGCCACGGGACATGATCGAGCGCTTCAAGGAAGTGGGCATCTACCGTGCCGCCACGCCGAAATGCTTCGGCGGCGATGCGCTGGCGCCGGCACTTTTCCTGCAGATGATCGAGCGCATCTCCGAAGCCGACGGCTCCGCCGGCTGGGTCGCCAGCTTCGGCAGCGCTGGGGTCTACCTTGCGGCTTTACCGCCGCAAACCCTCGCTGAAATCTACGCCGACAGCCCCGACCTGGTGTTCGCCGGAGGCCTGTTCCCGTTGCAACCCGCTGAAGCGGTCGACGGCGGCTGGCAGGTCAACGGCACCTGGAAATTCGCCAGCGGCTGCAAAGGCGCCGACCTGATCGGTGTCGGCATCGGTGCTGCCGGCGGCAAGCCGCGCACCGCCGTGTTCCGTGCCGATCAAGTCGACATCATCGAGAACTGGGACGTGGTCGGTCTCAAAGGCACCGGCAGTCACGACCTGCGCGTCACCGACAAACACATCGATGAGCGCTGGACCTTCATCCGTGGCGGTGCCGCCACCATCGACGAGCCGCTGTTCCGTTACCCGTCGATTGCCTACGCCGCGCAGGTGTTGGCGGTGGTCAACCTCGGGCTGGCCCGCGCCGCCCTCGATGAGGTCAGCCGCATGGCCGCCGGCAGCGGCATCACCGGTGCACCGAAAATGGCCGACCGCGCTTATGTGCGCATCGAAATCGCCAAGGCCGAGGCGCAACTGGCCGCCGCACGGGGGTTCTTCTACGGTGCGACGGAGCAGGTGTGGAACTCGATCCTTGCCGGCAACCCGGTCACCGCCGAACAAACCAGCCTGCTGCGCTTGTCCGCCATTCATGTGGCCCAGGCCGGAGCGGCCGTGGTGCAAAGCGCTTACAGCCTCGCCGGCACCACGGCGATTTACCTGCGCCATCCGCTGCAGCGCTACCTGCGCGACTCGATGGTGGTGACCCAACACGCATTCCTCAGCGAAGGCCTGTACGACGGCGCCGGTTCGGTGTTCCTCGGCGTACCGCCATTCCCTGGCTACATCTGAACCCACTCTTCAAGGATCAATTCCCATGTCCCAGACCACCCAAGAACCCCTGCGCGTTGTCTTTTGCATCGGCATCACCCAGAACTTTTTCGACCTGCCCACCGGCGAAGGCCTGAGCGTGTGGAAGGGTTTCAGCCAGATGATGGGCTCGCTCGGCGCCATGCCCGGCATCACCGTGCTCGGCGCAATGGACGATGACCGGCTGATGGTCGGCCCGTCGACCACCTCGCCGTGGACCGTCTACATCATGGCCGACGTCGATTGCCACCAGTCGGTGATCGAGGCCTGCAACCTGTTCCGCACCACGCCGGTGAACGAATACAGCCTTTGGCGTTACGCCAAGGTCGAAGCGCGTATCGGCCGTCCATTGACCATCCCCGATGCGGCCAAGGTGTAAGCCATGAACGAGGCCTTGTTGCAGCGTCTCGCGACGCTGGAAGGGGAGAGCCAGGTGCGCCGCTTGATGGCGCGCTACATGGACCTGTGCGATGTGCCGCGGGCGCTGACCCAGGTTCGTGAGCTGGCAGAGTTGTTCAGTGAAGACGCGATCTGGGAAGGCGTCGGCAGCCAGACCGCACAGACCTTTGGCCAGCACCAGGGGCGTGAAGCGATAGCAGCGTTCGTCGGCGGTTACTTGCCGCCCTCTGAGCACTTTCGCCTGAACCTGCATTACCTCACCAGCGAGTCAATCGTGGTCGACGGCAGCACGGCCCAGGGGCAGTGGATCATGCAGCAGATTTGCACCTACGCCGATGGTCGCAGTGAACTGTTCGGCACGCGCCTGAACATCGATTTCCACTGCGTCGACGGTGCCTGGCTGATCGCGCATTTCCGTACGCAACGCTTGTTCAACACAGGACTGGGCGCATGAGCACGTTTATCAGCGAATTTTTACTCGGTGGCAGTGGCAAGCGGGTCGCGATCAAAGACTCGATCGACATTGCCGGTTATCCGACCCGTTCGGGTAGCCGCGCGTTTGCCGAGGCTGAACCCGCTGCCCGCAACGCCGAAGTGGTGGACGCAATCCTCGCCGCTGGCTGGCAGATTGTTGGCAAAACCAACCTGCACGAGTTGGCCTTTGGCGTCACCGGCATCAACGACTGGACCGGCACGCCGATCAACCCGCAAGCGCCGGACCGGGTGCCGGGCGGTTCGTCCAGCGGTTCGGCGGCTGCGGTCGCGGCCGGTCTGGCGGACATCGCCATCGGCACCGACACCGGTGGTTCGGTGCGGGTGCCGGCGGCGTGCTGCGGCATTGCCGGGTTGAAACCGACCTATGGGCGAGTCAGTCGGGTCGGCGCGCATCCGTTGGTGTCCAGCCTCGATTGCGTCGGGCCGTTTGCTGCCGACATGGCGGATTTGATTGCGGCGATGCAAGTGATTTGCCCTGGTTTTCAGGCGCAAGGCTTGCCATCGAGCAACGCGTCCGTCGGTTTCCTCGACGTCGCCTGCGACCCGCATTTGCAAGCGAGCCTCGGCGCTGCCGCCGACCGCGCAGGCTGGCGCCGCAGCACCTTGCAACTGAGCGAATTCGACGCCGCGTTCGCCGCCGGCCTCACCGTCATCAATTTCGAAAACTGGGCTGCATTCGGCCACCTCACCGGCCAAGGCTTGATCGGCGCGGACGTCGAGCAGCGCCTGTTGGCCGCCAGCCGCACCAGCGCTGCTGACTTGGCGCAAGCAGAACAAGTCCGCGCGCGGTTCAGCCAGCAAGTGGACGCCGCGCTGGAAGAGTTTGCGGTGCTGCTGTTGCCGACGATGCCAAGCCTGCCTCCGACGCTGATCGAAGCGCGCAGCGCGAGCAAGGCCGTGGCCGGCATGACGCCACTGGTGCGCCCGTTCAACCTCAGCGGCCATCCGGCGCTGACGGTGCCGGTGGAGCTTGATTGCGGCGGGCTGAAAGTCGGTTTGCAGATCGTGGGTCGTAAAGGTCAGGACGAACAGGTGTGCGCCTTTGGTGCGCAGCTGCAACAGAGCATGGCCTGCGAACGGTCCAGCCCTAAAAACAAATCATAAAAAAGCCATGAGGAGAACCGCATGAGCACTCATGAATACCGGCTGATCGCTTCATCGAAAAGCCCCGACGAACTGGTCCGGCATGACCGCGTCGACGTCTCGCTGTACAACGACCCGGCGCTGTTCGAAGCGGAACTGGAAAAGATTTTCTACCGCACCTGGGTGTGGGTCGCCCACGAAAGCGAAGTGCGCAACAGCGGCGACTTCAAGACCGCGACCATCGGCCGTCGTCCGGTGATTGTGGTGCGTGACAAAAAGGGCCAGATCAACGTTCTGGAAAACCGCTGCCGGCACCGGGGCGCCACCGTGTGCGAGAAGCACAAAGGCAACGCCACCGGTTTCACCTGCCCGTACCACAGCTGGTCCTATGGCCTGGACGGCAAGTTGCGCGCGTTGCCGTATCCGGATGGCTACGAAGGCATTCTGGAAAAGTCCGAGTTGCCGCTCACCAGCCTGCGCGTCGAAAGCTACGCGGGCATGGTCTTCGCCAGTTACAACGACGAAATCGAGTCGCTGGAAGACTTCCTCGGCGGCGCGAAGCACTGGATGGACCTGTTCATGAAGCAGGGCGCCGGTTACCCGATCAAGACCCAGGGCGAACACAAGTTCAGCTTCAAGGGCAACTGGAAGATCCAGCTGGAAAACACCACCGACGGTTACCACTTCCCGATCGTGCACAAGTCGTTCATGTCATCGGTGGATGAAGAAACCTCTGAAATGCTTTCGTTTATGACCGACGAACAGGCCGTCACCCACTCGCTGGGCAACGGCCACAGCGTGATGGTGATGGTGCCGGAGCACGTCGACCTGGATCACGACGACGGCAGCGAACAGTTGCAGGAGCGCTTCGCTCACGTCACCGAAGAACTGTCGAAAACCATGGAGCCTGCGCAAGTCCGTCGCATTGTGCGTTCGCTGCACGGCGCCGGTTTCAACCTGAACCTGTTCCCCAACGTCGCGATGTCGATGTCGTTCTTCCGCGTGCTGCGTCCGGTCTCGGTCACTGAAACCGAGATCCGCCACGTTGCGCTGGGCATGGACGGCGGCCCGGAGATCGCCAACCGCGAACGCATGCGCATTCACGAACACTTCCAGGGCCCGTTCGGCTTCGGCAGCCCGGACGACGCCGAGGCCTGGGACCGTGTGCAGCGCGGTTCGTACGCTGGCGTCGACGCGCCGATTTTGGTCAACCGTGGCCTCAATCGCGAAATCATTGCCGAGAACGGCGACAAAGTCTCCCACGCCACCGACGAGGGCGGCATGCGCGGAGCCTATGACATGTGGAAAAGGATGATGAGCCAATGAGCAATCACGACACCCTGAACGGTTTTTCCGGCCCGTTGGCCCAGGCCATCGAATTCATCTGGCGCGAAGCCGAACTGCTCGACCACAAGCACTACGCCGAGTGGGCGACCCTGTGGAGCGAGAGCGGCAAGTACATTGTGCCGATCGACCCGGACACCGAAGACTTTGAAGCCACGCTCAACTACGCCTACGACGATGCGCGCATGCGCGGCTTGCGCATCGAACGCCTGACCGCCGGCTACTCGCCGTCGGCGGTGGACGCGGCGAAAACCGTGCGCAGTATTTCGCGGTTTCGCTTGGTAGAAGCGGCGGGCGACCTGGTTGAAGTCAATTCCGCGCAGCTGCTGTACGCCTACAAACGCGGCGTGCACACGCCTTTCGTGGCTGACCTCAACCACCGCATTCGTTTCACCGACGGTGTGGCGAAACTCGAACGCAAGGTCGTGCGCCTGATCAATTCCACCGACAGCCTGAGCGCGCTGGGTTTCCTGCTATGAGGATCAACACCATGAACCGGGTCGCCCTGGTGACCGGCGCCTCGCGCGGTCTTGGCGAATGCATCGCCCGTCGCTTGCACGCGGCGGGGTATCGCGTAGGGCTGGCGGATGTGCGCCTCGACGGCGTGCAGCGCCTGGCTTCGGAACTCGATGGCAGCGGTGCGAGTGCCGTGGCCATCGAGCTGGATGTGCGCAACAAAGCCGACTTCGTCCGCGCCCGCGATCTGCTCGCCGAGCGCTGGGGCGGCACCGACATTCTGGTGAACAACGCCGGCGTGTCGAAAGTCGCCGCGCTGATGGACATCACGCCTGAGGAGTTCGACGAGTCGATGGCGATCAACCTGCGCGGCACTTTTGTCGCGTGTCAGGTGTTCGGCGCGCACTTCGCCGTGCGTGGCTTTGGTCGCATCGTCAACATCGCTTCGCTCGCCGGGCAAAACGGCGGCACCGCCACCGGCGCGCATTACGCGGCGGCCAAGGGGGGCGTGGCGACGTTGACCAAAGTCTTCGCCCGCGAACTGGCGCCGCAAGGGGTGACGGTCAACAGCATTTCGCCAGGGCCGCTGGATTTGCCGGTGGTGCGCGAAACCGTGGCGCCGGAGCGCCTGGAACAGATCCTGAAAATAATCCCGGCCGGTGTGCTTGGCGACCCCGGATACATCGCCGACAGCGTGTTGCTGCTGATCGCCGATCACGCCGCCTCGGTCACGGGGGCATGTTGGGACATCAACGGCGGCTTGTTCATGCGCTGATCGTCGCGGCGGCAGGGATTGCTCAATACACAAAACCAACCGTATTTCAGGTGATGCAATGATGAAAGTGAGGATCGAAAGGATCGTCGACGAAGCGCTGGATATCCGTTCCTTTCGCCTCGTGCGCAGTGACGGCCAGCCGCTCGACAGTTATGAACCGGGGGCGCATGTCGACCTGACCGGACCGACCGGGGTAACCCGCCAGTATTCGCTGTGCAGCCCGCCGCAGGATCGCCGCGCGTACCTGGTGGCGGTGAAGAAAGAAGCGCAGTCGCGTGGCGGCTCGCTGGCGCTGCATGAGCAAGTGGAAGAGGGCATGGAGCTGGAAATGGGCGCACCGCGCAACCTGTTCCGCCTCGACCCGACGGCCACCGAGCACGTGCTGTTCGCTGCCGGGATTGGTGTCACGCCGCTGCTGAGCATGGCCTATCGACTGGCGGAAAGCGGTCAGCCGTATCGACTGCACTACTTTGCCCGTTCGCCGGAGTACGCGGCTTTTTCCACGCTATTGGCCAGCACCTTTGCCGCAAATGTGCAGTTCCACTATGGCGTCGAGCCCACCGACATGGACGCGGCATTGACTGACAGCCTGAGTCAGGCCGGCAGCACTGCACACGTCTACACCTGCGGCCCGGCGCCGTTCATGAACAAAGTGGTGGAAGTAGCGGCGCGCAGCCGTTGTGACGATTTCATCCACCTGGAGCACTTTCAGGCCGATCCGGCCGCCAATGCGGGCCCGAGCGGGAGCTTCGAAGTGGAACTGGCCAGCTCCGGCGTGGTGCTTCACGTGCCAGCCGATTCCAGCCTGGTCGACGTGTTGCAGGCCCACGGCTGTGACATCGACACCGAGTGCCGCGAAGGCATTTGCGGCACCTGTATTGTCGAGGTGCTGGACGGGGTGCCGGAGCATCGCGACAACTGTTTGTCGAACAAGGAGAAGGCGGGCAATAAACAGATCTGTGCCTGCGTTTCGCGAGCACTTTCCGCTCGTCTGGTATTGGACCTGTAACCCGCTAAACCCCTGGAAACATTGCGTGGGAGTCGATTAAATCGGCGCCCCACGGCCGTCAAGGGAGAAGACGGTCACGTAAACGGCATTCATCGAACCGCTCGGCGAAGCGGTCGAAAAATAACAATAAAACTGACGTGAGGCCTTGCGGTCATGATTACTTCTTCGGCAGTGCGCAACGATGCATTTGAAAGTTGGTTAAGCCAGGTCAATCAGGCCTGTGGGCGTTTCGATGCCCGCGCACTGGACGCGAATTTTTACGGTGAGCTGGCGGAATATCGCAGCGGCGCAATCAACCTCAGCGTGGTGGACATGGCCCACGTGCATTTGTATCGCACCAGCAAGGATGTCAGCACCAGCAGCGACGGCCATTACTACGCCGTGTTCCAACTGCGCGGCAGCTCGCAACTCGAACAGGGCGAACACCGTGCTCAGCTGGGGTGTGGCGACATCGCCCTGATCGACGCCTGCCGCCCCAGCGACATGACCTACAACGACGATTCCCGGCAGTTGTCACTGATCCTGCCGCGCCAAGTGGTGGAGCGCGGCTCGCACTTCAGCGCCGTCAACTGCGCCACGCGCATCCCGGCCAACACGCCATTGGCCGCACTGGCCAACCGCATGGTCCTGGAAGCCCGACAACAACACAGCCTGCAGATGCAGGAAAGCGAAGCGGTGCTCGACGCACTGGTCAGCCTGCTCCTGCCGGGCATCAGCGCCCGGGACAACGGTGTGGATGCGCACGAGCGGCAGTTTCGCAAAACCATCGCCTACATCGACGAACACATCAGCAGCGAGGAACTGTGCCCTGAATTGATCGCGCGTGAGGTGGGGATTTCGGTGCGCGGGCTGTACCGGATGTTCTCCAAACGCGGGTTGGTGGTGGCGCAATACATCAAGCATCGACGCCTGGACTTCTGCGCCGAAAACCTGCGCCGCTCGGATGTGGAACAGAAGCTTTCGGCGTTGTGCTATGCGTGGGGCTTCTCGGATTCGAGCTACTTTTCGTCGGCATTCAAGTCGCGGTTTGGCGTGTCGCCGGGTGAATACCGCAAGCGCTATAGCCACTGACAGCGTGTGGGAGCGAGCTTGCTCGCGATAGCGCTGTGTCAGGCGCCGCAATGTTGAATGTGCCGGCCTCATCGCGAGCAAGCCCGCTCCCACATTGGACTGCATCCTTGCGGACAACTCGATCAACTGTGGGAGCGAGCTTGCTCGCGATGGCGGAGTGTCAGACGCCGCGATATTGAATGTGCCGGCCCCATCGCGAGCAGGCTCACTCCCACATTGGACTGCATTTGTCCGGACAACTCGGTCAACTGTGGGAGCGAGCTTGCCCGCGATGGCGGAGTGTCAGACACCGCAATCTTGAATGTGCCGGCCCGATCGCGGGCAAGCTCACTCCCACATTGGACTGCATCCTTGCGGACAACTCGATCAACTGTGGGAGCGAGCTTGCTCGCGATGGCGGAGTATCAGACGCCGCGATATTGAATGTGCCGGCCCCATCGCGAGCAGGCTCACTCCCACATTGGACTGCATCCGTCCAGACCACTCGGTCACCTGTGGGAGCGGGCTTGCCCGCGATAGCGGAGTGTCAGACGCCGCGATATTGAATGTGCCGGCCCCATCGCGAGCAGGCTCACTCCCACATTGGACTGCATTCGTCCGGACAACTCGGTCAACTGTGGGAGCGAGCTTGCTCGCGATGGCGGAGTGTCAGACGCCGCAATCTTGAATGTGCTGGCCTCATCGCGGGCAAGCCCGCTCCCACAGGGATTCAGGGTGTACACATATTTTGTGTCCACTACCGCCTACTGTGGGAGCGGGCTTGCCCGCAATGGCGGAGTGTCAGACGCCGCAATCTTGAATGTGCCGGCCCCATCGCGAGCAAGCTCACTCCCACATTGGACTGCATCCGTCCGGACAACTCGATCAACTGTGGGAGCGAGCTTGCTCGCGATGGCGGAGTGTCAGGCGCCGAAATCTTGAATGTGCCGGCCTCATCGCGAGCAGGCTCACTCCCACATTGGACTGCATTCGTCCGGACCACTCGGTCAACTGTGGGAGCGAGCCTGCTCGCGATAGCGGAGTGTCAGACGCCGCAATCTTGAATGTGCCGGCCCCATCGCGAGCAGGCTCACTCCCACATTGGACTGCATCCTTGCGGACAACTCGATCAACTGTGGGAGCGAGCTTGCTCGCGATGGCGGAGTGTCAGGCGCCGCAATCTTGAATTTACTGTCCCCATCGCGAGCAGGCTCACTCCCACATTGGACTGCATTCGTCCGGACCACTCGGTCAACTGTGGGAGCGAGCCTGCTCGCGATAGCGGAGTGTCAGACGCCGCAATCTTGAATGTGCCGGCCTCATTGCGAGCAGGCTCACTCCCACATTGGACTGCATCCTTGCGGACAACTCGGTCAACTGTGGGAGCGAGCCTGCTCGCGATGGCGGAGTGTCAGACGCTGCAATCTTGAATGTACTGGCCCCATCGCGAGCAGGCTCACTCCCACATTGGACTGCGTCCGTCCGGACAACTCGGTCAACTGTGGGAGCGAGCTTGCTCGCGATGGCGGAGTGTCAGGCACCGCAATATTGAATGTGCCGGCCCCATCGCGAGCAGGCTCACTCCCACATTGGACTGCATTCGTCCGGACAACTCGATCAACTGTGGGAGCGGGCTTGCCCGCGATGGCGGAGTGTCAGACGCCGCAATCTTGAATGTGCCGGCCTCATCGCGAGCAAGCTCACTCCCACATTGGACTGCATCCTTGCGGACTACTCGATCAACTGTGGGAGCGGGCTTGCTCGCGATGGCGGAGTGTCAGACGCCGCAATCTTGAATGTGCCGGCCCGATCGCGAGCAGGCTCACTCCCACATTGGACTGCATCCTTGCGGGCTACTCGATCAACTGTGGGAGCGAGCTTGCCCGCGATGGCGGAGTGTCAGACGCCGCAATGTTGAATGTGCCGGCCTCATCGCGGGCAGGCTCACTCCCACATTGGACTGCACCCTTGCGGACAACTCGGTCAACTGTGGGAGCGAGCCTGCTCGCGATGGCGGTTCGAAGATCGCCGAAAATTCAGGCTCAATGCCGCGCAGGCTCATCCACCGGCAAATGCAGCACCTCACGCACTAGCATGGCAATGCTGCTCACGCCCATCTTTTCCTTGATCTTGGTGCGGTGAACATCAACGGTTTTCACGCTGATGTTCAGCTCTCGGGCGATGACCTTGCTGGCCTTGCCATCGATCACCAGCATCAACACTTCCCGTTCCCGACTGGTCAGCAGCGCGAGCTTGCCTTGCAGGTGCTGGCGTTGCTGCTGCTCGGCCTGGGCGTGCACGGCGGTCTTCAGCGCCGCTTGTATGCGGTCGATCATCTGTTGCGGGTTGTAGGGCTTTTCGACGAAATCCAGTGCGCCGTTTTTCATTGCCGTGACCGACATCGGAATGTCGCCATGGGCCGAGACGAAAATCGTCGGCAAGGTGCTGCCCCGCTGGTTGAGGATTTCCTGCAACTGAAAACCACTGGTTTCCGGCATGCGTACGTCCAGCACCAGGCACGCCGGTTGCTTGGGGTCGTACTGGCTCAGGAACTCTTCAGCGCCGGCAAAGCATTGCGCTTGCACGCTGACCGACTCCAGCAACCAGGCGAGCGAGGTTCGCAGGTCTTTGTCGTCATCGACGATATAAACAATCGGTTTGCGGGTTTCCATCAGGGACTGCCACGAGAATTTCTAATTATTGTTTTCGCACGCGAGCACGCTGCGGCGGACGTCGACGCCTATGTTGGCGCCTCCCTGCAGAATACTCACTGTGACGGGCCCTGACGATAAAGAAACCACCTAGTCGACTAGCGGAAAGCCCACCTCGCCATGGGGATCGTTGCAATGGTTGCGGGCGACGCCGGGCCTTAGTCTTGTTCCATCACTTGGGGCCGCGCAACGACGGTCCTCCTGAAGGAAGGGGCATCGACATGGCCGACCTGAGCCAGCAGCAAATCGACTTTCGCAACGCCATGGCGCAGCTGCCTGCTGCGGTGAACATCATCACCACCAACGGCCCCGGCGGCCGCTGCGGGATCACCGCCAGCGCGGTGTGCTCGGTCACCGACTCGCCACCGACCGTGCTGGTCTGCGTCAACCGCAACAGCGCCACCCACGACGTGTTCCGCACCAACGGCCACTTGTGCGTCAACGTGCTGTGCAGCGAACAGGAAGAACTGGCCCGACACTTCGCCGGCATGACCCAAGTGTCGATGGCCGAACGATTCGCTTGGGACCTGTGGGACGACGGCGCGGCCGATGTGCCGGTGCTGCGCGATGCCCTGGTGCAACTGGAAGGGCGGATTACCGAGTGCAAGGAGGTGGGGTCGCACTCTGTGATGTTTGTGGAATTGTCGAAGGTGGGCGTGCGCGGGGAAGGGGATAGCCTGGTGTACTTCAACCGGTTGTTTCATCGGGTTGAGCATGCTGCGGCGACTTGCTGAAACACCGCGTTAGATCGTTCCCACGCAGAGCTTGGGAACGATCTGTGGTGATTACTCTTGCAGATATTCCCGAGCCAACTGACACGCCCGTTCGATCAACATCGGCGCCATTTCAATCGCCGTCGGCGTGCCTTTGCGGGTATGAATCCAGCCCAGATACGTTGTGCCGCGCAGCATCAGAAACAGCGCCAATGTGCTGCGATCCGCCTCGGTCAGCGGTTTGACCGCGTCATAGCCCGCAAGCAGTGATGCTTTGATCTGCTCATAACGCGGATCATCCAAACAGAAATACAGCGCGGTCGCCAGTTCGAACATGTGCCAGCCAAACCCCGCATCATCGAAGTCGATCAGGCGCAGTTGCGGCCCTTCGATCAGCAGGTTCTCCGGCACCAGATCGGCGTGAATCATGCCGAAGTTCTTCAGGTGCCGGCCGTATCGACGCAGGTCGCTGCGTGCGCGGCGGCGGGCTTCCTGCAACAGCGCCCGTTGATCATTGCTGAGCTGTTCCAGCTCCCAAAACCGTCCCCAGAACGGATTGGCGCCGATCAATCCATCCTCATCCCACGCATGGCGCACAAACTCGTCCGGCTGCTGCCAATCCGCCGCGTGCAAGTGAATCCGCGCGGCAATTGCGCCGGCCTCGGCAAACAGAAAATCAATTTCAGTGTCAGCCTGTACCCCGGCTTCGGAGGTGCCCGCCGTCGCGCCGGGCAGCCAGGCGAGCATGTCGACATGCCGCGGTTCGCCGATGTCGGCGTGGACGACTTCGACCAAGTGCCGCTCGTCCCGCGCCCGAATGATCTGCGGCACGGTGATGCCAGCCGTGGCCAGCGCTTCCATCCATTGCAGCTCGGAACGCAGCGCCGCCTCGCAATGATAGCCGTTGCGATGGATGCGCAGGGCGACGCGCTGGCCGTCCTCGCGCCGCGCTGAGAACACCGCGTTTTCGCGGAATTTCACCAGTTCGATCTCACCAAACACGCCGTCCCACTGTTGCAGGGCATGGCGGGCAAGGTTGTGCAGTTTGGCGACTTGCTGGTCGTGGGTCAGGGTGTGGAAATCAGTCATGGCAAGGCCTCAGATTGCGCTCAGGGCGCTGTCCAGTGTGTCAACGAAGAGGTCGGCGTGATCGCGGTTGAACACCAACGGCGGCCGTAGTTTGAGAATGTTGTCGCCGGCGCCGATCTTGCTGATCAGCACGCCGTTCTCGCGCATGTCATTCACCACCTTGCGCGCCTCGAGGCCGGCAGGCTCCTTGCTGGCGTGGTCGCGCACCAGTTCCATGGCGAAGAACAACCCTTTGCCGCGCACATCGCCAATGATCGAATGCTTGCTGGCCAACAATTGCAGACGTTGCTGCACATAGGCGCCGACGGATTGCGCGTTACTCAGCAACTGTTGGTCTTCGATGACATCAAGCACCGCCATGCCCACCGCTGCGGCGACCGGCGAGCCGCCGAAGGTGTTGAAATACATAGCGCTGCGCCCGAACGCCTCGACCAGCGATTTTCGGGTGATCAGCCCGGCCAGCGGATAACCGTTGCCCATCGGTTTCCCCAAGGTAACGATGTCGGGGACCACGGCGTGCGCCTGATGGCCCCACAGATGATCGCCGGTGCGGCCGAACCCGGATTGCACTTCATCGGCGATGAACAAACCGCCCGCCGCGCGAATCAGTTCGGCGGCCTTGGCGACAAACCCGGCCGGTACCCGTGGCAAACCTTCGTTGGCGAACAGCGTGTCGATCAGCAGCGCGGCAGGGCGAATCCCTTGCGCCTGCATCGAGGCGATGGCGGCTTTGATGTTGGCGGCATATTGCTCGGTCAACTCAGCCTCGCTGGTGCCTGCCGGCGTGTGGTACAGACACGGGATCGGCACCGCGCGAGCGTGTGCGGCGAATGGCTCGGGCGAAGGCAGCGCGGTGGTGACTTCGGCCAGCGACGACGAGTTGCCGTGGTAGTTGTAGTCGCTGACGATGATGCCGGTGCCGCCGCTGGCAAACCGCGCCAGGCGCAGCGCCAGTTCATTCGCTTCGCTGCCGGTGCAGGTGAACATTGCGGTGTCGAGCGGTTCGGCGAACGTGGCGGTCAGGCGCTCGGCGTAACGCACGACGTTTTCGTCCAGATAGCGAGTGTGAATATTCAGCGTCATCGCCTGACGGTGCATCGCCTCCACCACGTGCGGGTTGCAATGGCCGACGCAGGGTACGTTGTTGTAGACGTCCAGATAACGGCGGCCGTCGACGTCAAACAGCCAGACGCCTTCGCCGCGCACCAGGTGCAGGGGGTTGTCGTAGAACAACGGTGAAGCGCTGCCGAGGACGCGATGGCGGCGTTGCAGGAGGGTGTCTTCAGGCATGGTCGGGAACCTCGATGGCAGTGGTGCGGCCTTGCAGGTGGGCGCGCAGCAGGAAGTTGAACGTGCACAGGACGAAGGTCGCCGCGAGGGCGATCAGCATCAGCATGTCGAGTTGGAAGCAGGCGGCGATCACCACCAGCGTCAAGGCCAGGCCCAGCCAGGCAACCACAGTGCCGCCGGCCAGACGGAACGGACGCGGCAAATCAGGCTGGCTGCTTTTGATTCTTAGGTAGGCGCCGAAAATGAACAGGTAGCAAACGTTGAGCAGCAGCACGACTGCGAGCATCACCGTGGCCGGGTCGATGGCGGACAACGGCAGGCCGATCGCGCCGATCAGCAGCAGGGCCGGGAACGGCGTGCCGCGCTTGCCGGTTTTGCCCAGCCATTGCGGGAACAAACCGTCGCGGGCCATGGCGAACAATTGCCGCGAGGCGGCGTAGATCAGCGAGAAGAACGTGGCGATCAGACCGAACACCGCGCCGCAGCCAATCACTTTGGCCAGCCACGACGCATCGCCGTAGACGTTGGTGCTGGTCATCGCGGCATACAGCGGATCGCCCGCCGACCCCACCAACTCGACACCTCCGGCACCCGGCGCGCAGACCAACACCACCAGCGCGGTCACCAGCAACGTGCCGATGGCGGCGAGGATGCCACGCGGCATGCTGCGCCCGGGGTTGTGCGCTTCTTCAGCGGCCGAGCCGGTTTGCTCGACGGTGATGAACAGCCAGATGGCGAACGGCACACAGGCGAAAATCCCGCCGAGGCTGACGGACGGACCACCAATGGCCGCCGGCATTTTCAACAGGTTCGCCAGTTCGACATGCGGCGCCATCGCCACGCCAAAGATCAGCAGCGCAACGACCGCGATGGCGCCCGCGACCATGGTCAGGCCCATGGCCTCACCGACGCCCCGGATGTGGATGCCAATGATCACCGCGAACAGGGCGATTTTCACCGGCCAGCCACCGAGCCCGAACATCGATTCGGTGTAGGCGCAAATGAACGTCGCCGCCGCACCGGTGCCGATGGTCAGCGCCAACGCACAGGCGACACCGACCAGATAACCCACGAACGGCCCGAAGGCGCTTTGCGCATAAACGAATACGCCACCGGCACTCGGCAGCGCGGTCGACAACTCGGCCACGCACAACGCCAGGCCACCGCACAGCAACGCCATCAGCACCGTGGCGATCAGCATGTTCATCCAGCCGCCGGCCATCAGCCCGAAATTCCAGCCGGAAAACTGCCCGGCCACCACCAACGCAATTCCAAGGCCGGCAATCTTTGGCCAGCCCAACGCACTTTTCTTAAGCACAGAAGTCTCCCGCGACCCGAGGGTCGAATTGTTGTTTTTGGGGTAGAGAAGGGGATCGGTTTTGATACTACGCGCGGCGGGCGGCGGGGCTTGTTTGCGGGGATGCCAAGTGGTTGTTTGTGGGTGCCAGATTCAGGTTTTTGGAGCGCAGGTGGATCGCGTTGTCGTTCATCGGCGCCATCTCAATCGCCAACATTTTGATCGTTCAGCTGTCTTTTGATAAACCTTCAAAATAAAGTCATCAAGACAGTTGCTCCCACATTAGATCGCGTTCGTCTGGACAACTCGGTCAACTGTGGGAGCGGGCTTGCCCGCGATGGCGGCCTCAATTCGGAGTGCTTGTTTAAGGGTGTTTAAGGTTACTTCCTGAAAGCTACAACGCCTTGCTCCATTGCCTACGACTACGCCAGAATCGGCCGGCTTGTGCGCTTTGGACGCCCTCGGTAACTTGATCCCCGTCACTGATTCCCAGTGATCGGGTTTAGTAGCCCGAGGATGTGAAGGCTGCACAAGCGTCTGTCAGACAGGTATTTCGATGCCTGTATTTGATGGTGGTTGTGCGCAGGGCGTCCTCGGACGCGCCGGCTTTGCCTTCGTTCCCCGGTCTACTAACCTGCGTACAGCCGCCACCCCTCGTATTAGTAGCGAGGCGTGGCTGCCCAGTAAGGAACGAATGAATATGTTCAAGGTAACTCCAAACCCGCCAGACACAGATCCGGCATCCCCCTACGAATCAGTCGATTCAAAGAAATTCCACGAAGCCGCCGACCGCGCCCTCGATCACTACCTCAACCCCGCCGCCCTCAAGCCCCCGCTCGTGCGCAAACCCAGCACCATGTTCATGATCGCGCCGGACATCCGGGACGAAGACCTGCTGGCACACACCTGCGAATCCCTGGCCTCGGCCAGCGTCATGACGGCCGACTTCGCCGCGTACCTCGAAGGCCCGCACCGGCATACGGCACTGGGGATTCAGCAGATCATCATGCAGGCGGAGCTGGCGGTGAATCGGATGCTGGATAACATCGAACTGCCCAAGTAATCACTGATACCGCGTCATCGTTCATCGCGAGCAGGCTCACTCCCACATTTGACCGCGTTCTCCAGTCGGACGCGATCCAATGTGGGAGTGAGCCTGCTCGCGATGGCATCGCCTCGGTCATCATTGAACCCATTCCCACGCATCAACCCCTTCACGTGTTAACCCCCCCCAAAAAAAAAGTAGGACCGTGCTGTCAGCACCATCTGATTTTTCCTGCTCTTCGGCTGTACGCACCAATAGCTGTGTACCTTTTCGGCAAGGACCCATTGTCGAGAGAAACAGCATGGACACAACTTCAAGGAAAACCGTTACGGGCGCGGTACTTAAACAGGCGCTGTTACTGGTTGATCTAACCGAATCAAACAATCCCGATCACGCCCTCCGGCTTCTGCTAACTGAAATCCTCCAAGGGCTCGCGGAAAAAGGCTGGCCTCAAGCTCAATTGCAGACAGGGCCGCGGATTGTGTCCGCCGAAGAAAACTACGGTTTACTCGGCTATGACCCGGCAGAAGTCACGCTCGGGAGTGAACACACCCGCTGGGTCGACGAATGCTCACTATTACGTACACAAACCACCAGCCAGATTCCGGCAGCGCTCCAGCAAGCGGCTCTGGTGCGGCAACCGGTGCAAACGATCTTGCTGGCGGCGCCGGGTATTACTTTCCGTCGTGATAGTCGGGATCGCTGGCATTGCGCGGAGCCGCATCAGATGGATATCTGGGTGCTGGGCGATCCGGAGTTGTCTACGCATGAGCATCTGTTGCGTCTGGTCGGCGACATCCTCAAGTCTGCCGTTCCTGGAAAATCCTGGGTCTACAGCGACAGTCCGCATCACTACACCGAGGGCGGAATTGAAGTGAATGTGTTGAATGACAACACGCCGGTCGAGGTGCTGGAGTGCGGCCGTATCGCGAAGTCTTTGCTGGAACGCTTGAAGATCGACCCTTTGCGTCACGGAGGGCTGGCGCTCGGGATGGGACTGGATCGCCTGACCATGTTGCGCAAAGGCATCCCGGATATTCGCTTGTTACGCGATCAGAACACGCGAGTGCAGGCGCAGATGCATGATCTGAATCCATGGACTGCGGTATCTCGTTTGCCGTCGATTGCTCGCGACATTTCGTTGGCTGTAACACCGGGGTTAAGCGAAGAAGTGTTGACCGAGAGGATGTTGCTGGCTGCGGGTGACAGTTCTGACTGGATCGAAGAGATGCAGATCAAGTGTCGTTGGGATTTCTTGGATTTACCCTCGCAAGCCATTGAGCGACTCGGGATGCTGCCGGGCCAGGAGAATGTGCTTTTGCGTGTGGTGCTGCGTGATTGTTCGCGATCGATCACTACCGCTGAGGCGAATGCTTTGTATGCAGACATTCAAGCGGCGATGCATGAAGGGGCGCCGGGGGCGGGTTATAGGATGGATCTTCCTAAGGTTTGAAATTGAGCTGCCCCGGTAACCACTGAAACTCCGCGTCATCGTTCATCGCGGGCAAGCCCGGCTCCCACAGGTTTTGCAGTGTTCAGTCATTTTGTGAACACCTCAAAACCTGTAGGAGCCGGGCTTGCCCGCGATGGCATCACCTCGGTCAAAAGTGAACCAAACCTATCTGTAAGACCTTGCTGTCAGCCCCTTCTGAATTTTTCCGCTCCAGGGCTTTAAACCCAACGGCCGTGTACCTTGTCAGCAAGGACCTATTGTCGAGAGAAAGAATCGACTGCCCCGGATGCCGTACCTGAGCTTCTCGCTGAAGCGTTGTCGGAATCTGACTGGTGAACGCGTGCAGCGGGCTACTCATCAGCGCAAATTACAATCTGGAGAAATGATGGCTAATCCCTATCGCGAATTACTGACAACCCCTGGCGTCATGGGGTTAGTCATCGCGAGCTCCATCGCCCGTCTTCCACAGGCAATGATCGGCATCGGCATCATTACCATGTTGGTGCAGCAGACCGGTCTTTATTGGTTGGCTGGCTCGGTCGCAGGCACATTTACATTAGCGAATGCGCTGATCGGTCCGCAGATATCGAAACTCGTTGATCAACGGGGTCAGAGTCGGGTTCTGCCCTTTGTTACAGCGTTCAGCATTGGTATGTTGCTGGCGCTGATAATGGCTGTCTACGTGAGGGCTCCGACCTTACTGCTTTTTATTCTGGCGGCACTGGCGGGCACGATGCCGAGCATGCCCGCCATGATAAGAGCACGCTGGACGCAGCTTTTCCGTGGCAAGCCGCAATTACACACGGCCTTCTCCCTGGACACTGTTCTGACTGAACTCGCCTTTATTATTGGCCCCCCACTCGCCATTGGTCTGAGCACCAGCTACTTCGCCGAAGCTGGGCCTCTTGTTGCCGTCGTGCTTCTGGTCATCGGCGTAACGGCTTTTCTTCTTCAGCGGCAGACTGAGCCGAAAGTGGTTGTGGGCAGCCGGCGGAACGCAAGCTCGACCTTGCTCATCCCCGGTGTTCGCACCATTGTTCTGGCGCTTCTAGCGATGGGTGTGATTGGCGGTTCGATCGATGTGGCGGTTGTTGCCTTCGCCAACGCTCAAGGCTGGCCAACATCCGCCAGCTTTATCCTGGCAGCCTATGCGCTCGGCTCCATGATCGCTGGCCTCACTTTCGGTGCGCTAAGGGTTGCCTTGCCAATTGAAAAGCAGTTCTTTATTGGGGTACTGGTAACAGCAGTAACAGCGGTGCTGCCTATATTTTCACCGGACGTCTACATCCTTTCCGGAATGCTCTTTGTGGCAGGAATGTCATTCGCGCCGACTATGGTCATCGTCATGAATCTCGGTGCGATCATTGTTCCACCGTCGAGGATCACCGAAGGACTGACGTGGATGACGACTGGCATCAGCATCGGCGTAGCACTCGGTGGAGTGCTTTCGGGTTTGATTATCGATGTTTATGGTGCGCGGGCAGGGTTCGGCGTAGCCATTGGCGCGGGGCTTGTAATGGTGGTGGTCGTTCTTTTGGGGCTGCGTACACTTCGTGCTACATCAGCGACTTGCGCCGAGCCAACCTTCCAGTAATTGGGTAGCTACTGAAACCCTGTGGCGGGGGAGAAAACTCCCTCACCACAAAAACGGTCACACCCTTCAGATCCGGAAACTACCCACAAGCTGATTCAACCGATCCGCCTGCCTTTCCAGCTCCGTACACGCCCGCAACGTCGACTGCAAATTCTCCACCCCTTGCTGGTTCAGCGTGTTGATCTCGGTAATGTCGACATTCAGCGCCTCAACCACCGATGTCTGTTCTTCAGTTGCTGCCGCCACCGACTGGTTGACGTTGTCGATCTCGCCAATCCGCTGGGTCACGCTGCTCAAGCGTTTGCCGGCCAGGTTGGCGATGCTGACGCTTTCTTCGCTGTGTTGCTGGCTCTCGGTCATGGTCACGACCGATTCGCGTGCGCCGATTTGCAACTCTTCAATCATCTGCTGGATCTCCGCTGCCGAGGTTTGCGTGCGCCCAGCGAGGCTGCGCACTTCGTCGGCGACCACCGCAAAACCACGGCCCGCTTCACCCGCGCGGGCGGCTTCGATGGCGGCGTTCAGCGCCAGCAAGTTGGTCTGTTGCGAGATGCCTTTGATGACTTCGAGGATCTGTCCGATGTTCACGGTTTTGGTGTTGAGTACTTCAATGTTGACGCACGAAGTGCTGATCTTGCCGGACAGTTCGTTCATCACCTGAATCGTGCGCTCCACCACTTGGCGGCCATCTTCGGCTTGCTGCCGCGCGGCGGAAGCCTGTTGCGACGCATCGGACGCGTTATGCGCGATCTCCTGCGCGGCGGCGCCCAGTTGGTTGATCGCGGCGGCGACGCTGTTGGTGCGGGTCGATTGTTCGTCGAAGTTGCTCAGCGACGAGTTCGAGGCCAGCAGCACACGCTTGGCGCCTTCGTTGACGCCGAGCGCCGCCGATGACACTTCACGGATCGAGTGATGGATGCGCTCGACGAAGCGGTTGAACGCGGTCGCCAACTGGCCGATTTCATCCCGTGATTGCACCGCCAGGCGCCGGGTCAAATCGCCCTCGCCGAGGGAAATGTCTTCCATGACCCGCGTCAGCACTTGCAGCGGTCGGGTGATGCGAAACGCCGCATACCAGATCAAGACCAGACCCAGCAGGGCCGAGCCGCCGCCCAACAACAATTCCAGCGCGGTGCTTTGCACACCTTGGGCATCGAGTTCGTTTTGCAGCGTGGTCACCGGTGCCAGCAACACATCTTGCGGCACACCGACCAACACGCCCCACGGCGCAGCGCCGGCAATCGGCGCCAGCGGTTCGAGGACGTTGATCTGCTGCTGGTCGACAAACACCTGCGCCTGGCCCTGACGCAAGGCGTCCATCACCGGGACATCGTCCAGCGGCTGGCCGAGGCGGCTGACGTCCTGGCTGTTGGCGGAGATTACCCCGCGCGGGCTGACGATGCTGATCTGCCCGTGGCCATCGAACAGTTGATGGGCGCTGGCTTCGCTGTTGTGTTGCAGGGCGGCGAGGTTGATGTCGAGGCCGACCACGGCGATGACTTTGCCGTTGTCCATCAGCGGGAACGCAATGCTGGTCACCAGTTTGCGGCTGCCCGAGGCTTCGTCGAAGTACGGCTCCAGCACGCAGGCCTGACGGGTATCGCGGGCGCAGGTATAGAAGGCGTTGTACGGCGCGCCGCTGGGGCCGGGCGAGGTGTTGGCCAGCAGGGCTTCGTCGCCGATCACCGCTTGCAGTTCGCCGGGTTTGCTTTGTACCCAATACAAGGAGAAGCGCCCGGTTTCGTTGCTGCCCACGGCGGCCTGATCGATGAAACCGGCGTCGGCACCGTCGAGGGCATCGGGTTCGAAAATGACATAAAGCCCGAGCAGGTCGGGCTTGTCGATCAGGGCCTGGTGCAGCTGGGCGCTCAGTTCCTGGCGTAATTGCGGTCGGGTCAATTTGCCCTGCTGCTGCAGTTGCCGCAGGTACAACACATAGCGCGACAAGCCTTGGCCATATTCGTGGGTCTGCATGAAGGTGCGTTGCACCTGCATCGCCTGCACATTGCCCAGCGCCTGCATGTGTTCCTTGGCGGCGTTGGCGAGCATTTCACTGCTGGCGTGTGCCACTTGCTGGCTGCTTTGGTGAGTCTGATACAGCGACAAGCCCATCAGCAAACCCACCACCAGCAACAGGCAAAGGCCGGCGAGCAGGGCGATCTTGCTCTGGATCGTCAGGAATCTTGAGTGCATTGGAAAGGCCTTTTTCCATAGGGGGCAGCGGATGCGCCACTGCCCCGGTCTGACTTAGAACGTGGTAGCAAACACCACTTGGCTGTAGAGGTTCTTGTCGTTGTTGCCCAGTTGCGTGCCGCCCTGTTCAGCGCTCTTGTCCGGCTGGTAGAGGCCGATCAATGGCATCACGGTCAGGTGTTCGTTGACGTGCCATTCGGCATACAGGTCGACTTCGTGGCCATCGGTGTTGCCGAGGTTGCGGTCGATGGTGTCGAAGTTGAAATACATCGCGCCGACGTTGAGGTTCTCCAGCGGCGAGACCTTCAGCGTGACGTTCTGGATGCGTGAGTTGGCGTTGAACGGGCCGGCATAGTTGCCCGCGACTTCGCCCTGGAACCAGGTGCCATAGCCGCGACTGAAACCGTAGAACAGCGTGTCGTAACCTTCCGAGAAACGGCTGTAGCGGTAGCTGACATAGGGCGTCCAGGCCACGTCGGCAAAGGTCCAGCCGGCTTCCAGATACCAAGCGTCTTCGTTGCTGGCGTGTGGTTTGTCCTGCTTGGCGTATTCGCCGGACAGGAACAGGTTTTTCACCCCGGCATTACCCGTCGCACGCAGGCTGTAGGTCTTCATGCCGTCGCGCTCCAGCTGCGATGGCGAGGCGAATTGTTCGTCGACGTCAGTGGTGTCGATGTAGGTCAGGCCCACGGTGCCTTCTTCGGCCACGTGTTCGAGGGTGCCGACGTACATTTCGGTTTTCGCTTGGGCGCGGTTATCCGATTTGAGCCACATCAGGTCGCCACGCCAGCCTTGCTTGCCACCGAGGCGCAGCACGGCGGTTTCGTCGAAGGCTTTACGGGCGGCGAGGTAGTAGGCGCCGCCGCGATTGAACTCACCGTCGGCCAGGCCCTTGCCCATGTTCAAGGCGTCGCCGTCGATCAGGAATCCGTCGCCGACCACGATGTTCTGGCGTCCGAAGGACAGGTCGACACCGTCGTTCCCCAGCGCTTCGAACAGCTTGCCCGAGCGCCAGCCAAGGTAGGCGTCTTCGAACTTGGTGGTGCGTTCCGTACCGTCGCTGAAACCGGCAGCATCGCCATCGCCCCAGGTGCCGGAACTGAGCATGTTCGCCGCGCCATACGCGGTGCCGGCACCGGCCAGGCCTTTGTCGAAGCTCAGGCCGTATTTGATGTAGCCCTCGCGCCACGACGAAGAACCTTCATTGAGGCGACCGGACAGCGCGTAGTTTTCCTGGCTGTGGAAAATGCCGAATACCGCTTCCAGCGTGGCGTTCAGGTGACTGTCGCCATCGGCATACAGTTCGTAGGCATTGGCCTGGGTGGCGCCGATCATCAGCGCGAGCGTCGAGAGACGAAGCAAGGGGGACTTGAGCATGGTGTGGCATCCATTCTTGTTCTTGACCACAGGGTTGAGGTCTTTTTCGATACTACGGCCCGGAACTTTTTTGCCCTTTTGTGTGGTTGCCAAAGAGTTGCCTGTGCTTGCCAAAGTGGGTGGTTTGGCAGCCTTGCCAATACGACTGGCACGCAGGGCAAAACCTGCGTGGCACTGACCGCTGACAATCGGTATCAACCCTGCTGATGCTTCCCCTTACGGATTTTCAAGGTCGTTTCCTATGTTCACTTCGCAGAAATTCTCCCTCGTCGGTTTGCTGTCGCTGGTGCTGGCGCAAACCGTAGTCGCCGCCGATTGCGCGCCGGACCAGGGCCACGGCGCCCAGGTGTTCGCCAATGAATGCGGGGTTTGCCACTCGGTGAGCAAAGGCATGGCCGGCATGATGGGGCCGAACCTGGCGGGCGTGGTTGGACGCAAATCCGGCTCGCTGGAAGGCTTCAGTTACTCCCAGGCGATGCGCAGCAAAGACGTGACCTGGCAGGCCGAAACCATCACCCAACTGATCACCCAACCCCAGGCCTATGTGCCCGGGACTTACATGCCCTACATGGGGCTGGCTTCTGCAGATGATCGCCAGACGGTCGTGTGCTTCCTCAAAGAACAACGCTAATCAGCCGGATTTTTTCTGGCTGAACCACTCGTTTGAACGACAGGTGAATTATGAGCAACGTTGAAATTCTGCCGCAGGTGGCTGCCTTCCTCGACCGCCGTCATGGCTGCTTCATTGACGGTCAATGGGTACTGGCCGACGGCCCGACCATTGCCGTGGTCAACCCGGCCACCGGGCAAACCCTGTGCGAAACCCTGGATGCGCCGCTGGATGTGGTCGAGCAAGCCGTGCAGTCATCGCACAAGGCGTTCAAGTCCGGTGTGTGGTCGGGCCTGCGTCCGGCGGACCGCGAACGCATCCTGCTGAACTTCACCGCGCTGGTCGAGGCGCATGCCGAAGAGCTGGCGCAGCTGGAAACCCTGAGCCAGGGCAAGTCGATCAACATGGCCCGCGCGCTGGATTTGAATGCGACCGTGGAGTTCATGCGCTACATGTCCGGTTGGGCGACCAAGATCGAAGGGCAGACTTTCGACGTGTCGATCCCGCTGCCACCAGGCGCCAAGTTCACCGCGTTCACCAAGCGTGAGCCGGTGGGCGTGGTGGTCGGCATCGTGCCGTGGAACTTCCCGCTGCTGATCGCTGCCTGGAAACTGATGCCTGCCTTGGCCACCGGTTGCACGGTGATCATCAAACCGGCCATGGAAACGCCGCTGACGGCAATGCGCCTGGCTGAGCTGGCGCTTGAAGCGGGCATTCCGGCCGGCGTATTCAACGTTGTCACCGGTGGCGGTGCTTCGGTCGGCGGCGTGCTGACCGCGCATCCACTGGTGAGCAAAGTGTCGTTCACCGGCTCCACGGCGGTGGGCAAAAGCGTTGGCGTGGCGTGCATGGAAAACATGACGCGCTTCTCGCTGGAACTGGGCGGCAAAAACCCGATGATCGTGCTCGCCGATGCCGACGTCGAGAAAGCAGTGCAGGGCGCAATCCTCGGCGGCCTGCTGAACAACGGCCAGGTCTGCGCGGCGGCGTCGCGCTTCTATGTGCATCGCTCGATTCACGATCAGTTCGTCGAGGCGCTGGCGGCAGCCGTCTCGGCAATGCCGATTGGCGCGGGCATGAATTGCAATGCAGCGATCAACCCGCTGGTGTCGCGCAAGCAACAGCAAAGCGTGCTCAAGCACATCGAACTGGCGCGCCGCGAAGGCGCGCGCGTGGTGGCGGGCGGTGAGTTGCTGGAAGGCGAGGGCTTCTACGTGCAGCCGACCATTCTGGCCGACATCGACCACAGCATGGCCGTGGCCCGCGAAGAAGTGTTTGGGCCGGTGCTGGGGGTGATGCCGTTCGACGACGAAGACGCCGTGATCGCCCTGGCCAACGACAACCGTTACGGCCTGGCCGCCAGCCTGTGGACCAACGATCTGGGCAAAGCCATGAACCTGGTACCACGCATCGAAGCCGGCACCGTGTGGGTCAACGCCCACGTGCTGCTCGACCCGGCGATGCCGTTTGGTGGGGTGAAGCAATCGGGCATGGGGCGCGAGTTCGGTCGCGCGGTGATCGAGGCGTATACCGAGTTGAAATCGGTGTGTATCGCGCACTGATTTATTGATTGACGACGGCCCCTGCAATGGGGGTCGTTGGTTTGGCTGACTGACGGCGACGCGGGCGAGATGGAATCCATTGCTTCTCCTTAATAGGAAGCATTACTATTCACGCCTCGTCTCCACAGCACACTACAATGATCCCCAAGCTGCCTCGCAGGCACAGCTTTTTCGAGCATTACGAAGAGTTGGTTGGCACCTGGACCCGTCGCCTGAGAAATCGTCAGCAGGCCGAGGATCTGGCCCACGACACCTTTGTGCGGGTGCTTGAGTCCGATTCAGCGGCAGTGGAACAACCCCGGGCGTATTTGCACCAGACCGCGCGCAACATTGCGGTCGATGGTTATCGACGTGAGGACCGGCGGGGCGCCATGGAGTCGCAGGCGATTGATCACAGTGTGTCGTCGTCAGGCGACCCGGAGCAGTTCATGCAGGCGATCCAGTTGGCGGACTCCATCGAACAGGCGCTCACCGAGCTGCCGCTCAATTGCCGCAAAGTGTTTGTCTGGCAGAAGATCGAAGGCCTGACCCAGGCTGAAATCGCCGAACGCCTGGGTCTGTCCAAGAACATGGTGGAAAAGTATATGATCCGCACCCTGCGGCATCTGCGCGACCGCCTCGACGGATTGCAGCCATGATCGGCCACGCCTGCTCACCCCCAGCCAAACAGGAACTTCCATGATGGATACTCGTGATTGTGCGTGCGGGCAAACAACGGTTCGAGATGATGCGGCGCGCTGGTTTGTGCGTTTGCAGGAACCGGCGATGGATCTCAAGGAATACCGGCGTTTCGAAGCCTGGCTGGACGAACACCCTCAGCATCGCGATGAATTCCAGTTGCTTGAAGGTTTGTGGACGGCGGCTGATCTCGTGCCGGCCAAGCGTCTGCAAGCCTTGTGTGAAACGCCGCCAACCCATCGCAGGCGCTCGCTGTTGGCGCGTTATGCAGTAGCGGCGAGTGTGGCGGCGGTGGCGCTGGGTTTGGGATTGTTCAGCGGTTTGAATCACCCGGCGGCGTACACGGCTGAATTTTCCACAGCATTGGGCGAGCGTCGCCATGTGGCGTTGCCCGATGGGTCGGTGATCGACTTGAACAGCCGCAGCCGCGTTCAGGTGCGCTACGAACAAGACCGACGCGGCGTCGAGCTGACTGAAGGCGAAGCGATGTTCAGCGTCGAGCACGACAGCAGCCGGCCGTTCGTGGTCGAGGCGGGGAGTGGCAAGGTCACGGTCACCGGCACGCGTTTCGATGTGCGCCGCGACCTCTCGCAAACCCGGGTGGCGGTGGAGCAGGGCACGGTCAAGGTTCAGGGACAAGGGCCGGATGTCGTCAGCCTGACCGCGGGCCTCGGCACGCAAATCAATGCCCAGGGCCAAGTGGCCGCTGCCTACGCGGTCAACCCGGCAGAACTGACGGCCTGGCGCAGCGGCAAACTGGTGTTCAACAACGCCAGCCTCAGCGAAGTCGCCGCCGAAGTCTCGCGCTACCGCGACAAACCCCTCACGGTCGCCAACGACAATGTGGGCCATTTGCGCCTGACCAGCGTGTTCAAATCCGACAACACCGACGCGCTGCTCAAGGCCTTGCCGAGCATCCTGCCGGTGGCCGTGCGCACCCTCGATGACGGCAGCCAGGAAATAATTTCCAATTAATTTCCAAACCGATTCAGGTTTTTTTTGAGTTCATCGTCTTCTTGTTCAACTGCAACTGGTTTGCATTAACAGCCGCACATGTTTGCGATCTACAGGACAATGTTCGACGTGAAGAAAACCACCGCTAAAAACAACAATTCACCTTGGCTGCGCCTTTCCCTGGCCCTGGCCGTCAGTGCCGGGCTACCCCAGGCATTTGC
This sequence comes from Pseudomonas sp. fls2-241-R2A-110, assembly GCF_030209165.1. Lineage (NCBI taxonomy): Bacteria > Pseudomonadati > Pseudomonadota > Gammaproteobacteria > Pseudomonadales > Pseudomonadaceae > Pseudomonas > Pseudomonas sp. fls2-241-R2A-110. The sequence goes on along the minus strand of NZ_JARVSN010000039.1, from coordinate 53,397 downwards.
CGCTGATGGCATCCATATCCCGGCGCAGCCGTTGGGCCAGGCCCTGAGTGAGTTGGGACAACAAACGTCGTTGCAGGTTTTTTTCAGCCCTGATCTGGTGGCCGGCAAACAAGCCCCAGCGGTGGACGGTGACCTCTCACCGGAGCAGGCCTTGCGCCAATTGCTGCAAGGCAGTGGCCTGCACTATCAGATCGATGAAGGCTCGGTGACCCTGACACCCGCGCCGACTTCTGCGCCTGCCGGTCCGATCGAACTGGGTGTGACTGACATCAAAGTGGTCGGCGACTGGCTTGGCGACGCCGATGCCGCGGTGGTGCAAAACCATCCCGGCGCCCGGACGGTGATCCGCCGCGAAGCGATGGTCGAGCAGGGCGCCATGAACGTCGGCGACGTGTTGAAGCGTGTGCCCGGCGTGCAAGTGCAGGACGCCAACGGCACGGGCGGCAGTGATATTTCCCTGAACGTCGGCGTGCGCGGCCTGACGTCACGCCTGTCGCCACGCTCCACCGTGCTGATCGACGGCGTGCCGGCCGCGTTCGCGCCCTATGGCCAGCCGCAACTGTCGATGGCACCGATTTCCTCCGGCAACCTCGACAGCATCGACGTGGTTCGCGGCGCCGGTTCCGTACGTTACGGGCCGCAAAACGTCGGAGGAGTGATCAACTTCGTGACCCGCGCGATCCCCGAGAAAGCTACTGCCGAAATCGGCACTACGCTTGAAACCTCCCAACACGGTGGCTGGAAACACATCGACACTGCATTTGTCGGCGGCACGGCGGACAACGGCATGGGCGTGGCGCTGTTGTATTCCGGTGTGAACGGCAACGGCTATCGCGAAAGCAACAACGGCAACGACATCGACGACGTGATTCTCAAGACGCATTGGGCGCCAACTGATGTCGATGATTTCAGCCTCAACGTTCACTACTACGATGCCAGCGCGGACATGCCCGGCGGCCTGACCCAGAAGCAGTACGATGCCGATCCGTTCCAGTCCGACCGCGACCACGACAACTTCAGCGGTCGGCGCAAGGACGTGTCGTTCAAGTGGGCGCGGCAGATCAACGACAGCACCCAGGCCGAAGTGCTGACCTATTACACTGACAGCTTTCGCGGCAGCAATATCGCCGCTCGCGACCAGAAAACCCTCAGCTCTTACCCGCGCACTTACTACACCTACGGCATCGAGCCGCGGGTGTCCCATGTGTTCGACCTGGGGCCGACCACTCAGGAAGCCAGCGTCGGTTATCGCTACCTGAAAGAAGCGATGCACGAGGAATCGAGCCGCGTGGCGCTGGTCAACAATCAGCCGGTGCTGACACCGACCTCTGACGGCCATGTGTTCCAGGACCGTACCGGCGGCACCGAGGCCAATTCGGTCTACATCGATGACAAGATCGACATCGGCAAATGGACCGTGACCCCGGGCATTCGCTTTGAGCACATCAGCACCGACTGGCACGACCGCGCCGTGCTCGACACTGCTGGCAAACGCGTACCGGAAAAGAACCGCAGCATCGAAAGCAACGAACCGTTGCCGGCCCTGAGCGTGATGTATCACGTGTCCGATGCCTGGAAGCTGTTCGCCAACTACGAAACGTCGTTCGGCAGCCTGCAATATTTCCAGCTCGGCCAGGGTGGCGTGGGTGACAGCACCGCCAACGGCCTGAGCCCGGAGAAGGCCAAGACCTATGAGGTTGGCACGCGCTACAACGATGACGTGTGGGGCGGGGAAGTGACGCTGTTCTACATCGACTTCGATGACGAGTTGCAATACATCAGCAATGACGTGGGCTGGACCAACCTCGGCGCGACCAAGCACCAGGGCCTCGAAGCCTCCGTGCATTACGACCTGGCTGCGCTCAATCCGATGCTCGACGGCCTGACCGCCAACGCCGGTTTCACCTACACCCGTGCGACGTATGAAGGTGAGATTCCAGGCTTCAAGGGCCGTGACCTGCCGTTCTATTCGCGTCAGGTGGCCACCGCCGGGCTGCGTTATGACATCAATCGCTGGACCTACAACCTCGATGCGTTTGCCCAGTCCAAGCAGCGTTCGCCAGGCACGGGCGTCAACGCCGATGGCAGTTTCAATGGCAACTACATCACTGAAGGCACAGCGGACGGGCAGTTCGGTGACATCCCGGGTTACGTGACCTGGAACGTACGCGGTGGCTATGACTTCGGCGCGCAGCTGTCGAACCTGAAACTCGGCGCGGGAGTGAAGAACATCTTCGACAAGCAATACTTCACTCGCTCCAGCGACAACAACTCAGGGATGTATGTCGGGGCGCCGCGTACGTTCTTTGTGCAGGCTAGTGTCGGGTTCTGATGGACCGAGGTGACTTCATCGCCAGCAGGCTGGCTCCCACATTTATCTCTGCTAAACACAGAATTTGTGTTCACTGAAGATCCTCTGTGGGAGCCAGCAGGCTGGCTCCCACATTGATCTCTGCTACACACAGAATTTGTGTTCACTGAAGATCCCCTGTGGGAGCCAGCCTGCTGGCGATAGCGTTATCAGGCTTTCAACACCTTGCCGCCAATGGCCACGGCCACCAGCAACAGCGCCATCAACCCGAAGGCAAAACTCAAACTGCTGCCATGGGCGATAAACCCGATCACCGCCGGGCCGGCGAGAATCCCCGCGTAGCCCAGCGTGGTGATGGCCGGCACGGCGATGTGTTCGGGCATCACTGTCTGTTTGCCCACGGCGGTGTACAGCACCGGCACGATGTTCGAGCATCCGGCGCCCAGCAACGCATAACCCACCAGCGCCGCTTCCCACGCCGGAGCGAATGTGGCCAATGCCAGGCCCACCGCCGCGGTCAGCCCACCGAACACAATCACCCGTGTCGAGCCCAGGCGCCGGACAATCCGGTCACCGGTCAAGCGCCCGACCGTCATGGTCAGGGCGAACGCTGCGTAACCCAGCCCGGCATAGGCCGTGTCGATCCCGCGTTCCTGCGTGAGAAACACGGCGCTCCAGTCGAGCGCTGCGCCTTCGGCCAGGAAGACGATGAAACACATACCGCCGATAAACAGCACGATGCCATGGGGCACGGCAAACGCCGGTCCCGAGCTTTCGCTGCCGTAAGGCAACAGGTGCGGCGCGGCTTTGAGCAAGGCCAGCACCAGCACGACAATCACCACCAACATGGCACTCAGTGGTGACAGGCCGAGGCCGAGCAGGGCGCTGACACCCGCCGCGCCGACGATCCCGCCGAGGCTGAACATCCCGTGAAACCCCGACATCATGTGCTTGCCACTGGCTCGTTCGACGATCACTGCCTGCAGGTTCACCGTCGAATCCACCGTGCCCAGGCCCGCGCCGAACATGAACAGCGTGGCGATCAACGCAGGCACCGACGACACCGTCGCCAATAACGGCAGCGCCGCGCAGATCAACAACGTTCCTCCGGTCGCGACCCGACGGCAGCCGAAACGCGTGGAAAGGAGGCCCGCCATCGGCATCGCCAGAATCGACCCGACCCCCAGGCACAACAGCAGCAAACCGAGGGTGCCTTCATCCAGCCCGGCCCGTGCCTTGGCGTAAGGCACCAACGGCGCCCACGCGGCAATGCCCAGACCTGCGATGAAGAAGGCGATGCGGGTGGACATCTGCTCCAGGCGTCCGGGGATGACGGGCGCTGGCGTGTTGAGGGCAGTCATGAAAAATCCTTGGCGTTGCGGGTTGCTGACAGAATGCAGGACAACATCCTTGCATATCAGGCAGCGCACCGCGACCTCGAAGGGTTTTCATGACTGGCGGATGTGATTTTCCAGGCTGACGCTTAAAGTACAGGCTCTCTACAGGCTGACTTCAGGACCGATCCATGACGCCGTTCTACGATGCTCGAGGCAATATCTATGCGGTGATGGCGCCTGACGCCGTGCGTGAACGCGGTATCGATCTGCCTCAACTCGCCGGCGACGCCGCGCAAACCCGCGAAAACTGGGCGTTGGCGGCGATCGAGGCGTTCTGCGCCTGGGGTCCCGGCACTCAACCGCCGGGCAGCAAAGACCATCGCTGCGACGGTCTGCTGGTGGGGCCGTTTCAATCGTCGCCGCCGTTTGATCTGTTGATCGTCAACACCGACGGCACCCTGGCCGAGCGCAGCGGCAACGGGCTGACGATTTTTTCTCAGGCCCTGAGTGAGCAAGGATTACTGCCCAAGGAAGAGGCGAGTTTGCTCAGGGTTCATCACGACAAGGCTGATGCGGTTTCACCCGTGGGCACTTCGGTGAAGCCGGCCGAAGTCGAGGGGGTGAAAGGGTTCTGGCTGGATCTGGGAAAACCTTCGTTCGGCCCGGACGCGGTGGGAGCTGAGCGGGTTGAAGGCGCGCTGTTGAACGGTCGCGACGTCAGCCATGTGCAGCCGTTGTCGGCGCTTGATCCAGCATGGTCTCGAAGCCAGTTCGTGCGCATTGGCAATCCTCATTGCGTGACACTTTTGGAGACCTCCGACGCATTGCCGAGCAATGAACAGATGCGCGAGCCCGGGCTGTGCGAAGGTCTGACGCGAATTGCTTACGCCATGCCGGCGGGGGCAGGGGCTCCGTGTCCTGCCGGCGTAAATTTGCAGTGGGCGATGTTTGCGTCTGAAGGGCAAGTCGCCGTGCGGGTATTTGAACGCGGAGAAGGGCCGACGGCGTCGTCGGGCACCAGCGCCAGTGCGGTGGCATGTGCGGCTTGGCGTGTTGGCTGGGTGGCGGCAGGTGAGGTGAAAGTCGTCATGCCGGGCGGTACGGCGCCGATTTTGTTGGAGGAAGCGGACGGGGAATTGAGTCGGGTCAGGCTGTTTGGTACGGCTCGGTTGATGGATTGAATTGTCGGCCGTCATCGCGGGCAAGTCGAATCGTCGCAGCGTCGCTCCCACATTAAATCTGTGTCATTCACAAATCCCAATGTGGGAGCGAGCTTGCTCGCGATGGGGCCTTCACAATCAATGCAATTTTAGAGTTGCCCCGGCCATTCCACCGCCGGCATCGTCCGCTTCATCAACACCTTGCCCTCCCTGACCGAATACAGCGGCAAGCCCTGGCTGCGAATCACCTCGTAGTCGCTGTCCGCCGACAGGATCAACAGATTCGCCGGCCGGCCCTGTTCCAGCCCATACCGATCGCCCAGGTTCATGGCTTTGGCGCTGTTGTCGGTGACCAGATCCAGCGCACTTTGCAGGTTGCGGTAACCGAGCATGTGGCAGATGTGCAGACCCGCTTCGAGCACCCGCAAAATGTTGCCGTTGCCCAGCGGATACCACGGATCGACAATCGAGTCCTGGCCGAAACACACGTTCATCCCCGCTTCGAGCAACTCGTTGACCCGCGTTACGCCGCGGCGTTTCGGGAAATTGTCATAGCGGCCTTGCAGGTGAATGCTTTCGGTGGGGCAGGAGACAAAACTGATGCCCGAATGCCCAAGCAGGCGAAACAGTTTGGCGCAGTAGGCGTTGTCGTAAGAGCCCATCGCCGTGGTGTGGCTGGCGGTCACCCGCGAGCCCATGTCACGACTGCGGGCTTCTTCAGCCAGCACTTCCAGAAAGCGCGAATGCGGGTCGTCGGTTTCGTCGCAATGCACATCCACCAGGCAGCCGGTGCGCTCGGCCAGGTCCATCAGGAATTTCACGGAGCTGACGCCTTGATCCCGGGTGTACTCGAAATGCGGAATGCCGCCGACCACATCGGCGCCCATGCGGATCGCTTCTTCCATCAATTCCCGGCCGTTGCGGTACGACTCGATGCCTTCCTGGGGGAACGCGACGATTTGCATGTCGATCAAGTGACGGCTTTGCTCGCGCACTTCGAGCATCGCCTTGAGCGCCGTGAGCTGCGGGTCGGTGACGTCGACGTGGGTGCGCACGTGCTGGATGCCGTGGGCGGCGAGGGTCTGGATGGTTTTAGTGGCGCGTGTCTTGGTGTCTTCCTCGGTGATGGTCACCTTGCGCTCGCCCCAGCACTCGATGCCTTCGAACAGGGTGCCGCTCATGTTCCAGCGCGGTTCGCCGGCGGTGAGGGTGGCATCGAGGTGAATGTGCGGCTCGACGAAGGGCGGCACCACCAGGTTGCCGCCGGCGTCCAGGTCATCGGGGCCCAGGGTCGGTGCTTCGGTCTGACGGGCGATGCTGCGGATCAGGCCGTTTTCCAGGTGCAACTCATGCAGGCCATCCTGGTTGCGCAGCCGGGCGTTGATGATGTGCATCAGGCGAATCCTTTTATAGATCTTGTCATGGCGCTTCAGCGACCCGGGCACCCGGGACGCTGGTGAATAACACATACGTTAACGCGGCAGCGGCAATCCCTGCCAGCGGCGCGACCCACGGCAAATTGTCACTTCGCCGAGGGGGCAGTCGTTGCCCGGATCGTTCTGCGTCATGCGGCATTCCTTGCTGGATGAGAGACGTGCCGAGGGATGCAGTTATTTATAGTCGAGCCGGCAAGTTTGGTGCGGGGATGGCACAAAAGCGGTGAGTCTGCAGGAGTACAGACCCCATGTGGGAGCGAGCTTGCTCGCGATGGCGGTGTACCAGTCGGCATCTAAGTTGCCTGGCACGCCGCCATCGCGAGCAAGCTCGCTCCCACAGGGGATTCGGTTTCTTCAGGGGGACTGGATCAGGGGCAAAAAGCGCAGCAACGCCGCAACAATCGCCTCCGGCGCATCCTCCTGCACCAAATGCCCGGCATTGGGAATCGGGTGGAATTGTGCTCCGGCAATCATCTGCTGCAGCGCCCGTCCACGCTCGATGGGGATCCACTGATCGTCTTCGCCCCACAGGATTTGCACCGGGCAGCGGACCGTCGGGTACAGCGCTTCGGCCTCACGGGTATAACGCTCATCCATTTGAGCAATTTGCCGATAGAACGCCGCTTGCCCCGGATCGCCCAGCCACGGCTGCACATAGGGCGCAAGTTCTTCATCGCTGATGTCGCGCTTGATCGCCCCGCGAATATAGGCCGGCACAATGGCGCGCTGGATGTAATCGGGCAGGCCGCTGAACGCCGCTTCATGCTGGCGCACATGCTGGACGAACGGCGAACCCCACGGCGTCAACGCCACCGGGTCGACCAGCGTCAGGCTGCGATAGTCCTTGCCATTGAGCAAGTGCGCGCGAAGCGCAGTGGCGCCGCCGAAATCGTGGGCCACCACATCCGGCCGTTCCAGCCCCCAGTGATCGAGCAACTGCGCCAGCAAGACGTTTTGCACCCCCAGTGAAACATCGCCATCGATTTTTGCGGATTGGCCATAGCCCAGCAGGTCGAAGTAGTACACCCGGTGCGTGGTGATGAAATGCGGCGCGATCCGGTGCCACACACAGGAAGAGAACGGCGTGCCATGCACGAACACCAGCGGCGGGCCGTCGCCCCGTACGGCGTAGCGAACGCAGTGTCCGTTGAAGCGATAGGTCTGGGGCAGTGGCCAGTCAGTCATGCGCGGGTCCTCTTGGCAGGTGCAAGCCAAAAAGCATAGGCAAAAAAAACAGCCACGAAGGCTGTTCTCTGTATCACTGACGAAACGCATTCGCCCCTTGTGGGGGGGAGCCTGCTCGCGATAGGTCTGACATTCAGTGTGATGTGACTGACACCGCTATCGCGGGCAAGCCCGCTCCCACAGGGGGATGTGTTGTTTCAGGTCGGTTTACTCGCCGTGATAGATGCAGCCGCTGGTGCATGTCTCATGGATTCGGATCGCGCTGAGTTCCGGCAGCAGGGGCTTCAATTCATTCCAGATGAATTTGGCCAGCACTTCGCTGGTCGGGTTTTCCAGGCCGGGAATGTCGTTCAGGTAGTTGTGGTCCAGGCGCTCGTAGAGCGGCTTGAAGATCGCCTTGATTTCCGAGAAGTCGCGGATCCAGCCGGTGTGCGGATCGAGGTCGCCGCTCAAGTGGATCGCCACTTTGAACGAGTGACCATGCAAGCGACCGCACTTATGGCCTTCCGGCACGTGAGGCAGGCGGTGGGCGGATTCGAACGTAAACTCTTTGAAGATTTCCACAGTGATTTTCAGCTCTGTCAGGTGGCGATCGCCGCGGCGATGTGGGCAGGCGGCGAGTTTACCAGAGCTCTGGGCAAAACACTGACTAAAGGGTCAGCAAGCGCTCGCCGAGGCGACCGTTGGCAGCCAGTTCGAGGAACTCGTCGCCCAGACGGCGGCTTTCATCCATCGCCGCTCGCCAGTATTTCTGTCGGCTCGGTGCATCGCCCATGAAGCGTTTGAAATCGTTGCGGTCCGGCAGCTTGCCGTAGGGCAGGCGCGCCAGGTAGTCCTTCGACGGCGCCAGCAGCAGAACATCCTGCAAACGCGCAGGGCAGGCGCGGCGCCACGGCAGCGTCTTGTCGAACCAGCCGGGGATCACCCGGTCGGTGAAGTGCGGGTACAGCACGATGTCGTTGCCGCTGTAGGGCAGGTCGAGGTGATAGTCCAGCAGACCGCCATCGCGGAACGTCCCGGCGCCGGCACCCGGCAGATCACGCACGCCTTCCATGACCATCGGGATTGAGCCCGAGGCGAGCAGGGCCTGGCGCAGGTTGCCGGCAGTGAGCGCGACGAAGCGCGACGGGAAGTCGTTCAACGCATTGACCGGGGGCATCAGGCGCGGGTCGTGGATGATCAACCGCTCGAAATGCCGCGACAGCCGCGCGCGACCGCGCAGGTTGTCGGCGATCACCGATCCCAACGCCAGCCCGAGCCGGCCGCGATGATCGTCCGCGAGCCGGCCGTGGCTTTTGACCACCATGATGTTCAATCGGTAATGGGCGTTGTTCAAGATCGACGCATCGCGGCCGTCGAGCAATTCATCGAGCATGCGCCGGGAGCTTTGGCTGATCTGCGCCATGGTCACGCCTTTGGCGAAATCTTGCCCGGTGTAGAGATGACCAAGGCGTCGAATGCCTTCGGCGGCATCCGGCAGGCAGGCGCTGGCGAAGCGCCAGGAACCCACCGAGGCGCCAATCAGCGAGCGTTCTCGAGGTGCGGCCGGCAACCATTCGCCGAACAACGCCAGGTCCAGACCTTGAATCCCCAACGCTTTCGGCCCACCAGCGGCTCCGGGCAGCGTGCCGACATCGGCGGCGCTCAAACCGTTTTTACGGATGCGCGCAAAGGCTCGCGGGCCGGCCTTGAGGGTCAGGGCAGGGAACTTGATGTGGATGGCGGTCATACCGGTCTCGATAATTGGCAAGCGGGCGGATTATAAACAGGTCAGGCAACGCCACAAATTAACTGTGGGAGCGAGCTTGCTCGCGATGGCGGTCTGTCAGCCAACATCAATGCTGGATGTGCCCCCCATCGCGAGCAAGCTCGCTCCCACAGGTTTTTGTGCAGGTAGTTGATGTCGAGGTGCCACTTCAATGATGGCAATTCAGTTTCAGTTAAGTTCAGCTCGCTAAGGTGCCCCGCGTAGCCAACACATAAGAAAATACGGAGCCCCCCCTATGAAAATCCTGACTGCCCTGTTCACCGCATCCCTCATCGCCATGACCGCCAGCCTCGTCCACGCTCGTGACCTGGGCCCCGACGAAGCCCTGCGTTTACGCGACGCTGGTACCATTGTGTCTTTCGAGAAGCTCAACGCCACCGCTCTGGCCAAACACCCCGGCGCCAAAATCACTCAAACCGAGCTGGAAGAAGAGTACGGCAAGTACATCTATCAGATTGAGCTGCGTGACCCACAAGGCATTGAGTGGGACATGGAATTAGACGCGGTCAGCGGCCAGCTGCTCAAGGATCATCAGGATACGTAATGAAGGTGCTTTCATTTTCACGCATGGCGCTGCTGTTGCTGGCGTTTTGCTCGGTGGCCATGGCGCGTGACCTGGATCAGGACGAAGCCCTGCGCCTGCGTCAGCGCGGCGTCATTCTGCCGCTGGAGCAACTGCTGCAACAGGCGCTGGACCGCTATCCGGGGGCAAAACTGCTGGAAGCCGAGCTTGAAGAAAAACACGACGTCTACATTTATGAAGTCGAGTTGCTGACCGCCCAAGGCGTGGTCCGCGAACTGGACATCGAAGCCGCCACCGGCCGCTTGCTCAAAGACAAGGAAGACTGACCGATGCGATTGTTGCTGGTGGAAGACCATGTGCCCCTGGCTGACGAATTGATGGCCGGGCTCAACCGTCAGGGCTACGCCGTGGATTGGCTGGCCGATGGCCGCGACGCGGTGTATCAGGGCAGCAGTGAACCGTATGACCTGATCATCCTCGACCTTGGCTTGCCAGGTTTGCCGGGGCTTGAGGTGCTGGCGCAATGGCGCGCAGGCGGCCTGATGACGCCAGTGCTGATCCTCACGGCTCGCGATTCCTGGGCCGAACGCATCGAAGGCCTCAAGGCCGGCGCCGACGATTATCTGACCAAGCCGTTCCACCCCGAAGAACTGCACCTGCGCGTCCAGGCGTTATTGCGCCGCTCCCACGGCCAGGCCAATCAGCCAACGCTCAAGGCCGCCGGTTGGCATCTGGACGAAGGCCGTCAATGCGTGACCCGCGACGGCGCCGACATCCAGCTGACCGCCTCTGAATTTCGTCTGCTGCGTTATTTCATGTTGCACCCCGAACAAATCCTTTCCAAAAGCCACCTCGCCGAACACCTCTACGACGGTGAAACCGAGCGCGATTCCAACGTGCTCGAAGTGCACGTCAATCACCTGCGACGCAAGCTGGGGCGCAGCGTCATCGAAACCCGTCGCGGCCAGGGTTACCTGTTCGGCGGGCAAGCCCGGTGAGGTCGATCCAGCGCCGCTTGAGCCTGGGCCTGATCAGCGTGATGGTGGTCGTCGGCCTGGTGCTGGCGCAGACCAGCCTGTGGCTGTTTGAAATGGGCTTGCAGCGCTACCTCGAAGCCGGTCTGCGTGACGACAGTGAAAACCTTCTGGTGGCGCTGGTGCGCGGGCCGCAAGGCTTGCAGCTGGATGAACGGCACTTGTCGCCGGCCTATCAACGGCCGTTTTCCGGGCATTACTTCCGTATCGATTTTGCCGACAAACACTGGCGCTCCCGTTCCTTGTGGGACCAGGAGATGCCGAGCCTTGACCACCCGGGCCTGCACAGCAACTTGCAACTGGGGCCCGAAGGCCAGCAGTTGCTGGTGCTGCGTTCGGATTATCGGCGGCTCGGTCAGTCGATTTCGATCAGCGTCGCGCAGGATTACACCCCGGTGCGCGAAAGTTTTCGGCGCATGCAACAGGTCGGGATCGGCCTGGGGTTGGCGGGGCTGCTGTTGATTCTGCTGCTGCAACGGATCACGGTGCGTCGCGCCTTGCGTCCGCTGGAAAAGGCCCGCGAGCAAATCGCCCAGCTGCAACAGGGCCAGCGCTCGCAACTCGACGATCAGGTGCCGGTGGAGCTGGAGCCGCTGGTGGCGCAGATCAACCATTTGCTCGCGCACACCGAGGACAGCCTCAAGCGCTCGCGCAACGCCCTGGGCAACCTGGGGCACGCGTTGAAAACGCCGCTGGCGGTGTTGCTGAGCCTGGCGTCGAGCGAAAAACTCGACGCTCATCCCGAGTTGCGCAAGACCCTCAAGGCGCAACTGGAACAGGTTCAGCAGCGACTCAATCGCGAGCTCAATCGCGCACGGTTATCCGGCGATGCGCTGCCGGGGGCCTTGTTTGATTGCGATGCGCAGCTGCCGGGTTTGCTGGCGACGTTGCGCATGATTCACGGCGAGCACCTGGACCTCAGCTACCGGGCACCCAGCGGTTTGCAGTTGCCGTGGGATCGCGAGGATTTGCTGGAGTTGCTGGGCAACCTGCTGGACAACGCCTGTAAATGGGCGGATGCCGAGGTTCGCTTGAACGTGGTCGAGACGGCTGAAGGGTTTTTGTTGAGTGTGGAAGACGATGGCCCGGGCATTCCAGTGGAGCAGCGTGATCAGGTGTTCAGCCGGGGTACGCGGCTGGATGAACAGACCGACGGACACGGGTTGGGATTGGGCATCGTGCGCGACATTGTCGATTCGTGGGGCGGGGTGTTGAGGCTGGAGGAGAGTGAGTGGGGTGGGCTGAAGGTGATCATCGAACTCCCTCGCCGATGATCGTTCCCACGCTCTGCGTGGGAATGCCGCCAGGGACGCTCCGCGTTCCGCTTTGGGATGTGACGCAGAGCGTCACGGGATGCATTCCCACGCAGAGCGTGGGAACGATCATTTATCCGGGTTACACGCGGAATTGATCCATTAAGCCCTGCTGCTGATTCGCGAGGCTGTTGAGCGACTGGCTCACCCGCGCCGACTCGTTCGCCTGCCCCGACAGCGATTCGGTCACGTCGCGAATCGTTGCCACGTTGTTGTTGATCTCCTCGGCCACCGCACTTTGCTCTTCGGCCGCCGAGGCGATCTGCAGGTTCATGTCGCTGATCACCGTCACGGCCTCGCCAATCTGGCGCAACGCGGTGACCGCCTGACCCACTTGTTCGACGCTGCCTTGGGCCTGGCGATGGCTGTTGTTCATCGAGCCGACCACGTCCTGGGTGCCGCTCTGCAACTGCTCGATCACCAGTCGGGTTTCTTCGACCGACTCCTGAGTGCGCCGCGCCAGGTTGCGCACTTCGTCAGCCACCACGGCAAAACCACGTCCGGCTTCACCGGCCCGGGCCGCTTCGATGGCAGCGTTGAGCGCCAGCAGGTTGGTTTGCTCGGCGATGGCGCGAATCACTTCCAGCACCGAACCGATTTTCTCGCTGTTCGCCGCCAGGCCTTCGACTTGCACCATCGCCGCGCTCATGTCGGCGGCGAGGGTGTCGATGCTGTTGGTGGTCTGATCGATCACGGTCAAGCCTCGGCGAGTCGCCTGATCCGCTTCCTTTGCCGCTTGGGCCGCTTGCGCCGCGCTGCGGGCGACGTCCTGGGCGGTAGCGCTCATTTCGTGGGACGCGGTTGCCACTTGGTCGACCTGGCGGTATTGCTGCTCCATGCCGGCGCTGGTCTGGGTGGCGATGGCGGCCGACTGGTCCGCCGTGCTGCGCGCGTCCTGCACCGAGCGTTTGACCTCGGCGATGATCGGTTGCAGCTTGTCGAGGAAACGGTTGAACCAGCCGGCCAACTGGCCCAGTTCATCCTGTTTGTCATAGGCCAGGCGCCGGGTCAGGTCGCCTTCGCCGCTGGCGATGTCTTCGAGCATGTGCGCCACGCCGAGGATCGGCCTGGTCACGCTGCGCGCCATCAGCCACACCAGCAACAAGCCGATCAGCGCGGCGAGTACGCCCAGGCTGAGCTCGACCAGCGTGCCGGAGCGGTTGCTGTCATCGAGTTGTTTTTTCAGGGTCTCGGCGGGGCCGACCAGGACTTTTTCCGGCACGTCGAGCAACACGCCCCAGGACTTGCCACCGGGAATCGGCAGGAACGGCGACAGCACTTTGAGTTGATGATCACTGTGCAGGCTTTCGGTTTTGCTGCTGGCGGCGAGCAGGCGAATCAGCTCGGCGCCGTTGGTCTTGTCCACGGCGTCCAGGCGCTGGCTGAGTTTGCTGGCGTCCGGGCTGTAACCGGCCAACAGGCCGACCGGGCTGATGATGCTGACGCTGGTCTGGCCGTCGTAGAGTTTTTTACTGGCACCCTGGCTCATGGCTTGCAGGCTGTTGAGGTTGATGTCCACCGACAGCGAGGCGATGACTTTGCCGTTGACCATCAGCGGGAAGACGATGCTGGTCATCAGCACGTTCTGGCCGTCGATCATATAGAAGTACGGTTCGATCACGCAGGGCTTGAGCGTGGTGCGCGGGCAGGTGAACCAAGCGTTGGCCGGCTCGCCGCTGGGGCCGGTGCTGGTGTCGGCCATGTCACTTTCCGGCAGCGCCATGGAGGTGACCTTGCCCGGCGTCGGTTGCGACCAGTACAGGGCAAAGCGACCCTTGTCGTTGCTGCCCAGCTCGGCCTGGCCTGCGAACAGCTCATCCTTGCCATCCAGCGCGTTGGCTTCGAACACCAAGGACAGACCGAGCAATTCCGGGTTGGCCTGCAGCGCCGATTTGACCTGGCGAGTCAGGTCTTCACGCAGGTCGAAGGCGTCCAGAAAACGCTTCTCGGCCTGATCGCGCAGGAACAGCACCTGCCGCGAAAAACCATGGCCATATTGATAGGCGTCCATGAACTGCTGGCGAATCCCCAGCGCCTGGTTTTCTCCCTGGGACTCAATCCGGGCCTGCGCGGCTTCGGTGAGCATCTCCATGCTTGAGGCTTTCACCATCTCGGAGCTGTGCTCCATGCGGTACAGCGAAAGACCCACCAGCAGGGTCACGATGCCGGCCAGGCACAGCCCGGCCAGCAGGGTGATTTTCCATTGAATGGAAAGTTGTCTGATCGACATGGAGACGTCCTTTATTCGATAAATATCTGAGACTTTGCACTATAACGGCGCACGATCGACTTTCTTGAGGGTTGCAGCTTGCGGCGGCTTCCTTCAAAGTGCGCGCCCTCTAATAAAACCCATTCCTTGATCCGCTGGCGGCTCTTCGCAGACTGCCGGCTGAGCTCATTTCGCTTGCCTTGAGGTAACGATGATTAATGCTGTAATTGCTGCGGTCGGCGTCATGCTGATCCTCAGCCTGTCCCGCGTGCACGTCGTGATCGCACTGATCGTCGGCGCGCTGGTGGGTGGTTTGACCGGTGGCCTGGGCATCGACGCCACCCTCAAAGCCTTCAACAGCGGCCTCGGCGGCGGCGCGACGGTGGCGTTGTCTTACGCCTTGCTCGGGGCGTTTGCGGTGGCGATTGCCAAGTCCGGCCTGGCCCATGCGCTGGCGGACAAAGCGTTGGCGATGGTTGATCGCCAGCACGCCAGCGGTGGCCGCCAGGTCAAGTGGCTGCTGATCGGTCTGCTCTGGGTGGTCGCGATCGCATCGCAAAACATCCTGCCGATACATATCGCCTTTATTCCATTGCTGGTGCCGCCGCTTCTTTATGTATTGACCCGGCTGCAACTGGATCGCCGATTGATCGCCTGCGTCATGACCTTCGGCCTGATCACGCCGTACATGTTTTTGCCGGTGGGCTTTGGCAACATCTTCCTCAATGAAATCCTGCTGGCCAACGTGGCCCGCAGCGGCGTGGACATCACGGGAATCAACGTCACCCACGCCATGGGCATTCCAGCGCTGGGCATGGTCGTGGGGCTGGCGGCGGCGTTTATCAGCTACCGCAAAAAGCGCGTCTACGACCTGGAAAAGATCGAGCAAGTCGAGCAAGTCGCGGTGGAGTACAACCCGCTGAGCCTGATGGTCGCCGGTGTCGCCATCGCGGCGGCGTTCATCATTCAGTTGTTGCTGGACTCGATGATCATCGGTGCGCTGGTCGGTTTTCTGATCTTCTCGGTCTCGGGCATCGTCAAGTGGCGCGACACGGACGACCTGTTCACCGAAGGCATGAAAATGATGGCGATGATCGGCTTCATCATGATCGCCGCGTCAGGGTTTGCCGAAGTGATGAAGGCCACCGGCGAGGTGCAAACGCTGGTCGAGGCGTCGGCGTCGTGGATTGATCACAGCAAAGGCGTGGGGGCATTGCTGATGTTGTTGGTTGGCCTGCTGGTGACGATGGGCATCGGCTCGTCGTTTTCCACCGTGCCGATCCTGGCAGCGATCTTCGTGCCGTTGTGCGTGCAGCTGGGCTTCAGCCCGATTGCGATCGTGTGCATCGTCGGCACGGCCGGCGCCTTGGGCGACGCGGGTTCGCCGGCCTCGGACTCGACGCTGGGCCCGACCTCCGGCCTGAACATCGATGGCCAGCATCACCACATCTGGGACACCGTGGTGCCGACCTTCCTGCACTACAACTTGCCGCTGCTGGCGTTCGGCTGGGTCGCCGCGATGATTTTGTAGTCACATCACCCCTGTGGGAGCGAGCTTGCTCGCGATGACGGCGGTACATCCAACACTGATGTTGGCTGACACCCCGCTATCGCGAGCAAGCTCGCTCCCACAGGGGGCTTGCTTACTTTCCTGCGGATTCAACTTTTGGTCCGGCGTGCCGTTAAAGCCTTTAACCACGCCAATAAAATCAAAAGAGTGAACCGTCATGCGCATGAGCCTCAAGGCTAAAGTCCTGTCCCTTGCCGTCCTCCCGGTGTTGCTCTTTGCGCTGGTCATCAGCCTGACCACGTTGTTCATTCTGCAAGAACAGGCTCGCAAGGAAGTCGAAGAAACGCGCGGGCGCCTGCTCAGCGACGCCAAGGCCACCCTGCAAAGCTACGTCGCGGTCGCCATGACCACGATCAAACCGTTGTACGACGCGGCCGCCCAGGGCGATGACGCGGCGCGGGCCCAGGCGATCAAGCTGCTGTCGAGCATCACCTACGGCAAGGAAGGCTACTTCTTCGGCTACGACTCCAACACCGTGCGCCTGTTCAAGGCCAACAGTCCCGATGGCGTGGGCCAGAGCTTCAAGGACAACCGCGACCCGAACGGCGTCTACGTCAATCGCGACTTGGTCAAAGTCGCCAAGGACGGCACTCACTACCTGCAATACAGCTCGCCACTGCCTGGCAACACCCAAGTGCTGGTGCCCAAGCTCGGCTACACCGACTACCTGCCCAAGTGGGACATGGCGGTCGGCACTTCGGTCAACCTTGACGGCATCGAAGCGCAAGTCGCCTTGGTGGAGGCCAAGGTCAAGGAACGGATGGAAGGCGTGGTGCTGAGCATCGTCGGGATCGCCGTGGTGGTGCTTTTGGTGATCGCCGCCGCCGGGATGCTGCTGGCCAACACCATTCTGCGTCCGCTGAACCTGATGAAAGCCAACCTCGATGACATCGCGGCGGGCGAGGGCGACCTGACCCGTCGCCTGACCATCACCAGCCAGGATGAACTCGGCGAACTGGCCGGCTCGTTCAACCGTTTCGTCGACAAGATCCACGGTCTGGTGCGCCAGATCACCGAAATGACCTCGCAGCTGACCGGCCTGGTGACTCAGGTCTCCGATCAGGCCCAGCGTTCGGATCAGGCCATGGAGCGTCAGCGTCACGAGACTGATCAGGTCGCCACGGCGATCAACGAAATGTCGGCGGCGGCGCAGGAAGTGGCGAAGAGTGCACAAAACGCGGCGGTTGCAGCCCAGCAAACCGACGAGGAAGGCCAGGCCGCCAAGCGGGTGGTGGCCGGCAGTATTGTGAAGATTCATGCGTTGGTGGACGACATTCGCAGCAGCGGCGTGTCGCTCGACAGTCTGCAAAAAGACGTGTCGTCGATTGTCAGCGTGCTGGGAGTGATTCGCTCGATTGCCGAGCAGACCAACCTGCTGGCGCTGAACGCCGCGATTGAAGCCGCGCGCGCCGGTGAAGCGGGACGTGGTTTTGCGGTGGTGGCCGACGAAGTGCGGGCGCTGGCCAGTCGTACGCAGATCAGCACCCAGGAAATCCAGGGCATGATCGACCGTTTGCAGGCCGGGACTCAATCGGCGGTGGAAGCGATGCGTCGTTCCAGTGAAGCGGGCGATGGCACCTCGGCCCAGGCCAATGAGGCCGGCGCATCGCTGGACACCATGGCCCAGCTGATCGCCACCATCAACTCGATGAACGCACAGATTGCCAGCGCGGCAGAAGAACAGACCGCCGTGGCCGAAGAGATCAACCGCAGCGTGCACCAGATCGCCGTGGCGGTGGACAGTGTCGCCGACGAAACCCAACTCGGCGCCCAGACCTCGCGCAGCCTCGCCGACCTCGGTCAGCGCCTGGGCAAACTGGTCGGCCAGTTCCGTATCTGAAGTACAGGAACGGAACCTGTGGGAGCGAGCCTGCTCGCGATAGCGGTGGTAAATCCTACATCGATTTGACTGACAGACCGCTATTGCGAGCAGGCTCACTCCCACAGGGCTTATCGGTGTCAGGGTCTGTCCCAGTAGGGCACCGCGCCAAAGCATTCCACAAAGAAATCGATCACCGTCCTGACCTTCACCGACAAGCGCCGACTACCGGGCCACAGCACCGCAATCTGCTGCGGCTCAAGGCTGTTGGATACTTGATAGTCCCCCAGCACCGGCACCAGCGTGCCGTTGCGTACCGCCTCACCAATCAACCACGACGGAAACATCACAAGCCCCAACCCCTGTTCAGCGGCCTGGGTGAGTGTGTCGGCGTGATTGCCGGTGATCGGTCCTTTCACCGAGTAGGGCGTCCAGTCCTGCTGATCCTGGCGGAAAAACCAGCGCTGTTGCCCCGTCACACCCTTGTAGGCCAGGCATTGATGCGCCGCCAGATCCTCGGGATGTCGTGGCGTGCCGTGGCGTTGCAGATAGGCCGGGCTGGCGGCGACTTGAAACCGGTGCGGCGCGAGGATGCGCGCCTGCATGCTCGAATCATGCAGCGGGCCGATGCGAAACAGCAGGTCGGCGCCTTCCTGTAATGGGTCGATGTAGCTGTCGGTCTGCTGGATATCCAGTTGCAGTTTCGGGTAGCGCTCGCACAACTGCCCCAGCCACGGCGTGAGATGACGTTGCCCGAACACCACTGGCGCGTTGATCCGCACCAGTCCGCTCGGTTCGCTTTGCTGTTCCTGCAAGGCTTGCTCGGCTTCTTCCAGTTGCACCAGCATCAGTCGCGCGTGATGGCCCAGCATGCGCCCGGCTTCTGTGGGCGTGACGGCGCGCGTGTGGCGATAGAGCAATTGCTGGTTCAAGGCCTGTTCCATCAACTGGATCTGCCGGGAAATCGAAGAGGGCGCCAGGCCTTCGCGGCGGGCGACTTCGGAAAAACTGCCATGGTCGAGCACCGCGACAAACAGCCGGAGTGCCTTGAATCCCAGTTCGTTGAGGCCGTGCATGATTCATCCTGCTGTGCGTATTGCGCAAAAGTGTTGTCAGGATGCTCCCATTTATTGCAAAGGATCGCCAGCCGATAATGCGCGCCAATTCCACTGAGAACAGAAACCCTGTGGGAGCGAGCTTGCTCGCGATAGCGATTTGTCAGTCACATTGATGTTGGATGTTCCGGCGCTTTCGCGAGCAAGCTCGCTCCCACAGGGGGGCGTGTTCTATCTGATAACTGGTAGGTGTCCCCCTCATGCACACTTCTTCAATCGACGACGTTGGCGTTGTCGCCGCGCCGACCACTAAACCGGGGCTGCGCCTGTTGCTGCTGCCGCTGGTGATCCTGGCCGGCATGGGGCTTTCCGTGGAAGCCGGTCTGCTCGGCCCGCTCGGGGTTCAGGTCGGGCATTTATGGGCGACGTTGAGCATCTTCGGCGTGGGTTCGGCGATTCTGTTTTTGCTGCTGTTGTTCAGCGGCAAGCAACAGGGACCGGCGTTGAACACTTTGCCGCGTTGGCAATTGATCGGCGGTTTCCTGGGGCCGATCTACGTGGTGGTGCTGACCCTGGCCACGCCGCACATCGGCATTGCCATGACGATGATCGCAATCCTCTCCGGGCAAGTCGGCAAAAGCGTGTTGATCGACCACTTCGGCTGGTTCGGCACCACGCGCAAAAAGGTCAACGGTGAACGTTGGCTGGCCTTGCTGCTGATTGTCGCGGCACTTGTTCTGATCGCTCGGGGTTAATGATGAATCTGATTATTTTGTTGGCGGTGGTCGTGGCCGCCGGTGCGGTGTTGAGTGTCCAGGCGGCGATAAACGGGTGTCTGGGCGAAACCGTCGGCGTGTTGCGCAGCAGTTTGCTGACCTTTGCGGTCGGTGCGGTGGTCACCGGTTTGCTGATCCTGTTTTTCGAACCGGCCCATGCCGTCAGCCTGCTGGACGTGCCGAAATGGCAGCTCAGCGGCGCGCTGTTCGGCGTGGTCTACATGATGGTCATGGTCGGCGCGGTGCCGCGCGTCGGCACGGCGGTGGCGACCGTCGCGGTGATTCTCGGGCAACTGGGCATGGGGATGTTGATCGACAACTTCGGCTGGCTGGGCAACCCGGCGATCGAGCTGTCGAGCAGCCGGATGGTGGCAATGGCGTGTCTCGCGCTGGCCTTGTTCTTCATGTACCGCAGCAACACCCGTCAGGCCTGACGCTGAAACCCCGGCCAACTCCTACACTGTCAGGACGGTGCCAGCGATTGCGCACCCGACGACCACCACCCATGGAGTCAGGCTCATGATCAGCAGTGACAGTATCTGCGACTGCCCCAAATGCTCATGCAAACTGGGCGAACATCCGATCGCGCGTCACGGCAAGCACTATTGCTGTGAAGCGTGCGCCAAGCACCACGAACATGGCGAAGCGTGTGCGAGCAAAGGCTGCAAGTGCGCCCACAGCAAATAACTCATCAACGTAAAACGTAAAGTGGAGCCGCCCTGGCTCCACTTTTTTTTGTCTGTTTTCCCCTTTTTCGAGCTTCAGCCAGCCGGTCGCCAGGTCACGTTTTCGATCCCGAACTTTTCCGCCAGCGGCTTGCTGGTTTTTTGCACCTTCTCTCGGCCAAAGCGAGGGATTCGTCCGACGCCGGCATCACAACTGGCCCAATGCCAAGCTTCCGCGTTGTCCATTTTGTCCAGGCGGATGATGAATGACTTGGGAACGCCATGAAGGGTGTATTCAATGACGAAAAGTTTTGCGTTGTTCATAAAGCCCGTATTCCTCCCTGTGGTAATAGAAGGATCGTCGGGCCAGCGGAAAATTCACTTGGATTGGCGGACGGCTGCCGCCAGTGGCGACAATGCCAGTGGCTCGTTACCATGCAAACACCTGAATTCCCCAATGATCATTGCCCATGGCCCTTGCTGCTCCTCCAGACCTGAGTGACACCGATGTCCCCGTGCAACCGTTGGCGCGCACTTACCCGCGTGGCTTGTACATCGAGCCGCACGAGCATGACTGGGGCCAGTTGCTGTACGCGATGAGCGGGGTCATGTGGGTCGAAACGCCCTTTGAGGCGCTGGTGGTGCCGCCGCAACGGGCGGTGTGGCTGCCGCCAGGCGTGCCCCACGGGATTCGCGTGGTCTCGGACCTGCAGATGCGCAACATCTACCTGCGCCCCTCGCTGGCCGCCACGCTGGACGACAGTGTTCAGGTGATTGAAGTCGGCGGGCTGCTGCGAGAGCTGATCGTCGGGCTGGTGGAGCAGGGCGATGATGGCGCGCCCGAGTATTACGAAGCGCTGGTCGGTCTGGCACTGCTGGAGCTCAGGCGGGCCAGGCGTTCGCGGCTGAAAATCCCGTTACCGGATGAGTCCGACCGACGCTTGATGAACCTGTGTCAGGCGGTCATGGCCGCGCCCTCGCTGGACATCCCCTTCGAGCAGCACGCGGAAAATGCCGGGGCCAGCGTGCGTACCCTTGCGCGACTGTTCAAGGACGGCCTGGGCATGGGCTTCGCGCAATGGCGGCGACAGGTGCAACTGGCGACGGCGGCGGCAGAATTGATCCAGGGCGTGGCGGTCAGCACGATTGCCCGGGAACTGGGCTATTCGCCGAGCAGCTTCAGCGACATGTTCCGCCGGGAACTGGGTGTCGTTCCTTCGCAGTTTTCGGCGAGTCAACGTCAGGTGTGAAGACACTTTGGCCGATATTCAGAAGCACTTGGCCGGTGCCCGCCGTCACCTCGCTCTAGACTTCAGGCATATCTTTTTTGCCCACGGAGTCTGCCATGAGCTACCTCATCTCGCTGGTCATCGGTCTGGGCGTCGGCCTGGTGTACGGCGCCCTGGATTTTCGTTCCCCAGCACCACCGGCCATTGCGCTGGTGGGCCTGCTGGGCATGCTTGCAGGTGAAAAGTTGTGGCCCATGGGCCGGCAACTGGTCAGCGGCTGGATCTCCTGAACCCCTTCCTTGAAGCGATGGACACTCCCATGAAAGCACTGCAATTCGACAAGACTGGCGACCTCTCGGCCTTGCGCTATGTTGATGTTCCAACCCCCGTTCCCGGCGCCGATGAAGTGCTGGTCCAGATCAAGGCGGCAGGCCTGAACCCCAGCGATGTGAAGAACGTGCTCGGGCGCTTCCCCTACACCACCTTGCCGCGCATTCCCGGGCGCGATTTCGCCGGTGTGGTGGTTGAAGGGCCCGAGGCCCTGATCGGTCAGGAAGTCTGGGGCACCGGTCGCGAGCTGGGTTTTTTTGCCGACGGCTCCCATGCACAATTCGTCAAGTTGCCGGCCAATGGCGTGGCGCTCAAACCTACTCATCTGAGCTTCGCCCAGGCCGCCAGCCTCGGTGTGCCTTACACCACGGCGTGGGATGCACTGGAGCGCAGTCTGGTAACGGCGCAAACGCGGCTATTGGTGATCGGTGGCGGGGCAGTGGGCAGTGCCGCGCTGGCGCTGGCCAAGGTGCGTGGCGCTCAGGTGCTGGCAGCGGCGCGGCGACCTGAGCAGGTCAAGGATCTGCAGGCTGAGGGTTATCAGACGCTGCAGCTGGACAAGCCAGAGGAGTTAGGGGCACAGGTCAACGCCGTGTATGCCGGCGGTGCCGATGTGATTTTCGACACCACGGGCTTCTGGTTGCCGGCCTCGGTGCCTGCGCTGGCCGCGTTCGGGCGCATCGCAATCATCGCGGCGCCGGTGGACGGCATGGTGCAGCTGCCGGCGTTGGCGCTGTATCGCAAGGGCGGTTCGGTGGTGGGGATCAATTCGTTGCTGTACGGCGTTCAGGCGTGTGCGGCGATGCTGGATCAGTTCGGCAAGTTCTTTGATCAGGGGTTGCTGCCATTGCCCCAGGGCTTGCTTGAATCGCCGTTGGCGCAAGGGCTGGATCGGTATGCCGAGGTGAACCAGGGCAGTGGCGACAAGGTGATTTTGTTGCCCTGACACCCATCAAAAGGTGGAGGGGCTTGCTCCGGGCGGCGATCCGATGATGAGTCCCTTACCTGTGCGTAGACGTTGGCTGATCCTCCACAATGCTAGACTCGCCTGCATTGACTTCAGAGGTACTGCCCCATGAGTGAACCGATTCGTCTGACCCAGTACAGCCACGGCGCAGGATGTGGCTGCAAGATTTCGCCGCAGGTGCTGGAGGTGATTCTGGCGGGAAGCGGGGCGCAGAACCTTGACCCGAACCTCTGGGTCGGCAACGCCTCGCGCGATGATGCCGCGGTGTACGCCATCGATGAAGAACGTGGCGTTGTCTCCACCACCGACTTCTTTATGCCAATCGTCGATGACCCGTTCGATTTCGGTCGTATCGCGGCGACCAACGCCATCAGCGATATCTACGCCATGGGCGGCGATCCACTGATGGCGATTGCGATCCTGGGCTGGCCGGTCGACAAGCTGGCGCCGGAGATCGCGCGTGAAGTGATTCGCGGCGGGCGCTCGATATGCGACGAGGCCGGCATTCCATTGGCCGGCGGGCATTCCATCGACGCGCCGGAACCGATCTTCGGCCTCGCCGTGACCGGCCTGGTGCAAAAACGCCACATGAAACGCAACGACACCGCCACCGCCGGATGCCTGCTTTACCTCACCAAACCGTTGGGCATCGGCATCCTCACCACCGCCGAGAAAAAGGGCAAGTTGCGCCATGCCGACATCGGCCTGGCCCGCGACTGGATGTGCACGCTGAACAAGCCCGGCAGCCGTTTCGGCAAGCTCGATGGCGTGACCGCAATGACCGATGTCACCGGTTTTGGCTTGCTCGGGCACCTTGTGGAAATGGCGGACGGCAGCCACCTGACCGCGCGCATCGAATATGACCGTGTGCCACGTCTGCCGGGTGTCGAGTATTACCTTGAGCAGGGCTGTGTGCCGGGCGGCACGCTGCGCAACTTCGACAGCTACGCCAGCAAGCTTGGGCGTCTGCAGGAGCTGCACAAACGGGTGCTGTGTGATCCGCAGACCAGCGGTGGCCTGTTGGTTGCCGTCACGCCCGAAGGCAACGAGCAATTCCTCAAAGTGGCCGCCGAATTGGGTCTTATCCTTGAGCCAATCGGTGAACTGGTCGAGCGACAGACCCACGCGGTCGAGGTGATTTGATGTCACAGGACTTCACCGACTACCGCGACATTTTCCTCAACGACCGACCGCTGATGGATGTTCGTGCGCCGGTCGAGTTCTTCAAGGGATCGTTCCCCGGTGTCGTCAACTTGCCGCTGATGAACGACAACGAGCGCCAACGGGTCGGCACCTGCTACAAGCAACACGGCCAGCAAGCGGCAATCACGCTGGGGCATCAGTTGGTGTCTGGCCAGATCAAGGCAGAACGCGTCGAGGCCTGGGCCGGCTTTGCCCGGGCGCATCCAGAAGGCTATTTGTATTGTTTTCGCGGCGGCTTACGCTCGCAGATTACCCAGCAGTGGCTCAAGGACGAAGCCGGCATCGACTATCCGCGAGTGGGTGGCGGCTACAAAGCGATGCGCACCTTCTTGCTCGACACGGTCGAACAGGCCGTGGCCCAGTGCGATTTCGTGTTGCTGGGTGGCATGACCGGCACCGGCAAGACCGAGGTGCTTTGGCAGTTGAGCAACGCGCTGGACCTTGAAGGCCACGCCAATCATCGCGGCTCCAGTTTTGGCAAGCGCGCCACCGGCCAACCGTCCAATATCGACTTTGAAAACCGCCTGGCGGTGGACGTGCTGAAAAAGCGCGCCCACGGCATCGAGCAGTTTGTGCTGGAAGACGAGAGCCGCGCGATCGGCAGTTGCGCCTTGCCGTTGCCGCTTTATCAGAGCATGCAGCAGTATCCGATGGTCTGGCTGGAAGACAGCCTGGAAGGGCGAGTCGAACGGATCTTGCGCGATTACGTGGTGGATTTGTGTGCCGAGTTCGTCGCGGTACATGGCGAGGAAGGTTTTGCGCTATTTTCCGAGCGATTGCTGGAAAGCCTGAACAATGTGCAGAAGCGCCTGGGCGGCGAACGGCATCGGCGGATGTTGATCCTGATGGAAGACGCGCTGGCGGAGCAGGCGAGCAGCGGCGCGATTGATTTGCACCGGGGCTGGATTGAAGGGTTGCTCCGTGAGTATTACGACCCGATGTATGCGTTCCAGCGGGAGAAGAAGGGCGCGCGGATCGAGTTTGCCGGGGAGCGGGGGGCGGTGCTTGAGTACCTGCGAGCGCGGCTTATCAACCGAAAGTAACAGGTGTTTTTGCCCCGGCAGACGCTATAAACCTCGATCAGCTCACGTCGGACACGACGTGGGCCCGTTATCAAGGCCTTGCTTGTAGCTGCGGCTCTGCAAACTGGCCTTGCCGTTGTGCCAGGTCAGCGTAAGCACCACCACCGAGTCATAGTCGTTGGATTCCCAGTCTTCGGTGATTATCTGTTCCTTGCCGACGGCTTCCTCCGCGACCTTGTTGATCAGCTCGGGCAGGTAGCCGTGGGACCAAGCCGTGTAGATCACCGAGTTGTGGTACTTGTCGTGGAGCAATTCACCCGCCAGATCGCTAACGTCGTTGGCCGAAAAATTGATGTTCACCGGCAAGCCAAGCTTTATGGCGGTGGGGCTGATGGTCAACAGTGGGCGGATGTAGCTGTAGGAGTTGTCCTGTTCGCCTTCCTCGACATTGCGGGTCGGGTCGGCGGCAAACACGTAATTGGCCTTGCCGAATTTTTCCGGCAGCAGGGTGGCCAGATTGATTGCGCGGTTCAGGCCCTGGCAGTTGAGCTGGCCGAGACCGCCTTCGGGTTTTTCCGCATGACGCAGGAAGACAAGGGTCTGGGTGCCGTCAGCCGCAGGTTGGGCGCGGCTTTCACTGGACTCCAGTGCAAAAAACAACGTGCCCGCCGCCAGCACCGCCGTCAGGACGACGTAGGCGCATTGTTTGAAGCGGCCAGCGAATTTCAAAGGGTTCATCATTTGAATAGGTGATCTTCAACGTGTTCGGTTAAGGCTGACAAACCTTTACACACGAGCTCCCAGCATCGGGTGTTTTCCCTGTCGTTGAGCCGGTCCTGTGTCCGTAAAGCCAAACTTCAGAGTCCTCTGAAGCTTGTTTGGTTCGATTCCGGCGGGTGCGCAGCAATGTACCGGTAACCTCGAACGGGTTGCAGAGTAGGTTATCGACAAGATGTTGCGAATTTTTGGATACAGTACAGGGGGTGCGGCGACATTAAAGCTGCAATCTTTCGATCTTGTTCATCAGCCGACTTGATAAGGTCAAAAAGATCGCAACCGTCAGGCGATCAACCTGGATTATGCTCAACCCTTTCTTTGCCGATGGAGGCCCCCCATGACCGATCTGTCTTCGTTCCCCATCACCCGAAAATGGCCGGCGCAATACCCCGAGTGGATTCAGCTTTATTCCCTGCCAACTCCCAATGGCGTCAAGGTCTCGATCATGCTCGAAGAGATCGGCCTGCCCTACGAGCCCCATCGCGTGGGCTTCGACACCAACGACCAGATGTCCCCCGAATTCCTGTCACTGAACCCTAACAACAAGATCCCGGCGATCCTCGATCCCCATGGTCCGGGGGACAAACCCCTGCCGTTGTTCGAGTCCGGTGCCATTCTGATTTACCTCGCCGATAAAAGCGGGCAACTGCTGGCGCAGGAATCGGCGGCGCGGTACGAGACGATCCAATGGCTGATGTTTCAGATGGGCGGCATCGGGCCGATGTTCGGTCAGCTCGGTTTTTTCAACAAGTTCGCCGGCAAGGACTACGAGGACAAGCGTCCGCGTGATCGTTACGTCGATGAAAGCAAACGCCTGTTGAAGGTGCTCGATGAACGCCTGCAAGGACGCGACTGGATCATGGGCGAACGCTACACCATCGCCGACATCGCGACCTTTCCGTGGGTGCGCAACCTGATTGGCTTCTATGAAGCGGGGGATCTGGTGGGCATCAAGGACTTCCCGAATGTCACCCGGGTCCTGGAGCGCTTCCTGGCGCGGCCGGCGGTGATGCGCGGGCTGGAAATCCCCAAGTAAACCGCTTCGACTTTCTCAAGACCAAGGCAGGCAATGAGCTCATTCGATTTCAAGCAGGTAGATGTCTTCAGCCGTATCGCGCTCAAGGGCAATCCGTTGGCGGTGGTGTTCGGTGCCGATGAGCTCAGTGATGAGCGCATGGCGGCGTTCGCGAGCTGGACCAACCTCAGCGAAACCACATTCATCCTCGCACCGCGCGACCCTCGTGCGGATTATCGCGTGAGGATCTTTACCACCCTCAACGAGCTGCCGTTCGCCGGTCATCCGACACTGGGCACTTGCCACGCGTGGCTTGAGGCCGGTGGCGTGCCCAAGGGTGAGGAGATCATTCAGGAATGTGGCGTCGGTCTGGTGCGGATCCGCAGGCAGGGCGCGGAGCTGGCTTTTCTCGCGCCACCGTTGATCAGGACCGGGCCGGTGGAGGCCGATGTGGTCGAGCGCGTGCGTCGCGGGCTGCGACTGGAGCCTGGCGTGATTGTCCGGGCGCAGTGGGTCGATAACGGTGCCGGCTGGTTGGCGGTGATGGTCGAAGATCGCCAGCGGGTGCTGGACTTGCAGCCGGATCATTCGCAAATGCTCGGCCTCGCAGTTGGCGTCATTGCACCATGGCATCCCGAACGCGATGGCGACGACGCACAGTTCGAAGTGCGGGCCTTCATTTCCGGTGACGGCATGCCGGAAGACCCGGCGACGGGAAGCCTGAATGCCGGGATTGCCCAATGGCTGCTCGCAGAGGGCCTGGCGCCGGCGTCCTATGTGGTCAGTCAGGGGCTGACGATGGGACGCGCCGGGCGCATTCAGGTCGAGCAGGTGGGCGATGAAGTCTGGATCGGTGGTGCTGTGGTGACCTGTATTGCCGGCACGCTGAGAATCTAAACCTGTGGGAGCGAGCTTGCTCGCGATAGCGGACTATCAGCCACAGTGATTTTGGATGAAACACCGCTATCGCGAGCAAGCTCGCTCCCACAAGGTTCTGTGGTGGATGCTGGATTATTGCTGGACCGGTAATGGTTTGTTCCGCGCCTCAGGTGTGTACCCCACACCTCGCAAGGCATAAGCTTCGCCCCCTACGACTTTTGTCTTGTTCAGGAAACCCCATGTCCAGTCAGTTCCCCGAAGCACGTCCACGCCGTCTGCGCCGCAATGCGAGCCTGCGCAGCCTGTTCCAGGAAACCGAGTTCAGCTTGAACGACCTGGTGTTGCCGATTTTCGTCGAGGAAGAAATCGACGATTTCGTGCCGATCAAAAGCATGCCCGGGGTGATGCGAATCCCCGAGTCGAAACTGGCCGGCGAGATCGAGCGCTATGCCCGGGCCGGGATCAAGTCGGTGATGACCTTCGGCGTGTCGCATCACCTGGACAGCAGCGGCAGCGACACCTGGAACGATAACGGGCTGGTGTCACGCATGTCGCGCATTGCCAAGGACGCTGTGCCGGAGATGATCGTGATGTCCGACACCTGTTTCTGCGAGTACACCGATCACGGCCATTGTGGCGTGCTGCACAACCACGAGGTCGACAACGACCAGACCCTGATCAACCTCGGCAGACAAGCGGTAGCCGCGGCACGTGCCGGTGCGGATGTGATCGCGCCGTCAGCGGCCATGGACGGCCAGGTCCAGGCGATTCGCCGGGCGCTGGATGAAGCCGGTTTCACCCAGACCGCGATCGTGGCCTATTCGACCAAATTTGCTTCGGCGCTTTATGGCCCGTTCCGTGAAGCCGGCGGCAGCGCCCTTAAAGGCGACCGCAAAAGCTACCAGATGAACCCGATGAACCGCCGCGAAGCGGTGCGCGAATCGCTGATGGACGAGCAGGAAGGCGCCGACGCGCTGATGGTCAAACCGGCTGGCGCCTACCTGGACATCATCCGCGACATCCGTGAAGTGTCGCGGTTGCCGCTGTCGGCGTATCAGGTCAGCGGCGAGTACGCGATGATCAAATTCGCCGCGCAGGCCGGGGCGATCGATGAGGTTCGGGTGGTGCGTGAAAGCCTGGGGGCAATCAAGCGGGCCGGTGCGGACCTGATCTTTACCTACTTTGCGATGGACCTGGCCCTGGCCGGGATCTAATTCCCAGCGCAAAACAACTGTGTAATGGAGTGGACTCAGGCGCTGCCAAAAAACGGCCGGATCCCGTGGTGCTTGAAATACCGCTCGATCACCTTCGGGTCAGCACAGGTTTCGGCAATCGCCACATACGTGTCCGGGCGCAACAGGTAAAACCCGTTGCGCCCCAGACCTGCGGCTTCAAACGCCGGGCGCCAATCGAATACGTGCAGCGGCAGGTGATGCTCGATGCACCAGTCAATCATCTCGTCGCTGGTGTCGCCGTAGACATGCACCTGCCAGGTAGGACACTTCAATGATTCGAAATTGTCGCCCTCACCGTCGTGAGCCCAGGGCAGGCGATCGCCGCCATGAACGTGACCGGCGACGCCCGTGCTCAAGGGCGTCCCGCGATAATTGAGGGTGATTTGCGACACCGTGCGAAACAGAAATTCGCGGGACGTTTCGAACGAGGCCATTTTGGGGATCACGAACGGTGCCAGGCGTGTGCGCAACAAATCGGCCAGGCGGCCCTCGGCGGTGACGAACGTGAATACCCGATCGGTGGTGGTCACCAGTTTGCGGGCAAAGGCAATGCGCTCGGTTTCGTAAGTGTCGAGCAGGTTGGCCGTCGCGCCACCACTCAATACCGCTGCCAGTTTCCAGGCCAGGTTGATGGCATCGCCGATTCCGGTGTTCATGCCCTGACCACCCGCCGGGCTATGGACATGCGCGGCGTCTCCCAAAAGAAACGTGCGACCGCTGCGAAAGTGCTCCGCCACCCGATGATGCACCCGATAGGTCGAGAACCAGTTCACCTGATCGATCTGCACTTTCATATGTTCGATGGCCCGGCTGCTGACGTCTTCAAACTGCAGGCTTTCAACCCGGTCGGCGCGTTCATCACGCACGGTGCCGATCAAACGGGCGCGACCTTCACCGGCCAGCGGAAACACCGCGAGAAAGTCAGCTTCGTCGAGGTCTACGTGCAGTTCGCCATTGAACGTCGGCCCACGGGCCTGCACATCGGCAACGTAGAAAATCTGCTGGTAAGTGCCGCCGGGAAAACCAGTGTCGAGGGTCTTGCGCACCATTGATCGGGCGCCATCGCACCCGGCCAGATAACACGCCTGGCAGACTTCCTGTTGACCGTCGGGCAAGCGCAGCCTGACGCTGATGCCATCGCCGGTGTCTTCGAAACTCTCAAGTTCAGTGTTGCGTTCGACCTCGACGCCGAACTTTTCAAGGCGTTCGATCAGCAACCGTTCGTGCTCGTCTTGAGGGAATATCTCGAGAAAGGCGTAAGGCGTCAGCCCCTCACCGATGCGCGTCAGCGGCAAACGCGCCACGGGCTCGCCCTTGACCCAGAAATTCGCCGCGCCGACGCGATGGCCGTTACGGACCACGGCATCGCTGAGGTCGAGCTGACGGTAAAGTTCGAGCGTCCGCGCCTGCACCGCCAGCGCCCGCGACGTGGTGCCAGGCGCTGACGTCTTGTCGAGAATCCGCACCCGAATCCCCAGTTTGCTCAGCCACAGCGCCAGTACCAGCCCGGTCGGGCCGGCACCGACGATCAGTACATCGCTACGGTTCATGAGCCTGTCCTCTTCGGTGTGAGGTTCAAGTATGGTTCAGCCCGGTGGGTTGGTCAGGTCGCGTATACCCAACGGGAACAGCGAGGAACGGCAAGAGTCATAGCCTGCACCATGCCATTGATCGTATGGTGATCCCCGCTCAATGGATTTGATGGAGCAACATGCAAGCCAATCGATTGATCATGAGTCTCGCGGCTCTGCTGGTGCTGGCGGGCTGTGGCACCCAGCGCCCGCAGGAACCGCCTGCCCGCAAGCCTGCCGAGGTCAAGGCCGAGATCGTGCGCCTGCTGCCGGCGAAAACGGTTGATCGCCAGGGCTGGGCCACGGATATCTACGCAGCGTTTGCCGCGCAAAACATCTATCCATCGACCCAGAACCTGTGTTCGGTGCTCGCGGTCACCGAGCAGGAGTCGACGTTTCAGGTCGATCCACCTGTGCCGGGCCTGGGCAAGATCGCCCGCGACGAGATTGACCGCCGTGCCGCCAGCGCGCACATCCCCAGCCTGTTGGTGAGCGGTGCCCTGCAGGTCCGTTCCTCCAACGGCAAAAGCTACAGCGAGCGGCTGAATGCGGCGCGCAGCGAACAAGAACTCAGCGCCATCTTCGACGACTTCATTGGCATGGTGCCCATGGGGCGGACCCTGTTCGGCGGGTTCAATCCGGTGCACACCGCAGGTCCGATGCAGGTCAGCATCGACTTCGCCGAGCAACACGCGAAGGAGTATCCGTACCCGATGAACAGCACGATCCGTCATGAAGTGTTCACTCGTCGCGGCGGTATGTATTTCGGCATCGCCCATTTGCTCGGGTATCCGGTGAGCTACAAACAGCCGCTGTATCGCTTTGCCGATTTCAACGCCGGTTGGTACGCCAGCCGCAATGCGGCGTTTCAGAACGCGGTGAGTCGCGCCTCTGGCATTCCACTGGACCTGGATGGCGATCTGGTGCGTTACGACGCGATCATGCCGGGCACCACGGAGTTGGCGGTGCGCACCCTGGGCAAGCAATTGGGTATGCGCAATACGACCATTCGAAATCAATTGGAGGAGGGCAAGAACCTTGGGTTTGAGGACACTCAACTCTATGCGCGGGTTTTCGAGCTGGCCGAAAAGGCTGAAGGTCGACCATTGCCGCGTGCGGTATTGCCGGGGATTGAGCTGCAAAGCCCGAAAATCACTCGCAAGCTGACGACAGCGTGGTTTGCCAAGCGGGTCGATGAGCGTTACCAGCGCTGCATGGACCGTGCGGGCAAGTGACCGAGCGCTGATAAACAGGCATAAAAAACCCGGCGGATGAGGCCGGGTTTTCATTGAGTCCTGCAGTGAAACGACGCATTTATGCAGCGCGGCTTTCGATCAAACGATCCGAGCCACCTTCGGCGACGCGGTTCTCGATCAAACGATCCGAACCGCCTTCTGCAACACGATTCTCGATCAAACGGTCGGAACCACCTTCGGCAACACGTTTTTCGATCAAACGATCCGAACCGCCTTCTGCAACACGATTCTCGATCAGTCGATCCGAACCACCTTCAGCAACGCGTTTTTCGATCAGACGGTCGGAACCACCTTCGGCAACGCGTTTTTCGATCAGACGATCCGAACCACCCTCAGCCACGCGACTTTCAATCAGACGATCGGAGCCGCCTTCAGCGACAACCGGGTGAGTCGAAGTAGCGGCGAAAGCGTTAACTGCAAAAACCGAGAAAGCGATGCTGAGGAAGAGTTGGCGTTTCATGGTGGTGTGCTCCAGGGGGTCGTTGTTTTGTATGGAGCCGATGTTACGCCGCGGATTTTTTATGAGAACTTCATTGAGGTGATGGTGACCATTGACGGCAATGATAGGACCTGCGGGGTCCCTGCGCGGGCGTGATGGTTCAGTCGTCGGGTCGTCTCGGCAGGGGCGAGCGGCGCTTCTACACTGGTTAGCTGGCACATGCCTTCGCCAGACCCCGGGCCAAGGCAGCCAACGCCCTGATTCACTCAACGGCAGGGAACGAGCCGGCAAACCGCGCCTCTACTGACTGTAACCTTGTCCCGCCAGGAGGCAGCACCATGTATCAGCTCTACGGACACCAGAACTCCGGCGCCGCCGCGATCGAGGCTGCACTTGAACTCTGTGAAATCCCTTATCGCTTCATCGATGTCGAGTCGTCACCGGAGGCCGCCAAAGCCCTGGAGAAGCTCAACCCGCTCAAGCAGATTCCGACCCTGCAACTGCCCGACGGCAGCATTCTCACCGAAAGCGCGGCGATCCTGATTCACCTGGGGCTGGCGTTCCCCCAATCGAACCTGCTGTCGAGCGACCCGGCCGAGCGTGATCAGGCGATCCGTGGCCTGGCGTACATCGTCAGCAATTGCTACGCGGCCATCGGCATCATCGACTACCCCGAGCGCTGGTTGATCGAGGCGGATGCGGCGTCCAGGGAAAATCTCATGGCCGGTGCCCGCCGGCGGTTGCACTGGTGTTGGGAGGTATTTGCCGATCAGTTTTCCGGCGAGTTGTATCTGGACGACGAGACGCCTGGCGCACTGGATGTGCTGGCAGCGGTGGTGACGCGGTGGGCGGGCAGTCGGGAGCATCTGCGCCATGCCCGACCGGGCTTCTACGCGTGGCTGACGCGAATCGACCGGCACCCGACGTTGGCACCGGTCTTTGCCCGGCATTGGCCGAACTGAGGAACATCAACAATCAATGTGGGAGCGAGCAGGTTCGCTCCCACAGCCAGTACGGTGTTTCTTCAATCAGTCGCCGCGAATGTACTGCTCCAGTTGGCGGATCAGCTCAGCCTGTTCGGCAATGGCTTCCTTGACCAGGTCGCCGATCGACAGCAAACCGATCAACACGCCGTTTTCCACCACCGGCAAGTGCCGCAGGCGTTTGTCGGACATGATGCCCATGCAGGT
The DNA here is from genome assembly GCF_030209165.1 of Pseudomonas sp. fls2-241-R2A-110. Lineage (NCBI taxonomy): Bacteria > Pseudomonadati > Pseudomonadota > Gammaproteobacteria > Pseudomonadales > Pseudomonadaceae > Pseudomonas > Pseudomonas sp. fls2-241-R2A-110. Next base: position 20,123 of record NZ_JARVSN010000039.1, on the reverse strand, counting down.
TTCGACGGTTTGGTGGGTGTCCACCGTGATCACCGGCGACACCATGATGTCTTCGACCGGTGTACCCACCGAGGAGCGGCCCTTGAGCACGAGTTTGCGTGCATAGTCACGCTCGCTGATGATGCCCACGACTTCGCCATTTTTTACGACGGGCAATGCGCCGACGTTTTTCGCGGCCATGACCATCAGCGCTTCCAGGACCATTTGATGTGGCGCAATGGTGTGGACTTCGTGATTCTGTTCAGCCTTTAACTTCAGCAGTTGGGCGACGGTTTTCATGGCGGTTTCTCAGGTGTTGTCGTTGTTCTTGAAGAATCGTAGACCCAAGCGCTGAGGGCAAGCCACAAAGCGGCAGAAAACGCTCAAAAAACGCCATTCAGCGGTTTTTCTTTGGTAAACCTGAATATTCCATCGTTGTTCACGAATCCATAGGCTGAACTCAATCCTGTGTGAGCGAACCTGTATCCACCTCGCAGAGAAGGCCATCAACCGCAATGACGCGTAGAATCGCCACCTGAATCAAATCTTGAGGTTGCAGTGGTGGATTTACAGCAGGGCTTCGTCCTGACCCGGCATTGGCGCGATACACCGACCGGTACGCAAGTCGAGTTCTGGCTGGCGACCGATGCCGGCCCCCAGCGAATTCGCCTGCCTCATCAACCGTCGGTGGCGTTCATTCCGGCGGCACAGCGCGAGCAGGCCGAAACGGTGTTGCGCGGCGAAAAAAACGTCGAGCTAAAACCGTTGGCCCTTCTGGATTTCGAGCACCGTCCAGTGCTCGGCCTCTATTGCCAGCAGCACGGCCAGTTGATGCGCCTGGAAACCGCGCTGCGTAAAGCAGGCGTCGAGATGTTCGAAGCCGACGTGCGCCCACCGGAACGCTACATGATGGAGCGTTTCATCACGGCGCCTGTGCTGTTCGGTGGCACGCCAGACGCCGATGGCCTGCTGCTCGACGCACAAATGAAGCCCGAGCCCGGCTACCGACCGACTCTCAAGCTGGTGTCCCTGGACATCGAAACCACTGCCCAGGGCGAGTTGTATTCCATTGCGCTGGAAGGCTGCGGCGAGCGTCAGGTCTACATGCTTGGCCCGCCCAATGGCGACGACAGCGAAGTGGATTTCCAGCTCGAATACTGCGACTCGCGAACCCTGCTGCTGAAAAAACTCAACGAATGGTTCGCCCGCCATGATCCCGACGCGATCATCGGCTGGAACGTCGTGCAGTTCGACTTGCGCGTGCTGCACCAACACGCCCGGCAGTTGGGCGTGCCGCTGAAACTGGGGCGGGGTGGCGAAGAGATGCAATGGCGCGAACACGGCAGTCGCAACCATTACTTCGCCGCTGCCGCCGGACGGCTGATCATCGACGGCATCGAGTCGCTGCGTTCGGCAACCTGGAGTTTCCCCTCGTTCAGCTTGGAAAACGTCGCGCAAACCCTGCTCGGCGAGGGCAAGGCGATCAGCACGCCGTACCAGCGCATGGACGAAATCAACCGCATGTTCGCCGAGGACAAACCGGCCCTGGCCAAGTACAACCTCAAGGACTGCGAGCTGGTGACGCGGATTTTCGCCAAGACCGAACTGCTGACCTTTCTGCTGGAGCGTGCCAGCGTCACCGGTTTGCCGGCCGATCGCAGCGGTGGCTCGGTCGCAGCGTTCACTCACTTGTACATGCCGCTGATGCACCGTCAGGGCTTCGTCGCACCCAACCTCGGGACCAAGCCCGCGCAGGCCAGCCCCGGTGGATTCGTCATGGATTCGCAACCGGGCCTGTATGAGTCGGTGCTGGTGCTCGACTACAAAAGCCTCTATCCCTCGATCATCCGCACTTTCCTGATCGACCCGGTGGGGCTGATCGAAGGTTTGCAACACCCTGACGACAGTGAGTCCGTGCCGGGCTTTCGCGGTGCGCGTTTTTCCAGAACCCGGCATTGCCTGCCCGCCATCGTCGCCCGGGTAGCCGAAGGTCGCGAGACCGCCAAGCGCGAACACAACGCGCCGCTGTCGCAAGCCTTGAAAATCATCATGAACGCTTTCTACGGCGTACTCGGCTCCAGCGGCTGCCGTTTCTTCGACACGCGATTGGCGTCGTCCATCACCTTGCGCGGTCACGAGATCATGCTGCGCACCCGCCAGTTGATCGAAGCCCAGGGCCACACGGTGATCTACGGCGATACAGACTCGACGTTCGTCTGGCTGCGTCGTGCCCACGGCCAGGAAGAGGCCGCGCAGATCGGTCGTGCGCTGGTGGACCATGTCAACCAATGGTGGCGCGAGCATGTGCAGCAGGAATACGGGCTGCAAAGCGCTCTGGAATTGCAGTTCGAGACTCACTACACGCGGTTTTTGATGCCGACCATTCGTGGGGCCGAAGAGGGCAGCAAGAAGCGGTATGCCGGGCTGGTCATTCGTGCCGATGGCACTGACGAAATGGTCTACAAAGGCCTGGAAACCGTACGCACCGACTGGTCACCGCTGGCCCGGCAGTTCCAGCAGGAGTTGTACTCGAGGATCTTCCATCGCCAGCCTTATCAGGATTACGTGCGCGATTATGTGCGCAAGACCCTGTCCGGCGAATTCGACGACCGCCTGATCTACCGCAAACGCCTGCGCCGCACCCTCGATGACTATGAGCGCAATGTGCCGCCTCACGTCCGCGCGGCGCGTATCGCCGACGACTACAACGACCGGCAGGGTCGCCCCCGGCAATACCAGAACGGCGGCTGGATCAACTACGTGATCACCGTTGCCGGGCCCGAACCGCTGGAGATCCGCAGTGCCCCGATTGACTACGACCATTACGTCACCCGCCAACTGCAGCCGGTGGCGGATGCGATCCTGCCCTTTGTCGACGACGACTTCTCAACCCTGGTGGGTGGGCAAATGGGCCTGTTTTAGGTCCAGTAGCGACACCGTCCAGGCATCCGGTACTCCATGAAAGTACTGATCCAGCGCCTGATGGAACACGCTGCCCTTGGGCGAAAACTGGGCAAACAGCGTCATCGAGGAATGGAATTTCAGGTTGTCGGGATGACCGAAAATCTCGGCTATCGAGCGATTTTTAATGTCCAGGACCAGTTGCGTGCAGGTGCGCAGGCGCGTTCCCAGTTGTGGGTGTTCAAGGTAGGCAAGCGCCTCTTCGCGGGAGCGGATCGCGAAATGCCGTGACATCTCGCTGCCACCCAGGCCGGCTAACTGCGGGAAGATAAACCACATCCAGTGACGACGTTTTTGACCGTTACGCAGTTCCTCCTGAACCCGATCAAACACGGGGTCCTGAGCCTGAACGAACCGTGGCAAATTAAAAGCATCGAGCTGATCGGTGCTTCTCATGCAGAAGTCCTCTGACAACACCGCGATGGCTTAGACCATGGCCAACCGCTGTTTGCGTTGTGGCGCGTGAAACGCTTGGTCCAGCGCCTTCAAGTCCTCGTCTTCGAGCCGCAGTTGCGCGGCCTGCGCATTCAGTTGCACATGTTCGGTTCTGACCGCTTTGGGGATGGCGATCACATCAGGCGTGCGCAGTATCCATGCCAGTGCAACCTGGGCGGGGCTCACCCCGTGACGGGCGGCAATCTGTTTGAGTGTCGGCTGGGCCAGCAGTTGCCCGCCCTGACCGATAGGGCAGTAGGCCATCAATGGTTGATGATGCTGCTGGCACCAGGGCAGCAGATCAAATTCGATACCGCGCTCTTCCAGGTTGTAGAGCACTTGATTGGTCGCGCAGGCGGGTGAGGCCAGCTCTTGAAGGTCATCCACGTCGAAATTGGACACGCCCCAACGACCGATCTTGCCTTCTTCACGCAGGCGTTCGAAGGCGTCGACGGTTTCCTCAAGCGGATACTGGCCACGCCAGTGCAGCAGGTACAGATCGATATAGTCGGTATTCAAGCGTCGCAAGCTGCGTTCGCAGGCCTGCGGGATGCCTTTACGGCTGGCGTTGTGCGGGTAGACCTTGCTGACCAGGAAGACCTTGTCGCGCATTCCCTCGATGGCTTCACCCACCACTTTTTCCGCGCCACCTTCGGCGTACATTTCAGCGGTATCGATCAGGGTCATGCCCAACTCGATGCCCAGGCGCAAAGCGGCGACTTCCTTGGTGTGTTGCGAGGGATCTTCTCCCATGCGCCAGGTGCCTTGGCCGATGACCGGTACGTTGACGCCGGCCAATTCGAGGGTACGCATGAAAATCTCCTTATTTTGAATCGAAGCATACTCTTTGATTGGCAGCAAAATCCTCAAGTGGTTCCGTAACGCAGGCAGCCGCTGCCGAGCCTTCGGGCCGGGATCGATCGATCACGGTGCCCTCAGGCTTGTGGCGGCGGCAGGATTGCGTGTCGTGGGATGGTCAGTTGGCCGAAAATTTCAGCACGGTATTTTGGGTATAGGCCTTGCCCGGGTCGAGTCGTGTGGACGGGAAATTCGGCTGGTTCGGCGAGTCCGGGTAATGCTGGGTCTCCAGGGTAAACGCGCCCCAATGCGCATAGACTTTGCCAGCCTTGCCCTTGACCGTGCCGTCGAGGAAGTTGCTGGTGTAGAACTGCACGCCCGGTTCCGAGGTGTAAAGCTGCAAGCGGCGGCCCGATTGCGGATCCCTGACATCGGCGGCGAGTTGGCTGACGTCACCCTTGGCGTCCAGCGCCCAGTTGAAATCGAAACCACCCTGTTTCGGTTCGGCGAACTTCAACTGCGGGTGATCGGCCTTGATGTTTTTGCCAATGGCGGTTGGCTGGGTGAAGTCCATCGGCGTGCCACTGACCGGGGCCAGTTCGCCAGTGGGAATCAGCTTGCCGTTGACCGGTGTGTAATGGGTCGCGTGCAGGGTCACGAGTTGTTTGAGTACATCACCGTTGCCGGCACCGGCGAGGTTGAAGTAGCTGTGGTTCGTCAGGTTCAGCACCGTTGGTTTATCGGTGGAGGCCTTGTACTCGATGCGCAGCTCATTGTTCTCGGTGAGGCTGTAAGTGACCTCGGTTTTGAGGGTGCCGGGAAAACCCATTTCTCCGTCCGCCGACACATGCGTCAGGGTCACGCCCACCGAATCCTTGCCTTTGCTCGGTTGGGCTTTCCACACGTGCTTGTCGAAACCCTGCGGGCCGCCGTGCAGCGAGTTTGAGCCATCGTTGAGCGGCACCTGATAGCGCTTGCCGTCCAGTTCGAAGGCCCCATTGGCCAGGCGATTGCCAAAGCGCCCGATGGTCGCACCAAAGTACGCCGTACCGCCCTGATAGCCCTGAACGTCGTCAAACCCCAGTACCACATCGTCGAATTTGCCGTTTTTGTCCGGCACCTTCAACGACTGCAAAATCCCGCCGTAGGTAATCACCGTGGCCTGCATGCCGTGGCTGTTGCGCAAAATGTATTGCTCGACGGGGCTGCCGTCACGGGTCTTGCCGAAGGCTTTGTGTTCGCTGGACAGGCCGGCAGCCTGGGTGGAGAGGGTGGCAATCATCAGGGACAGTCCGAGGCCGCAGAGTGGGTAACGGGATTTCAACATGGTTGATCTTCCTTTTTGTTATTTTTAGCAAAGTAGTAATACTAATTTTCGATTTTCAATGCCAAGCAAGGAAGGATTTATAGCTGATATACGTTATGTTGCAATTATAAAGTATGACTAATTAGGCGGGGGTTCTCTCGGCAACCAACGTTTATGGACCATCGGCACTGCACTTTTTGCGCATTGACGGCTCTATCCATGGCCAGCCTGCGGTGATTCCCACCATCGGCCAATGCCCAAGTCCAACTGCCCATGGCCCAGGTTTTTGCCCTTTCTGCCTCACTGAGCCGTCGTCATTGCCTGCTGCTGGCGGGCCTGTCGATGCTCTTTGCCACTGGTTGCAGCCAGCAGCAGGGCAGGGACATCGTCACTCAGTTCCGCGAAGGCACCCCCCAAGAGTTTCTTCAGACCAGTGTCGACCGCATGGCGACCCTGACGATGCGCGACAACCTCGACAGCCTCTACTTGCTGATGAGCAAGTTGTATTTGCGCAACCCTGATGAGTTGAAAAAGTCCGGCTTTCTCGATGCCAGAACGGCTGGCAAGCAAGTGCGCCTGGCCATTGAACAACAGCAGCCACTGCCAACCCTGGGCGGCAAGAAAGACCTGGCGGCGCTGAGTTATGCCATGAGCCCGGAATTTCTCGGCGACCGGGTCGGCGCTTTCATCTACGCCATCGGCAGCATGCTGGTCACCGCTCATGGCAACCGTGTCGAGTTTTACGTGACCGATGCGATCAACCCGATGTTCGTCAACAACGCCGCACGCAATATCGAGAAAGCCACCTGGATCTTGAGCCATCGACAAAACAAAAACGGCGAGCCCTTGCTGTTTTCCAATGAAATTTCGGAAGAGGGCAGCAACCTCAGTTTTGCCGTGGAATTCGGCAAGATCGTCGCGCGGCTGGACCTGCTGACGCAGATGCTGGACGAGCGCTACCGACGGATCGGCCTGAATTACGCCCAGAGTTTGCTGTTCTTGAATTTCTTGCCGGTGCAGTAGATCAATCCCACCGCACTAACTGACACAACAGATTCCCTTGTGGGAGCGGGCTTGCTCGCGAATGCGGTCGAACACTCAACAAAAATGTTGGCTGACAGTCCGCTTTCGCGAGCAAGCCCGCTCCCACAGGGAATTGAGTACACATGACACATGGTGTGTTGTGGAATAAGGATAGTTCGCATCGATATAACTGGTTATAAGAAAAATCGCTATGCTGCGGGCCAGATTTCTCATGCGTTTTTTGTGGGCGTGTTAATGGATTTCGTTAACTTCGGGTTGGTAATTGCAGGATTGGTCGTGGGCTTCATCGTCGGCATGACCGGCGTGGGCGGCGGTTCGTTGATGACCCCGATCCTGCTGTGGTTCGGGATCAATCCGGCGACGGCGGTGGGCACGGACCTGCTGTACGCGGCCATTACCAAATCCAGCGGCGTGCTGGTTCATCGCAAAAACAACAACATTGACTGGGCGATTACTGGCTGGCTGACGCTCGGCAGTGTGCCTGCGGTGGCGCTGACGCTGTGGTTCCTCAGCCAATTGCAGACATCGCCCGAGGCGATGAACGCGGTCATCAAGCAGGCGCTGGGCTTTGTGTTGTTTGCCACGGCGTTGGCGATTCTCTTCAAGAAACGCCTGCTCGACTTCGCCCACAAACGTGCAGGCGGCCACTACAACCCCAGCGGTAAGCGCCTCAATGCACTGACGGTCGTTACCGGCCTGGTCCTGGGCACCATGGTCGCGCTGACCTCCATCGGCGCCGGCGCCTTGGGCACCGTTGCGCTGTTCATCCTCTATCCACTGCTGCCGACCCGACGTCTCGTCGGAACGGAGATCGCACATGCCGTGCCGCTGACCCTGGTCGCCGGTCTGGGCCATGCGAGCATGGGCAACATGGATTGGCACGTGCTGGGCTTCTTGTTGCTCGGTTCGCTGCCGGGGATTTATATCGGTAGTCACCTCACGGGTCGAATCTCCGATGAAATACTGCGCCCTTGCCTGGCCACGATGCTGTTGCTGATCGGCTACAAACTGGCGTTCTAGTGTGCACCCCATCATCAAATCTTGATGGTCTGAAAGTCTAACGAAAGCTTCCCGGCTTACCCTCACTGCAGAGCCTCTGCTATCGTGTAAAAACCTCTGGTCGCTCATTCGGGCGATTCCCGTAAGCACGCTTTACGGCACCGTCATCACGGTCAGGTTCGCGAGTTAACGGGAAACGAATCATTGGACACGCCGCCAGTAGACCATCCGCACCCCGAGCCTCTGTCTCGCGCTGAGAAGATTGTCGAGTTTCGCCGGCAGAAAACCTTGCTCAAGACCGGCGCCCTTCAAGACGCAATCTTTAACAGTGCCTACTTTTCCAGTATCGCCACCGACGAAAAAGGCGTTATCCAAATCTTCAATGTCGGCGCCGAGCGCATGCTCGGTTATCAGTCTGAAGACGTGGTCAACCGGATCACGCCGGCCGATATCTCCGACCCTGCCGAATTGATCACCCGCGCAGCCGCCCTGAGCCTTGAACTGAAGACACCGATCACGCCAGGCTTCGAAGCACTGGTATTCAAGGCTTCCCGCGGTATCGAAGATATTTATGAGTTGACCTACATTCGCAAGGACGGCAGTCGCCTCTCGGCGATGGTGTCGGTCACCTCGTTGCGCGACAGCACGGAAACCATTATCGGTTACTTGCTGATCGGCACCGATAACACCGCGCGCAAACAGGAGGAAGCGGCCCAGGCCCTGCTGGATCAGCGTTTGCGCGATCAGCAGTTTTATACGCGCTCGTTGATCGAGTCGAACATCGATGCCCTGATGATGACGGATCCGCAGGGCATCATTTCCGACGTCAACAAACAAATGATGGCGCTCACCGGCCGTACCCGGGACGAATTGATTGGCGCACCCTGCAAAAACTTTTTCACCGATCCGGCGCGCGCCGATGCGGCAATCAAACGCGTGCTCAGTGAAAACAAAGTCAGCGATTACGAACTCACTGTGCGCGCTTACAACGGCACCGAAACCGTTGTGTCCTATAACGCGGCGACCTTTCACGACCGTGACCGCAAGTTGCAAGGTGTGTTCGCGGCTGCCCGTGATGTGACTGAGCGCAAGCGTTTCGAGCGTACGCTGGAAGAAAAGAATATCGAGCTCGAACATGCCAGCCACATGAAGTCCGAGTTCCTCGCCACCATGTCCCATGAACTGCGCACGCCGTTGAACGCCGTCATCGGCTTTTCCGAAGCACTCAGGGACGGCATGGTCGGAGACATGACCGAGACCCAGCGCGAATACATAGGCGACATTTTCAACAGCGGCCAACACTTGCTGTCGCTGATCAATGACATCCTTGACCTGTCCAAGGTCGAAGCCGGGATGATGAAGCTGGAGCTGGAGCCCGTTGAACTCCAAGGTTTGCTGAGCAACAGCCTGCTGATCGTGCGTGAGAAAGCCGCACTGCAACGCATCCAGTTGAAACTCGACGCCGATACCGAATTCGGCAGCTTTGAACTTGATTTGCGCAAGACCAAACAGATCATCTACAACCTGCTGGCCAATGCCGTGAAATTCAGCGCGCCAGGAGGAGTGGTGACATTGGCGGTGCGCCAGGTGACGCGTGCACATGTCGGGACGCTCGAAGGGGATTGGCCCGTGCAGGGTTTCCCGATCCCGGACAGCGGTTTCGAGCAGTTTCTGGAGTTGAGTGTCAGCGATACCGGCATTGGTATCGCCCAGAGCAATATGGACAAGTTGTTCAAGGCATTCAGCCAGATCGACAGCAGTCTGGCACGTAAATTCGAGGGCACAGGCCTGGGGTTGGCGATGGTCAAGCAATTGACCGAGCTCCATGGCGGCAGTGTCGCGGTTGCCAGTCTTGAAGGAGCAGGCGCCCGATTTGTGGCGTGGTTGCCTATCCGTCGTTCAATCAATGTGGAGGCGCCGTGGCTGAAATCCTGATCGTCGAAGACAACGCCGCCAACATGCGCCTGGCCCGGCTGCTGCTCACCAGTGCCGGCCACAGCGTCATATGCGCGGCGGATGCAGAAACCGGCCTGAAGCTGGCACGCGAGCTTCAGCCGGCGCTGATTCTCATGGACATCCAGTTACCGGGAATTGATGGCCTCAAGGCCACCTCATTGCTCAAGAGCGATGCGCTGACAGCAGCAATTCCGGTAATTGCGCTCACCGCCATGGCCATGAAAGAAGATGAAGAAAAAACCCGTCTGGCGGGGTGTAACGCTTACATCATCAAACCTCTGCGCTACAAAGAGCTCTACCGGGTCATCGACACGTTGCTGCAAAACAATCTGCCTCAACAGCCCTCTACTTGAGCTCTCTACATGTCGGACACTTGCGCTACTTTATTGATCGTTGACGATGAACCCCATGTCTGCAAATTGTTGCAGGTGCTATTACAGCATCAGGGGTATCAGACGTTAACAGCCCACTCGGGCGAAGAAGCTCTTCTGGCGGTCGCGCAACAACCGCCGGACTTGATCCTGCTCGATATCATGATGCCGGGCATGGACGGTTTCGAAGTTGCCCGCCAGCTCAAGACGAACAAGGCCACGTCAAACATCCCGATCATCATGCTGTCCGCTCTCGGTGAGCACAGTGCGCGTATTTCCGGCCTGGAAGCAGGCGCCGAAGATTTCCTCAGTAAACCCGTGGAAAGTGCCGAGTTGTGGCTGCGGGTGCGCAACCTCTTAAGGCTCAAGACCTTTGGCGATTACCTGAAAAACCACAGCCTGATGCTGGAAGAGCAACTGCAACAGCGCACCATCGACCTTGAACGTTTTCGTTCGGCCATGGACGTGTCGGGTGACGCTATCTTCCTGATCAACCGCAGCACCATGCGTCTGATCGAGTTCAACCGACATGCCTGCCAAGTGTTTGGCTACACCCCGCAAGAGCTCTTGTGCAAGACACCGGCCGATCTCGGCGAAGACTCCATCGAACAGCTGGAGGCTTTATATGATCAGATCATCGCCGGCAGAGGCCCCAGCGAAGCCACGGAAACGCGTATCCGCTGCAAGGACGGCAGTTTCCTTCCGGTAGAAGTTCACCGCCAGGCTTACAAAACCGGGGATGACTGGATCATCGTCGGCATTGCGCGAGACATCACTGCGCGTAAGGAAACCGATCAGCGCATGCTGAAAATGGCCCATTACGATACGTTGACCGGGCTGCCCAATCGCAACCTGTTTTTCACCACGTTGCAAATGGGCCTTACCCAGGCGTCGCTCAGTCATTGGCAGCTGGCGGTGGTGACCGTCGACCTGGACGATTTCAGTAGCGTGAACGAAACCTGGGGCCACCTGTTGGGTGATCAAATGCTGGCAGAGCTGGGGCAGCGACTGACCAACTGCCTTAATGTCAGCGACACAGTGGGGCGCATGGACGGTGACGAATTTGCGTTGATCCTGATGATTCGCGAGGGCCAGGCAGATCCCCTGCAAACTGTCGAGCGCATACGCGAGACGCTGCGCGAGCCTTTTCTGCTCGACGGGCAGTCGACGGCGATGACCGCCAGTATCGGCATAGCGCTGTACCCAAATGATGGGGACGACGCACACGGGTTGATCAAACACGCGAACACCGCCATGCACCAGGCGAAGAAGGTCGGTCGGGACACTTTTCGTTTCTACACGGCACAAATGAATGTGGATGCATCGGCGCGGCAAGAGATGGAAATCGCCTTGCGTGAGGCCGTGCAACAGCAGGCGTTTGAGCTGTTTTACCAACCCAAGATTGGCTTGGTCGACGGCCAGGTGTGCGGACTGGAGGCCTTGTTGCGCTGGCCACGTCCGGGGCAATCCAATGTCTCTCCGGCGGTGTTCGTGCCGATGCTGGAAAACCTCGGGCTGATTAGCGAGGTCGGCAATTGGGTGATTACCTGTGTGTGCAAGCAAATCGCCGAATGGCGAAGCGCAGGGAAGGGGCCTCTCCAGGTAGCGGTCAACGTCTCCGGCCAGCAGATCATCGAAGGTGATCTGATCGACAGCATCCGGCAGGCGCTGATCGACCATCGGATCGATCCGCACTGGCTTGAAATCGAGCTGACAGAAAGTTCGTTGATGGAAAACACCTCGCACACCATTGCCAGTTTGCAGACCCTGCAAAATCTGGGGGTGAAGGTCTCGATCGACGATTTTGGCACCGGCTATTCAAGCCTTGCGTACCTGCGACGATTCCCGATCGACAAACTTAAGATCGATATCGCCTTCATCCGTGAAGTGACCAGCCACCCCCAAGACGCCGCTATTGCCAGGACGATCATTGAGTTGGCGCACAGTCTCAATCTGCAAGTGATCGCCGAAGGGGTGGAGACCCCTGAGCAACTGGCATTCCTGCGCGCGAACGGTTGCGATCAGGTGCAAGGCTATCTTTTCAGCCGGCCACTGCCGATCAAGGAGTTGGAGGAATTTCTGCGCGTGCGGCAGTGTTTTACTTGAGCAAGGCTGCTTACATCACTCACGGGTGAAAATCTCCAGCAGATGCCCGTCCGGGTCATCGAAATACACCCGTCTCCCGCCGCCGTAGTCATTGATTTCGTTTGGTCGCTGTTTGCCGGGATCCGCCCACCAGGTTTGCTGGCGTGCTTGCAGGCGTGCGAACGCCGCATCGAAATCCTCGTCGCCGATTAAAAAAGCGTAGTGTTGGGACGCGATCGGCGGGTCGTTGTTGTAGAAATCCAGTGACACGCCATTGTCGAGCTTGACGATCAGCATCGGCCCGAACGGTTGCGCGCGGGGCAGCCCAAGCATTTCCGTCAGATAGTTTGCGGAGGTCTGTTTGTCACGACACCAGACGATGGTGTGATTCAACTGAGCGCTCATGGCGTGGTCCTCACGGCGGTTCAGGCGGGTCTTCTTGAACCATGAGATTAGCCCAGCCTGTTGCGCAATGACCGGCCTGACCTAAGCTTGGGTCAAGGCGAAACACATTTGCGGTGCGTCACCCGGAACGATCACCGCGATGCGCGATCATTAGAGCGTGGATATCAAAAGGAGATGCGCATGCTCATCAGGTCTTTGGTCCTGACTACACTGCTGGCTTTAGCCGGCCCCTTGCTCGCCGCCGATGATGGCTCACCTCTGGATATTGATAAGGGCAGGTCCCGGGCATTGATTGTCATTGCTCCCAGCACCGTCGACCCGGTGTGGGTAGGGCTGAAAAAGTCGCTGAACGATCCGGCCAACAAGGACGGTGTCGCCCAGCGCAACATCAGGGTGTACACGGTGTTGAACATGTTCGGCCAGCTCGATGGCAAGGATCTCGGTCAACAGGACACCATGGCCCTGATCCGCTCGCTGAAGCTCGGTGCGGGGGCGTTGCCCAAAGTCATCCTGGTGGGCAAGGACGGCGAGAAGAAGTTCGAGAGCTCTGGGGAAGACTCAAAATCGGTCGATTTGAAGAAGATTTTCGACACCATCGACGCCTTGCCAGCGGCCGAGAAAGAAGCCGCCGCGCCAGCGGTCGCGACCCCCGTTGCAGCCGAGCCGGCTGCCAAGGGCGCCAAGGGTACAAAACCGGGTAAACCGGGCAAACCCACCAAGCCGCCTGAAATGCCCGATGATTGAACACAATGGCGTCCGGCTTGAACCCGGACGCCTTGTTGAGCGCATCCTTACCGTTGTCGCATTCGTCGACAATCTCATGGCCTTCACAGGCATCAGAGATTTCCTGCAAGACGTGTCGCCCATTTTTGCACTGTGACTACAAAAAAACCGGGTGTCGCGCGCATAGGCGTATTGGTTTCATTGGTCTCGGAAATTTCCTGCAAGTCCTGTCGGAATGCGTGAACTGGATTCTGTCAGAACGCGCCGTTAGCCTTCGTCAGCCACCGCACATATCGCGGTCGGACGTGGGAGTCCGCAACACTGAGGGATCCAGGGACGAAAACACCAATGGCCAGAAAGGAGCCTCGTCTATGAAGAAGTTCGACAAAAATGATGTGCAACGCCCCACCGACGCCAGTCGCCTCAAGCTCGTCCGGCTCGGCGAAACGAGCGGGCGCGACACCAACATTCGTGTGCGCAAGCCAAGGCGTTCCGTCCCGATCAACCAGATTCTCACGATTGCCCCTGGCGTCGACACGCTCACGCTCTTGCATCAGGCCAGCGAAACACTCGCTTCACTGAATGCCGTGATTGCGAATTTTGCCCACAAGCTGGACGGCTCGAACCGGGCAATGTTGGGAGCGATTCAGCAGTTGGCGGGGATAGCGCAGTTGTTGGTAAATCAGGCTCGGGACAATCTTGATCCGGGACACGAGACGCCTGACGATCATTCGCCGACTCGGCATTGAGCTGACGTCGTTACAAACAATGGGCGACCTTAAAGGGTCGCCCATTTTTATTGCGCGAAAAATGGGGCGGGGCGCGTTTGATTACTCAGTGAGGGCGCTCACTATTTTGTGCGCCAATCTGATGCGCTCCGGGTTCGGGTAATTTTTGTTCGCCAGAATCACGATACCGATGTCTTTCGACGGCACGAACGCGATGTAAGCGCCGAAACCACCCGTAGACCCTGTCTTGTTGAACCATGCCGTGTCTTGCGCAGGTTGCGGCGGGTTCAGCCACTGGACTTCTTGCGCCTGCATCGCCATTTCCGTCGAGTTGCCGGTGAGCAAAGTATCGAGGCTGGCCGGATAGGGGTAGAACTCCCAACCCAAGCCCTGAGTCATCTCGCCCACGGTGTAGTAACCGCTGTGAGTGAGGGCGATTGCTTGCTGCAACGGTTTTTCCAGCGTCGCCGGTTTCAGGTTTGCTTCGACATAACGAAGCAAGTCCGCAGCGCTGGTTTTCACCCCGTACGCCTGCGAATCCAGCGCCCCCGGGCTGACCCGCACCGGTTTGTCATCCTTACTGTAACCCTGGGCGTAAAGCCCCATTTGATCTTGCGGCACGTTGAGGAAGGTGTGCTTGAGCCCCAGTTGCGGCAGCAAGGTTTTTTCCATCAATTCATCGTACGGCTTGCCCATGCCTTTGGCCGCCAGATAACCGGACAGCCCAAGGCTGGGGTTCGAATACAGGCGGTGGGTGCCCGGGGCGTAAACAGGTTTCCATTGTTGGAAGTAGGCGAGCATTTTGTCTGGATGATCGGCTTCGTCAGGGAACTGCAGCGGCAGTCCGCCAGCCGTGTAAGTGCCGAGTTGCAACACGCTGATGGTGTCGAACGCGCTGCCGCGCAACTCGGGCCAGATCTGGCTGGCCCGGTCAGACAAGGACAGTTTGCCGCTGACCTGGGCGTAGGCAACCAGCGTGGTGGCGAAGGTTTTGCTCACCGAGCCGATTTCGAACAGGGTGTCTTTGCTGACCGGTTTGCCGTCCTCTTTCGAGGCCACGCCGTAGTTAAAGTAATGCTGCTGGCCGTTCTGGGTAATCGCGATCGAAACCCCGGGGATATTCTGTTGCTGCATGATGGGCCCGATGGCCGCTTTCACCAAGGCATCGAGTTGAGCGTCGGACTGAGTCGCGGCGATACAGTGGCCGGCCCCCAGCAATAGTGTGAGAACGCTGCAGGACGCGAGTCTTGGTCGATTGATTTTGAGCATGATGTGAACCACTCTCCATGAGTTGTCATGACGTTAACCGCTGCACTGCAAACGGTTTTGCAACACCGTACCGTTAACGGGCGGGGTAAATCTAGGCAGTCGACCCGCAATCGACAAACGATGATATTTCGGGTTAGCCATTAGAAAAATTTGGGAGTAGGCATGATTCGACCTCATCTGCCGCTGAATGCATTACGCGCCTTCGAGGCTTCCGCGCGCCATTTGAGTTTTACCCGGGCGGCGGTGGAGCTTTACGTCACGCCCGCGGCAGTGAGCCATCAAGTCAAAAGCCTTGAGGCCCAGCTTAACGTGACACTGTTCAAGCGCTTGCCCCGTGGCTTGATGCTGACCAGTGAGGGGGAGACTTTGCTGCCGGTGCTGCGCGAGTCTTTCGACAGAATTGCCGACACCCTTGGGTGTTTCGAAGGCGGGCATTTTCGGGAAGTGGTCACCGTAGGCGCCGTTGGGACGTTCGCGGTGGGGTGGCTGTTGCCGCGACTGGCGGATTTTCAGGCGAAACATCCGTTCATCGATTTGCGCCTGTCGACCCACAACAACCGGGTGGACGTGGCGGCTGAAGGGCTGGATTACGCGATTCGATTTGGCGCCGGAGCGTGGCACGGGATCGAGGCGTCAAAGCTGATGGAAGCGCCATTGTCGGTGCTTTGCGTTGCGCAAATCGCCGAGCAGTTGCGAGAGCCGGTCGACGTACTCAAGCAGACGCTGTTGCGTTCCTATCGCACGGACGAGTGGCCCGAGTGGTTTCTGGCTGCCGGGTTGCCGCCGCATACGCCACCACCCAGGAGCATCGTCTTCGACTCCTCGCTCGCCATGATGGAGGCCGCGCTACAGGGTGCAGGTGTGGCCTTGGCGCCGCCGCTGATGTTTGCCCGGCAATTGGCGACAGGGGCGATCGAGCAACCGTTCGCTATTGGCATCACCACCGGCAGCTACTGGCTGACCCGCTTGCAGTCGCGGGCGGAAACAGCGGCGATGACGGCGTTCAAGGAATGGCTGCAGCAAGCGGCCAGGACGAACTGACGAATACCATTGCCCCTGTAGGAGTGAGCCTGCTCGCGATGGCGGTGTAACAGTCAACGATGATGTTGAATGTTATGGCCTCATCGCGAGCAGGCTCACTCCCACAGGGGGGTTTCGGTGCTGCGAGGGTCTAGCGCACCAGGCACGGCCGCTTGTTATCGAACTTCCATCCTGGAATCAGAAACTGCATGGCCACGCTGTCATCGCGCGCGCCCAGGCCCATGCCTTTGTACAACTCATGGGCCTTGGCCAATTGGTCCAGGTCCAGTTCAACCCCCAGCCCCGGTTTTTTCGGCACCTGCACGCAACCGCCGACGATTTGCAGCGGTGCCTTGGTCAGGCGCTGGCCGTCCTGCCAGATCCAGTGTGTGTCGATGGCGGTGATTTCACCTGGCGCGGCCGCCGCGACGTGGGTGAACATTGCCAGGGAAATGTCGAAGTGGTTGTTGGAGTGCGAGCCCCAGGTCAGGCCCCATTCGTGGCACATCTGCGCCACGCGCACCGAGCCCTGCATCGTCCAGAAGTGCGGGTCGGCCAACGGGATGTCCACCGATTGCAACTGGATCGCGTGGCCCATTTCCCGCCAGTCGGTGGCGATCATGTTTGTCGCGGTTTTAAGGCCAGTGGCGCGGCGGAACTCAGCCATGACTTCGCGCCCCGAATAGCCGTTTTCAGCGCCGCACGGGTCCTCGGCATAAGCGAGCACGCGATGCTGGTCGCGGCACAGGCGAATGGCTTCCTTGAGTGACCAGGCGCCATTCGGATCGAGCGTAATGCGCGCCTCGGGAAAGCGTTCAGCCAGCGCGGTGACGGCTTCGATTTCTTCATCGCCGCTGAGTACGCCGCCCTTGAGTTTGAAGTCCTTGAAGCCGTAGCGAGCGTGCGCGGCTTCGGCCAGGCGCACCACCGCGTCGGCGGTCATGGCTTTCTCATGACGCACGCGGAACCAGTCGTTGTCGGCATCCGGTTCGCTGCGATAAGCCAGGTCGGTCTGGTTGCGATCGCCCACATAAAACAGATACCCGAGCATCTTTACTTCATCGCGCTGCTGGCCTTCGCCGAGCAGGGCGGCGACCGGCACGTCGAGGTGCTGGCCGAGCAAGTCGAGCAGGGCGGCCTCAAGGCCGGTGACCGCGTGAATGGTGATGCGCAGGTCGAAAGTTTGCAGGCCACGCCCGCCGGCATCGCGATCGGCGAAGGTCTGGCGAACCTGATTGAGGATCTTCTGGTACGTACCAATCGGGCTGCCAACCACCAGCGAGCGCGCATCTTCCAGCGTTTGGCGAATACGCTCGCCCCCCGGCACTTCGCCGACACCGGTGTGGCCGGCGTTGTCCTTGAGGATCACGATGTTGCGGGTGAAAAACGGCCCGTGGGCGCCGCTCAGGTTGAGCAGCATGCCGTCATGACCGGCCACCGGCACCACTTGCATGCTGGTGATGATCGGGGCTTTTGCGGTGTCTTGTGCGTTCATTGTCATGTCCTTGTAAATCGCGATTCAGGCGTGGTTGGGCGTTGGTTTGCCCAGCGCAACGGCGGGCGCCGTTTTGGGTTTGTTGCGTGCGGCGAAGACGATGATTGCCGCGATGATCGACGTGGCAGCCAAGCCGTACAGCCCGCCCTGAATCGAGCCGGTGTGTTCTTCGAGCAGGCCGAAAGTGGTGGGGGCGACGAAACCGCCGAGGTTGCCCACCGAGTTGATCAACGCGATTACACCGGCAGCGATCCGTGCATCCAGGTAGGCCTGGGGTATTGGCCAGAACAGTGAGGACGCCGATTTGAAACCCAGCGCAGCAAAGCAGATGGCGACAAACGCGAAGATCGGCCCGCCCGTGGTGGACATGAACATCCCGGCGGCGGCGATCAGCAGTGCGGCAGCGACCCAGGCTTGCTGGTGCTTCCATTTGGCCGACAGCGAGGCAAAGGCGTACATGCCGACGATCGACAATAACCACGGAATCGAGTTGAACAGCCCGACCTGAACGTCGCTCAGGTCACCCATTTTCTTGATGATGCTCGGCAGCCAGAAGGTTGCGGCATAAATGGTCAGCTGGATAAAGAAGTAGATCAGGCAGAACAGGATGATCTGGCGATCCTTGAGCAGCGTGCCCAACGACGGTTTGATCGGCGTCGCGGCTTCGCGGGCCAGTTGTTCGTCATCGATGGCCTTGACCAGAGCGTCTTGTTCGGCGCGGGTCATCCATTTGGCGTCATGGGGTTTGGAGTCGAGCCAGAACCAGACGAACACGCACAGCCCGACCGAAAACATCCCCTCGATGAAATACATCCACTGCCAGCCGTGCAGGCCAAATCCACTGACTTGCAGGAGCAACCCGGACAGCGGGCCGGAGATCAGCGAAGCGATGGCCGAACCGCTGAGAAAGATGGCAATCGCCTTGCCGCGCTCAACGCCTGGCAACCAGCGGGTGAAGTAATAAATCACCCCCGGAAAGAACCCGGCTTCGGCCACGCCGAGCAGGAATCGCAGGATGTAGAAGTGGGTTTCGTTCTGGATGAAGGCCATGCAGGCGGCTACCAGGCCCCAGGTCAGCATGATCCGGGTCAGCCAGATGCGTGCGCCGACTTTTTGCAGAAGCATGTTGGAGGGGACTTCGAACAGCGCGTAACCGATGAAGAACAGACCGGCACCGAGGCCGTAGGCGGCAGCGCCTATGCCCAGGTCTTGCTCCATGTGGGCGCGGACGAAGCCGATGTTCACGCGGTCAATGTAATTGACGATGAACATGATGACGAAGAGCGGCAGGACATGGCGTTTCACTTTCGAGATGGCGGATTTCAGGACCGAATCGGCGCCGTCGTGCATCCCGGATATGGATCTAGTCACTTGGTTTTCTCCCACTGATTATTTTTATGCGGGGTGAGGCTAGGGTGCTGCGTGTTGATAGACATCATACAACTAGGTTTTTTCGGTGCGCAAGCGCTTAGATCCAACGAAATAGCGCTATAGGCGCAGTTATCTATATTTTTTTCCTTTGGGGTGGCCTGTTGTTGACTTTGAAATGTGGCCTTTCTTGAGTGTTGTCATACAAGTTGAGCGAGCTTTTCTTGAGATTCCAGTGGGGCTCAGTGCTACGATTCCGATAGCCCCGCCATCGGACGATCACCATGCAAGAAGACCTCGACGCGCCTGCCCGCAAGCGCACCCACAATCTGGCTCACGACCTGGTGGCCAAACTGACCCAGAGCATCTTGCTCGGCCAGATGCTGCCGGGGGACAAGCTGCCGTCGGAGAACACGATTGTTCAGGAGCACGGGGTCAGTCGTACCGTGGTGCGTGAGGCAATCTCGAAGTTGCAGGCCTCGGGCCTGGTGGAAACCCGTCACGGTATTGGCACCTTTGTGCTGGAACGCGCACCGGAGCAGGGGTTGCGACTGAATGTCGATACGGCCCTCGGGGTGCGTAGCATTCTGGAGTTGCGCATGGGCCTGGAAACCCAGGCCGCGGCGCTGGCGGCGATGCGTCGCACCGATCAGCAACTGGCGCAAATGCGCGAAGCGCTTGATGACTATCAGAGTCTGCTCGCTAACAACGACAGCTGTGTTGAAGCTGACAAGCGTTTTCACCTGTTGATTGCCGAAGCCACGGGTAACGTGTGCTTCACTGAAATCATGCAGCACTTGGGCAGTGCGATGATTCCGCGTACCCGGGTCAATGCGGCCGAGCGTGGTGCGGCGGATTTGAGCAAGCTGGGGCAGCTCGCGAATCTTGAACATGAGGCGATTCTAAACGCCATCAAGCGTCAGGACCCGGACGCGGCGCGCGCCGCCATGTGGCTGCACCTGACCAACAGCCGTGACCGGTTTTCGGCGGGTGTCTGACAATTGTTTGTCTGCTTGATAGCACCCAGCGGCTAATGCTGTTTACGTTAGAAAGTTTTGAGGTTGGGGTTGGCTTTGGGTACATATCCGTTGCTGCGGTAACGGCGGCTTAGGGTTCCGCCCTGACGGCGGGTCACTTGGAGAAGCGCCAAGTAACCAAGCGCTTTTGCCCCTGACGTTCGG
>NZ_JARVSN010000003.1:0-186879 GCF_030209165.1 Pseudomonas sp. fls2-241-R2A-110 | reverse complement strand
GGTTACTTGGCGCTTCTCCAAGTGACCCGCTGTAAAAGCGGAACCAATAGCCGCCGTCACCCCAAAAACGGATATGTACCCAACCCCAACCCCAACCCCAACTCCAAAACGATCTGAAGTAAACCGCATCACACGATTGGACATACTTAGCCCGGATCAGTTTTTTCAGTTCTCCAAGTTATACGCCGCTGTTGAAAGGGCTTAATACCTATCGCGCAGCAGCCACCTGCCATCATTGAACCGCTTTACCCGCCACAGAGGCTGATTTTTCTTCTACAAGTTTGTACGCCACGTAGTACTTGTAGATGTTGCCAACGTAATCCACCGTTTCCCGGCCCACCACCTGCGCCGCGGACTGCTCGACATTGCCAAACCAGATGTTCTTGTCCAGCCCGGATTTTTCGGCCAGCGCCCGAAACTTGCGCAGGTTGCCGGGACCGGCGTTATAGGCGGCGAAGGTCATCAGGGTTTTGTTCATCTGCGACAGTTGCGGGTCGTTCAGGTACTTGTCCGCGAGCAGGCGCATGTACTTGCTGCCAGCCTCGATGTTCTTATCAGCGCTCTTATCAATGCCGCCGATCCCCACGGTGGGGTCGTTGGCGGTTTTGGGCAGCAATTGCATCACGCCGACTGCGCCTCTCGGGCTATGGGCCGTCTGATCGAGTTGTGATTCCTGAAACCCCTGCGCCATCAGCATCAGGTGATCAAAACCATAGGTACTGGCGTGGCGGTTGAAGATCTCGACCATTTCCTGAAACTTCTTCATTTGCGCTTCGGACGTCGCGTTGAGCACCCGTTTGCTGCTGTTGGTCACGTATTTGGTGCGCAGGCTATTGCCGAACGTGGTGCCGACCTTGTGGGTTTTAACGAATTCGTCCAGTTGTTTTTTCAGTTGCGGGCTGTCTTTGCGAATAGCCCAGGCAAATTCTGAATTGTCGTGCACCTTGATGTTTTCGTGAATCTTCATGTCCGTGTACAGAGGTTTCCAGATAACAGCGATGTAGCGGTCAACCACGGTGGCCTTGAGCAATCCGGCATTGACCATTTGCAGC
The DNA here is from genome assembly GCF_030209165.1 of Pseudomonas sp. fls2-241-R2A-110. Taxonomy (NCBI): domain Bacteria; kingdom Pseudomonadati; phylum Pseudomonadota; class Gammaproteobacteria; order Pseudomonadales; family Pseudomonadaceae; genus Pseudomonas; species Pseudomonas sp. fls2-241-R2A-110. The sequence continues at coordinate 185,827 of NZ_JARVSN010000003.1, read as the reverse complement.
AGGTCTTCGGACTCCAGGTTTTCGTCGGCTGCCTTGAGGTCAATGGGTGCCAGGCCCTTTTCCTTGAAGGTGGCATTCAGCGCCTCAAGGTGCTCGTAATAGCTGCTCGATGCCCGAACGGTAATTTCCTGACCGGACAAATCTTCAATCTTTTCGAACGCCTGACTGCCGGGGCCGGTGACCAGCACCTCTGGAATACTGACGGCAAAGGGGTCGGAAAAATCCACCGTCTGCAGTCGGCCCTCTGTCACGGTGAGCCCACCAACAGCGATGTCGCCGACGCCTTTGATCAGCTTCGGCATCAGCTCATTACGGGCTGTCGGTATAAACATCACCCGCCATTGCATCGACTTTTTCGCATAAGGCTGGGTTTTGTTCAGCCAGGCTTCGAGGCCCTTGCCCAACTCATAGCTGAGGCCACGCTGGCGACCGCGATCGAGTTCGAAAAAGGTTTTGCTGTACGGCACCAGGACCCGCACCAGCCGGCGTTGACGCATGCCTTCGAAGTCACCGACCCAGTCTTCGGGCACCGGCAATACCAGGCTTTGCACTTCGGCTTCTTCGGCCGGGGTGAGTTCAGGGGCGGGCAGTTCGGTCAGGGTCGTGGCGAAGGATGTGCTGAGGCAGCAAAGAAACAGGTAAACAACCAGAGGCTGAAAAGCACAACGGCGAATGTTCATGTTGGCTTACCGAAGGCAGGGAATCAGGTCTAGATGAGTATGGCTTCAACTACGTTTTTTTCACGCCAGCGATAGCCAAGGGCGGTCGGTTGCATGGAGGTCAACGCACCCTGAATCCAGGAAAAAGCGGCAGCCCCGAAAGGCTGCCGCTGCATCGCTAGTTAGGGATTGGAAGGATAATGCCTTCTTTCTCCAGGTCTTCGCGCACCGACTGGAATTTCTGGTACTTGGACAATTCTATCGGGCCGTCATAGCTCATGCTTTGCAGTTTGCGCGGTGGATACTGAGCATAGGTTTTCATCAGCTTCGCAATCGCTGTGCTGATAGGAACCATCGTCCACGTATGCTCGGTGAAGTTGTTCATGAAGATGTCGTAGCGCTCCTGCGGGTCCTGAAGCAAGTCGAAGACTTGCGGCACGGTGGCCACGTACTTGGTGGGACCCTTCCAGCCCTGGTTGGTGTCGACGGCCAGGCCGCCTGTCGAGGCGCCATTGTCGCCACGCAGGTTGAACACCGCCTTGTAGTTGCCAACCCGGGCGGCGCCTGGCGACAACTCGTTTTCGGTGAAGTAGAACCATTCCTTGCGTGGGTCCGGGCCGGTTCCGAGCAGCACGGGTGTCATGTCGTAACTGTCGAAGATGATGGGCTTACCTTCGCGGTCTTTATCCGGCAGTTTGATCCCAGCCACGGAAGCGAATGTTGCCATCAGGTCGAGACCGCCGATGATGTCGTGGTTTTTGGCATTGGGTTTGATTTTGCCCGGCCAGGCCATGATCGCCGGCACCCGGTTGCCACCTTCACGCACCGTGCCTTTGGTGCCACGGAACGGCGTGTAGCCCGCATCCGGGTAAACGTCCTGCCACGCTCCGTTGTCGGTGGTGTAGACCACCAGGGTGTTTTTATCCATTCCCAGCGCTTTCAACTTGTCCATGATGCGGCCAATGCGCGTATCGAGTTCGACGATGGAGTCGGCGTATCTGGTCTTGGATATCGACTTGTGCACGAACTCCGGTGCCGGCATGTTCGGCTGGTGCACCTTCATGAAGTTGACGTTGATAAAAAATGGTTTATTGGATTTTGACGCGGTGTCGAGAAACTCCATCGTGGCTTTTTCGACATAGTTGTCGAAGAACGGAATACCGACCACACCGGGTTTGCCATCAATCACCGGCGTGTCCAAGTACTGTCCGTTGATCTTAAATTCTTCGACCGGTTTTTCCCCGGCTTTGGCCGACAGTGCGCCCCGCGTCACTTTGGTGAACATCGCCCGGGTTTCATCGTCCATGTCCGGGAACCAAGTAGGGTCCGCGTAGGTGTAGGCGTTCAGGTGATACAGGCCGACGTATTTCATCACGTCGTAACCTTGAGCATTGGGCAGTGCGTAATCGTCTTCACCCAAGTGCCACTTGCCGGTGAAGTAGGTGTCGTAACCTCCGGTCTTGAGGACGGAGGCCAGTGTCCATTCCGCTGCTGGCAAGCCACCCCCCTGACCCTGGAAGGCGACGGTGGTCATGCCGCTGCGGTTGGGGATGCGCCCGGTTTGCATCGCAGCCCGGCCTGGTGTGCAACTGGGTTGAGCATAAAACGAGTAAAACGTCGTGCCTTCAGCGGCCAGTTCATCGATGCTCGGCGTCGGCATGCCTCGGCCAACACCACCGCCGTAGGGGCCCAAGTCGCCATAGCCGGTGTCATCGGAGACGATGAAAAGGATATTGGGTTTTTCTGTTTGTGCTGCGTGGGCAACACCGTTGAGCGCGATCAGTAATGAACACGCGACGAAAAAACGAGTGCGGTGAGAGAGCCTTTTCATAGCTGGTTTCCTTTCTCGACGTTGATCCTTGCCACTCTTTAATAACAGTCTGAGTGCAAGACAAGGGTCTGAGGGTCCCCCAACTTCTAGCCCGGAAAGTGTTGGAAAGCTGCGAGTGTCTGGGAAGAATTCCCACTACTATTCGAGGCTAATGAGCAAGCCTAGTAGGGTTTTTTAAAGTGACAGGCCTTAGCTAGCGCTTTACGCGGCCATTCGTCGGCGATGCTCAGAGGTGCACTTCGACCGCCAACGGCAAATGATCCGACAAATGCGTCCAGGGCTTGCTGCCAAGAATGCGCGGATTATGGCTACTTGCGTTGCGCAGGTAGATCCGGTCGAGGCGCAGCAGTGGAAACCGCGCCGGATAAGTTTTCGCCGGTCGGCCATTGTGGCGTTCGAACGCTTCGTGCAGGTAATCGCGACGGGCGAGGGCGGTGTTGCCGTGCAACTGCCAGTCGTTGAAGTCGCCGGCGATGATCACCGGCGCGTCGGCGGGCAGGGATTCGAGCAGTTGGCAGAGCAGTTGGAGCTGTAACTGGCGATGGCTTTCCAGCAGGCTCAGATGAACGCAGATGGCATGCACTTCAGCGTGTCCCGGCACATCGAGGATGCAGTGCAACAACCCGCGTCGTTCGGGGCCGGTGATCGAGACATCGAGGTTGCGATGTTCGTGGATCGGGTATTTGGACAGCAACGCGTTGCCGTGATGCCCGTTGGGGTAAACGGCGTTGCGCCCATAGGCGAAATCGCTCCACATGCTGTCGGCCAGGAACTCGTATTGCGAAGTCTGTGGCCAGTCGTTGTAGCGGGACGAATGGCGCTCGTGTTCACCGACCACTTCCTGCAGGAACACCAGGTCCGCCGAGGTACTGCGCACGGCTTCACGCAGTTCGGGCAGGATGAAACGCCGGTTGAGGGCGGTAAATCCCTTGTGGGTGTTGACCGTCAGCACCCTCAATCGATGAATCGCCGGGGGCGTGTTCAAGGACTCGGATTTGACGGCGCGCTGCTCGGAATCGCTGGTCACGGTCACTCCTCTGAATCTGGGCTGCATCTCTATGCGACTGATGCAGCGCCAGGCAGTTCAGTTTGAGCGACACCCGAACTAATGTGGGAGCGAGCCTGCTCGCGATGAGGCCGTCAGCTTCAACATCTCTGTTGGCTGTCAGTCCGCCATCGCGAGCAGGCTCGCTCCCACAGTGGGGCAGTGGGGCAGTGGGGCAGTGGTGAATGGGGAATCGGGTCAGACGAAGACGATTTCGTAAGGCAAGCGCATGCGTTCAAGAATAACCCGGGGCAGCAGCGGCGCAATGCCAAGGGCGGGTTCGCCGCCGAGCTGACTGGCGTATGCATGGGTTGCGTGGCTTTTACGCGCGACGGTCCAGGTGTCGAGGCGCACTTTGCGGGCCCGGTGCCACGGCATCAGTCCTTGATCGCGACTTGGCCAGTGCCAGGCCCAGACCGGTACTTCGTTGAACGTCGCGCCGACCATGCTTGCCGCATTGGCGCTGGCGCGGCCGACGGCATCATGGTCACTGGTGCCGTCTTCGCGCCAGGTGCTGAACACCGCGTCGCCGGGACGCAGATAACGGGCGATGAACTGGGTCAGTTGAGTCTCCCGCTCGGCCAGGGCGTTATCGGTGAAGCCGCCGCGAATCCATTTCAGGCTGTGCATCGGCAAGCCGAGGCGGCGCAAGGCTTCGACGCTTTCCTGGCCGCGAAACACGCTCAGGCGCTTCTCCGACCATTGTTGCGAACCGGGGTGGCTGGCGCTGCCGTCGGTGATGGAGATCAATTGCAGGGGGTGTCCAAGGGTGGACAACAGTTGTAGCAGGCCGCCGCACATGACCACTTCATCGCCGGGGTGCGGCGCGATGACAACGGCGCGTGCGCCGGCGGGAATGAGGGTCTGGGTGTTGATGACGGGGATGTTGTCCAGTTGCAGGGCACTGTTCCAGATCTGTCCTGGCAGGCTGCTTTCGATGATGGAAACGGATTTCATCGGGCTACGTCCTTGTTCTGTTTAAAAACGATGTGCCGCGCTCCATACCCTGGATTGCCGCGCAGTGAGTATTGCTCAAGTCGCGCTATTCGTCGCCTCGCTGTTTCATCCGAGGCCGATTTTTTTTAATCGGCTTGTACCAGATCTCGCAAATAATCACCGAAACCACCGCGGGCACGACTGTCCAGGCGCGCGCTGGTGAGCACTTGCGGGCGGTGACTCCAGGCAATGTTGGCGCCGCAGCGTTCAAGTTGTCGCACCAGTTGCACATCTTCATCACAGGCCAGGGGCTCGAATCCACCGGCACGCTGATAAGCCTCGGCGCTGATGCCCAGGTTAGCGCCGTGAATGTGCCGATGGCCGTCGCGGGCCTGATAGTGCTGGTGATACCGAATCTGTGCCGACTCATCGAACGACTCGTGCCACGCCTCGACCGTCACCGTGCCACAGACCGCGTCGACATCCAGCGCCAGTTGCGCCACCAGCCAGTCATGGGCGACACGGCTGTCGGCGTCGGAGCAGGAAATCCAGCGCGCACCACGTTGGAGCAAAAAATGCGCCCCAGCGGCACGGGCCTGACCGACATTGCGCGCCTCGATTGCCAGACAGTGCACGGGATAAGTACTGACGATCTCTGATGAGCGGTCAGTGCAACTGTCGAGCACCACCAGTATCTCCACGGTTTCGCCGTCCAGCCGTTCGTGTTGCGCGGCGAGCAGCGCCGCTTGCAGACAGTCTTCGAGCAGGTCTTCTTCGTTATGCGCCGGGATCAGGATGCCAATCATCGCAAGCCCTCCAGCGCCGCCACAGAACGAGGTTCGCGACTCCAGAGTTCGAGCAGGAAATCCGCTTCCTGGTGCAGGACCAGACGCGGCAAATGCAGATGTTCGTGGAGCATGTCATGGACTTGCCGCGCATTGAGCGGGCAGCCGTCGATAGGCGGACGCCAGTGGCAGGCCAGGAGCTGGCCGTCAGCGGTCAATGATTGTTCGGCCTGTACGATCAGCTTTTTCAAGTCCTCGGCGTCGAGGTAATAGCCAATTTCGCTGATCACGATCAGGTCGAATTTTTCGTTTGGCCAATCCTCGGGCAATCGGCTTTGGCGAACCTCTGCGTGGTCGAACGGCCCGAGCCGCGTACGGGCGAGCGCTACGGCCGCCGCGGCCGTGTCGCAGCACAGCAAGCGATCGCAGCGGCTGGCCAGTTCAACGCTCAGCTCGGCGTTGGCGCAGCCGGGCTCGAAGATCGCGCGGTAGCGGGGGCGAGGCAGGGCGGCGAGGGTGATGGCGCGTTTGCGTTGTTCATACCAGCGTTGACGGAATGACCACGGATCATCGTTACCGGCAAACAAACCGTCGAAATAGCGATCCTCGACGCTCATAGAAACACCACTTCGAACGGTTGCAGCAATCGCTCCAGCACAAAAGGCGCCAGCACCGGCGGCAAGCCGATGTGCGGGTCGCCTTCCAGTTGGCTGGCGAAGGCCTGGATGGCGTGGCGTTTGCGAGCGACCAGCGCCGGGTCGAGGAAGATTTTGCGTGCGCGGTGCCACGGTACGAAGCTGTCTTCGGGCGCGGCCCAATGCCAGGTCCACACGGGCAATTCATGCAGGGTCGCACCGACGCGCATTGCCGCTGCGGCGCTGGCGCGGCCCACCGCCTCATGGTCACAATGACCGTCTTCGCGCCAGGTGGTAAAGACCACATCGTTGGGCCGCAGATGCCGTTCGATGAAGGCGCTCAGCTCGGCTTCGCGGGCGGCCACGTGGCTGTCAGAGAAGCCTGCGCGCAACCATTTCAGGTTGTGCAGTGGCAGGCCTAGGCGGCGCAAGGCTTCGGCTGATTCCTGCGGCCGGACCGTGCTCAGTCGTTCCACCGGCCAGCGCTTTGAGCCAGGGTGACTGGCGCTGCCATCGGTGACGGAGATCAGTTGCAAGGGGCGACCGGCAGCGGCGAGCAATTGCAGCAATCCACCGCAGCCGAGCACTTCGTCATCCGGGTGCGGAGCGATGATGACGGCACGGGCGCCTACGGGCACCAGGTCGAGAATGTCGATCACCGGCAGTTGCGCCAAGTGATGGGAGGTTTGCCATAAATACAGGGGCGTGCCCTGGCCGACAATGGGGTTTGCTTTCATAACGTCCATGTTCCGTTGAGGACCTGTTTGCCAAGCGCGGCGAGATCTCGCTCAGCGTGGCTTTGACGCAGGAACACCGGTAAATCAGCGATCAGTCGCGCGAACTGTCGGTCCTTGCAATACGGTCCGGCACCCAAGGCGTGACCGACGTGCTGGATGACCTGTTCGACCGCGTGCTCCACCACTGCGCGAACGCGCCGGGCGAGTATTTCAGCATCGTCCAGTGGCGCGGCGTCGATGGTCAGCGCGCTGACCCGCAACACCTCGGCTGCAGCGTGCAGCGCGCTGTCGACTGCACCCAGGTGGGCGAGGGCATGGGGTTCTTCATGTTGAGCACAATGCGTTCGCAGGCGTTCGGCGAGGCTCTGTGCCGCACCGTACCAGCAGGCGGCGATGCCGATGCCGCCGTGCCAGAAACCGGGTCGTTGCAGGTAGTCGCCGGGGTTGCCGATGGCTTGCGCCTCGGCACCGTCGAACGTCACCTCGACGCTGCCGGTGGCGCCCATGCCGACCGCTTGCCAGCCGACATCGGTGACAGTCACACCGGGTTGATCCAGTGCCACAGTGACCAATTGCTGGCGATCTTGCTCATCCCAGGCGGTGAGCAGCGCATGACTCAACACGGCCGCACCTGAACACCAGGCCTTGCGCCCGTTCAGCGCCACCATTTGGCCCTGAGGGCTGACCCGAACCTTTGCTTGCGGCGGTTCGGCGGCCCACATGCCCCATGTGCTGCCCGGCGTTGGCGAACCACCGAGTTGCTGGATGATCGCCAGCGCATCGGTATGGCCTTCGTACAATTTGCACAACCCCAAATCGTGGGCGCCAACCTCGGCCAGGCGCTGGAACCGCTCCAGCGTCCGGCCGCTACCCGGCAGCGGGAGCTGATCGAGACGTGCCTCGACCAGCGCCCGCAAGCACCGGCCTAACGCCCGAGTATCGGCGTAGTCCGGTGGCTGGCGACTGAGAAACGCCTGTAGGTCCATTTCACTCTTCTTCCTCGTGTTGCAATTCGAACAGCAGCAGCGAACGGCCGGTGACGGAATATTCGGCACCGAAATCGAAGCGTTCCTGGCCGCGAATCGACGGTTGGTTGGTGTCGATCATGCAGGTCCAGTGACCGCCATCAGGCACTTGCGGCAAGGTGAAGTTGACGATGTCGTGGTGCGCGTTGACCACCAGCAACAGGGTCGCGTCACCGCCCTTGCGGCGGATGCCGGTTTCCTGGGCGCGACCGTCAAGCAGCATGCCGAGGCATTTGCCGTGGGCTTCTTCCCATTGTTCGGAGGACATTTCACTGCCATCCGGCGCGAGCCAGGTGACGTCCTTGACGCCGATGTCCTCGTTGTAATTGCCCACCAGGAAGCGTCCGCGACGCAGGATCGGATAGGCCAGGCGCAGCTTGATCAGGCGCTTGACGAACTTGAGCAGGGCCTTGCCGTCTTCGCTCAGGTCCCAATTGACCCAGCCGATTTCACTGTCCTGGCAATAGGCGTTGTTGTTGCCTCCCTGGGTCCGGGCAAATTCGTCACCGGCCACCAGCATTGGCGTGCCTTGGGACAGCAGCAACGTGGCGAAGAAATTGCGCATCTGCCGCTGGCGCAGTTCGTTGATCTCGGGATCGTCGGTCGGGCCTTCGACGCCGTGGTTCCAGGACAGGTTGTTGTTGCTGCCGTCCTGATTGTTTTCGTCGTTGGCTTCGTTGTGCTTGTCGTTGTACGACACGAGGTCATTGAGGGTGAAACCGTCGTGCGCGGTGATGAAGTTCATCGATGCATACGGGCGACGGCCACGCTGGTTGAACATTTCGCCGGAGGCGGTCATGCGGCTGGCGAAGTCGGCCAGTTGACCCTCATCGCCTTTCCAGAAGGCACGCACGGTGTCGCGGAATTTGTCGTTCCACTCGACCCAGCCCGGTGGAAAGCCACCGACCTGATAACCGCCGGGACCGCAATCCCACGGCTCGGCAATCATTTTCACCTGACGCAAGACCGGGTCCTGACGACAGGCGACGAGGAAGCTGTGACGTTCGTCGAAGCCCTCGTGGTAACGGCCGAGGATGGTTGCCAGGTCGAAGCGGAAACCGTCCACGTGCATTTCCGTGGCCCAGTAGCGCAGGGAGTCGGTGACCATTTGCAACACGCACGGGTGGCTCAGGTCCAGGGTGTTGCCAGTGCCGGAATCGTTGATGTAGTAGCGTTTGTCGTCTGGCATCAAGCGATAGTACGAAGCGTTGTCGATGCCGCGCATGGACAGGGTCGGGCCTTGCTCGTTGCCCTCGGCGGTGTGGTTGTAGACCACATCGAGGATCACTTCCAGATTGGCTTCGTGCAGGTGCGCGACCATCTCCTTGAACTCGGCGATCTTGCCGCTGGCCAGGTAGCGCGGGTCCGGGGCGAAGAACGCGATGCTGTTGTAGCCCCAGTAATTGGTCATGCCTTTGTGCAGCAGATGCTGGTCGTTGACGAAGGCGTGAATCGGCAGCAATTCCACCGACGACACGCCGAGCTTGCGGATGTGTTCCAGCACGTCGTCGACCATCAGCCCGCCGAAGGTGCCACGCAGGTTCTCGGGGACGGAAGGGTGACGCATGCTGATGCCGCGCACGTGGGTCTCATAGATGATCGTCTTGTCCCACGGCACGCTGACGCGCTGGTCATTGCCCCAGGTGTGAGCCGGGTCGATCACCTTGCACTTGGGCACGAACGGCGCGCTGTCGCGTTCATCGAAGCTGAGGTCGGCGTCGGGGTGGCCGATGGTGTAGCCGAACAAGGCTTCGGACCATTTCAATTGGCCGACCAGTTGCTTGGCGTAGGGGTCGATCAGCAGTTTGTTGTGGTTGAAGCGATGACCGTTGGCCGGGTCATAGGCGCCATAGACGCGGTAGCCGTAGATCAATCCAGGATGGGCGTCGGGCAAGTAACCGTGGTAGATCTCGTCGGTGTATTCAGGCAGTTCGATACGCTCGAGTTCCACCTCGCCGGCATCGTCGAAGATGCACAGCTCGACCTTGGTCGCGTTGGCGGAAAACAAGGCAAAGTTGACCCCCAGACCGTCCCAGGTCGCGCCCAGCGGGAAGGGCAGGCCTTCACGAATTCGCGAGGCCTCGGCGTGAGGTTCTGGCGCGTCTTTTTTTGGACTGGTCATACAGGCTCCTGCTTAAAGGTAAGAATTCCGGGCTCTGATGTTTTTCGAGGACGAGCGCGTCCTCGGTGGCGAGCGGGCTCGCCACGAGGTCAATCAGAAATCGGTTAGGGCGCGTCAGACCGCAGGCGGTTTACGCGTCGCCTTAGGCTTTTTTTCCGTGGCTTTTTCGCCCGGCGGAATCACTTTGGAGGCGGCGGCAGGCTTGGCTTTGGCGCTGGCCTTTGGCTGCGCAGCCTTGCCATTGGCGCTTTTGGCCACAGGGGACTTGGCGCTCGCTGTTTTGCTGCCAGTGGCCTTCGGCGATTTGCTCGGGGCCAAGGCTTCTGCTTCAGCCAGTTTGCGAGCCATTTCCCAATGCCGGGTTTCCTGGCCCTCGGGTTTTCCTTCCGACTCCCAGATCTGATAGGCAAATTCGCGGATGCGTTTATCTTCGGTACTCATCGCAATACTCCTGAACTGAACTCAAGCTTGGGTAAACGTTTGAATAAAGAGATTGACCGGGAAATCCCCCAGCGCGGCGCTGATGTTCAGCTCCTTGTGGTGTGTGACTGCGGTGCTGGAAAAAAGTCCCTTCAAATTTTCGTCAGACGTGGCGAACGGTAATTTGACCCGCGTATCGCCCCAGCGCAGCGCTTCAACCTGAGGTTCTGCACTGTTTTCCAGCAACGCGGCGCAACGTATCGGGACGATCACGATGGCGCGTTTTCCCTCATGTTCTCGAGCAAAGGCCAACACCCGGTGAGCCTGACTGCCGACCACCTCAAGGGCTTGATACGTCCCTCGCTGAAACAGCTCGGCGTGTTCGGCCCGCAGGTTCAATGTCTGGGCGATCAAGGATTGCTTGATGCGCCCGTCACGCCAGCGGGTCAGCAGATCGGGCAGATTCACCGGTGCCTGCATGGCCTGTTGGCGGCTGGCGTAATCCACTGGCCGGCGGTTGTCCGGATCGACCAGCGAGAAGTCCCAGTACTCATTGCCCTGATACAGGTCCGGCACCCCTGGCACGGTCATTCGCAGCAAGGTTTGCGCCAAACCATTGAGGGCGCCAGGGACGGCGATGGTCTTCGCTGCGGTGCTCAGTGCTGTGCGCAGCGGTTGACCTTCGGGTGCTTGCAGCAGGCGTTGCAGGAATTGCTGAACGGCTTGTTCGTAAACCTCGTTCGGTGCACTCCAGCTGCTTTGCAGCTTGGCTTCGCGCAAGGCTTTTTGTTGCCACTGCCACACACGCTGAGCGTAGTCCTGCAGCGCCGACGGATCGTCGTCGCGCAAGTCCAGCGGCCAACTGCCGAGGATCGCTTGATACAAAATCAACTCATCGCCCGCCGACGGCATCTGCTCATCGTCACGCAAGGGGCTGGCGAGGGTTCGCCAGTGCGGAACCTGTTCGGTGTACCAGGCGCTGCGTTCGCTCAGCACCGCAAGCCGCGCCCGGGTGTCTTCGCCGCGCTTGTGGTCGTGGGTCGCGGTCGCCAGCAGGTTGTCTGGAAATTCGGCGAGACGGTTGGCGCAGACAGCATGAAAATCTGCAACGGGGGCGCTGAACTGCTCGGTGCTGAAGCCCACGTCATTGCGCGACAGCAGAACCGCCGAGCGATAGAACGCGGTGTCTTCCACGGCCTTGGCGGCGGCGGGTGAGGTCAATTGCTGGAAACGCACGCAGGCATGCTTGAGCATCTTGCGCGGGCGGCCCATCGGCCGGTTGCGCCACGGTTCACCGCCGAGCCATCTGGCCAGGCAGTCAAGCACCGGCCAATCGGCTTCGCTGAGGGCTTGCCGGGCACCTTCCATGGCCTGCTGGAAAAACACATCGTCTTCGCCAGAGCGACCGCGCGCACTGATGTAGGTGCGGTACACCGGGAAATGCACGATCAGTTCCTGCAACGCCCGGCGGATCGCACCGAGGGTCAGGTCGCGGGTCATCAGGTCATCGCGGGCCACTTGCAGCAACGCCTGGGCAACGCTTTCGAAATCCCCGGCGAGCGAGCCGTTAAGGATTTGCTGGCGTGCCAGTTGTGCTTCCTGACGGAAGTCGGCGGGCCGTTCGCTGTAGAGATTCCACAGGTTGCCCAGATTTTCGGCGCCTTGCGGGTCATGCTGCAACAGCGACAATTGGTTCATGAATTCATAACCGGTGGTGCCGTCCACCGACCAGTCGCGGTGCAGGGTTTCGCCTTCGCCGAGGATCTTCTCGACGAAGATCGGCAGGTGCCGGTCCGGCGACAACGTATCGACCCGACGCCGCAGTTTGCGGCAATAGCCGCGCGGATCGGCGAGGCCGTCGATGTGGTCGATGCGCAGACCGTCGACCAGGCCTTGCGCCACCAGCTCGAAGATTTTTGCATGCGTCGCTTCGAACACCGCCGGCCGCTCGACCCGCAGGCCCCCCAGTTCATTGATGTCGAAAAAGCGCCGCCAGTTGATGTCATCGGCGGCCGTGCGCCAGCTCGCCAGACGATAGCTCTGGCGTTCAAGCAGGTGGTGAAGGCGCTGGAAACCCTCGGGCATCAGCGAGTCGAATTGGCCGAGATTGTCCTGGATGCACTGGAGGATCGCGGGGTTGCTGGCGAGTTCGCGCAGCTCGGCTTTGAGCGGTATTGCCAGGCCATAAGCGTCCGTCTGGTAGCTCAAGGCGCTGAAACGGTCCGCAAGAAACTTCAGCGCTTCGTCTTCGGTTTTGAGCAGTTCGCCATAACTGGACGGACAGATCGGGAAGTGATGCTCGTAGTGCTCGACATAAAAGGCACCGCGTTGCGCATCGAAGCGCAAGGGCAGGGTGCCGTCCTGCAAGGCGACGCCGTAATCGCTGCCGAGGAAGGGCAGCAGCAACTGGCCTTCCATCAACGGGTCGGGCGAGTGCCATTGAATGTCGAAGAACTCGCCGTAAGGGCTCAGGCGTCCCCATTCCAGCAAGTCCAGCCACCAGGGATTGTCACTGCCGCCGACGGCCATGTGGTTGGACACGATGTCGAGGATCAGCCCCATCTTGTGCTCGCGCAAGGCAGCTACCAGACGGTGCAAGGCCGCTTCGCCACCCAACTCGGGGTTGACGGTGGTGGGGTCCACCACGTCGTAGCCATGCATGGAACCGGCACGGGCCGCGAGCAGCGGCGAGGCGTAGAGATGGCTGATGCCCAGGCTGGCAAAGTACGGGACCAGCGGGACGGCCTGGTCCAGTGTGAAACCTTTATGAAATTGCAGCCGCAGGGTCGCCCGTAGCGGTTGGAGGTCCGAATGAATCATTGGTCACGCTCGCCGGCCTGAAGTCGCGCGCAGGCAAGTAATTCCAGGCGCCGGGCGGCGTCCGGGTCATCCAGCAACGCCTCGCTGGCACCGGGCAGGCGCCGTGACCAGTTGGGATGCGTGTCGATGGTGCCGGGCAGGTTGGCCTGTTGTTCGACGCCCAAGGCATCTTCCAGCGGCAACAAGACCAGTGGCGCCCGGGTATGACCGAGGAAACGGATGGCTGCGTCGAGCACCTGATCGGTTTCATGGGATTCTTCGCGAAAGTTTTGCGGGTCCTCGCTCAACGCACGGCGCAGGCCTTCACGCTCGCGCTCACGGTGCTGGCGCCATTCGATTTCACTCGTGGCGTCGACCAGGCCCAGTCGGGCGTTCCAGTCGATATCACGGCCATGCCACCAGCCGTTGAGCGTCGGCAGGTCGTGGGTGCTGGTGGTCGCCAAGGCATTGTCCGGCCAGTCCAGTATCGGCTTGAAGTGCGTGTTGTCCTGTTCAAACAACAGCACACGCATGCCGAGGATCGAACGGGCAATGAGTTTTTCCCGCAGGCCTTCCGCCACGGTCCCGAGGTCTTCGCCCAGCACAATCGCCTGATGGCGATGGGATTCCAGGGCAAGCAACCGCAGCAGGTCGTCTACCGGGTAATAAAGGTAGGCGCCGTCGGCTGGCGGTGAGCCGTTGGGGATCACCCAAAGCCGTTGCAGACCCATGACGTGATCGATGCGCAAACCGCCGGCGTGGGCAAAGTTGGCGCGCAGCATTTCGATGAATGCGCGAAAGCCGTTACGCACCAGACCTTCTGGGGAAAACGCCGAAATGCCCCAGCCCTGGCCAGCGCGATTAAGGATGTCGGGCGGCGCACCGACCGTCAGCGAGGCAAGCAGTTCGTCCTGGCGACTCCAGGCCTGACTGCCACCGCCATCGGCCCCTACCGCCAAATCGGCGATCAGCCCAATGCTCATGCCCGCGCGGCGAGCGGCGGTTTGCGCACGTTCCAGGCAGCGGGCGATCAGCCATTGGCAAAAGGCGAAGAAGCCGATGCGTCCGGCGTTCTCTTCGGCAAAGTCGGCGAGGGCGGCGCTACGCGGGTTGCGCCATTGCTCCGGCCACTCGCGCCAGTCGAGGCTTTCGCCCTTGGCCAGGCGCGCTTCCTGAATGGCTTCGAAGCGGCAGTGATTTTCCAGGGCTTCACCCCCAGCGTGGCGGAAACTGCTGAAGTCTGCGTGCAGCGGGTGTTCGCCTTGCACAAACCCTTCGTACAGGGCTTGCAGCAAGCGGTGCTTGGCGGCGGCAGCCACGGGCCAGTTGATCAGCGCCTGTTCTTCCAGCTGTTGCAGCTCGCCGGCCAGGCCGGTGGCATCAATCGCGGCGCGCCATGCGCGTTCGCCGAGAATAGCGCCCGGGGCGGCGTACAGGCTGTTGAGGAACAAGCGGCTGGACGGCGAATACGGGCTGTAACGCTGGGTGTCGCTGCCGAACATGGCGTGCAACGGACTGATCGCCAAGGCTTCGGCGCCCCGTTCACCGGCGACCCGGGCGAGGTCTTCCAACGCCTGGGTATCACCGAAACCGCCATCACCGGGACGACGCAGCGAATACAGCTGGACGCTGAGGCCCCATGTTCGCGGGATCGGAGTGTCGACCGCATCGCCGACGCTGTAGCAGCGCTCGGGTGCTACCGCCAGGGTGAATGACTGTCCATCGATGCTGACATGCTGATAGCCGACCGGGATCAGTCCCGGCAGAACCGCCTGTGCATCGAGCTTGAGATTCAGCCGAGAGCCGTCTTCAAGGTGGACTTCGCAAGGGGTTTCGGGCTCGAAGTAATGCGCCAGGTCGAGGCCGACACCGACATCGCAGGTGAGCAGCGGCGGCAGGTGACGGGTCTGCTGCACTGCTTGCAGTTGCAACAGGCTGGCGTCGATTTCCTGAGCCGTGCTGGCCGGGTGGCCGAGGCCGGTAAGGACGGCGCGTAACACCGACGGGGCGACTTTTTGCGGGCGACCGTTGGCATCGATCCAGTCAACGGCCAGGCCTGCACGGCCGGCCAGTATTTCAAGTTGCGCGTCGCTCATTGGCGCTCTCCATCAGAGGGTAGCAAAGGGGCTGCAGCGGTAAGGCTGACTAGCGCGCAATACGGGGCAAGCGTGCCCTGGTCCAACAGGTCGGCAGACTGCGGCGGGTATTCGAACAGCAACGCAGCGCTGACCTGTGGGGTGTGGACCACAGGCGTGTTGCTGAGGTTCAGGTCAATACGCAGCTCACTGCCATCACCCAGACGCCAGCGTGCGCTGACCGCGCCTTTGCCCAGGACGTCGGCCCCCAGGGCTTGGGCCCCTGGCAGGCGCGGGATGATGTACTGGTGGCGCAAGTGCAGCAGCCGGCGATACAGCGCATACACCGACGATTGCTCCTGCGTTGACAGCGTTGGCCGCGATGCTTCAAACGTCTGGGGCGCGTTCGGGTCGGGAATCTGCTCGCGCTTGTGCGGGTCGGCAAAGGCACTGAATGCGGCAAACTCGCTGCGTCGACCTTCGCGCACCAGTTCCGCCAGTTCACCGTTATGACTGGTGAAGAACAGGAACGGCTCCTCGGCGGCGAATTCATCGCCCATGAACATCAGTGGGATCATCGGCGAGAGCAGCAGCAACACGGTGGCGGCTTTCAAGGCATCGGGCGGGGCCAGTTGATGCAGGCGTTCGCCGAACGCGCGGTTGCCGATCTGGTCGTGATTTTGCAGAAACAGCACGAACGCGCTGGGCGGCAAGTGCCCGCTGGGCTCGCCTCGAGGCGTGCCGTGGCGCGTCATATGGCCCTGAAACACGAACCCCTGGCTCAGGCATCGCGCCAGTTGTTCGGTCGGTTGTTCGGCATAGTCGGCGTAGTAGGCGTCGGTTTCGCCGGTCAGCAGAACGTGCAGGGCATTGTGGCCGTCGTCGTTCCACTGCGCGTCGAACCCTTCCTCCAGCAGGCTGGCCTGGTTGTGCTCGTTCTCGACCATGAGCCAGACATTTCGCACCGGGTCGGTCTGCTGACGCACCCGTTGGGCCAGTTCCTGGAGAAAGTCCGGGCTCTCGATGGCGTGCACGGCGTCCAGGCGCAGACCGTCGAAGCGGTACTCCAGCAGCCACATCAGCGCGTTGTCGATGAAGAAGTCACGGACCTCGCGCCGTCGGAAGTCGATCGCCGCGCCCCACGGGGTGTGCTTGTCTTCGCGAAAGAAGCCTTTGGCGTAGTGATGCAGGTAATTACCATCGGGGCCGAAGTGGTTGTAGACCACGTCGAGAATCACCGCCAGGCCCAGGCCGTGCGCGGTGTCGATCAAGTGCTTGAGTTGTTCCGGGGAACCGTAGGAGGCCTGGGGCGCATAGGGCAGCACCCCGTCATAACCCCAGTTCCGTTCACCGGGGAACTGCGCCAGCGGCATCAGTTCGATCGCGGTGATGCCCATCTCGATCAGTCGCGCCAGGTGCTCCTCGACGCCACTGAAGCCGCCGAGCGTGCCGACGTGCAGTTCGTAGATGACGGCCTCGTTCCAGGGGCGGCCTGTCCAGGCACTGTTTTGCCATTGATAGGCGAGGGGATCGACGACCACGCTGTGGCCGCCGATATCACCCGCCTGCGCGCGGGAGGCCGGGTCCGGCACCTCCAGCTCGCCATCAATGTTGTAACGGTAACGCGTACCCGCGGGGCAGCGAGTGTTGATCACGAACCAGCCATCGGCCTGAGGCAGTAGCGGCAAGGATTGTCCATCTTCCAGTTCGACACTGACATAAAACGCATCTGGCGCCCACAAGGCAAAACGCGTGTGTTCTGCGTCCAGCATAATTGCGCCGTGGGGCCAGGTCTCAAGGGTCCGTAACGGCATCTTTGAAAGCCTCTTTTACTGTTTCCCCGATTTTCCCAGGGCTTTGGCGACAAGTTGTTCGTAGAGCTCAGCGTAGGGTTCGACGGCTTTGCACCAGTTGAAAGGCGCGGCCATGGCGCGGCAACGCATGGCATTGAGCAGGCCCGGGAATGCAAATACCTTGAACGCGCGGCTCAGGGCTTCCTGGTAACTCTCGACCGTGGATTCGTCGAACAGGAAACCGGTCACGCCGTTCTCGATGGTGTCGGCCAGGCCGCCGGTATTGCGTGCGACTGGCAACGAACCGAAGCGCTGGGCGTACATCTGGCTCAGGCCGCAAGGCTCGTAACGCGACGGCATCAACAGGAAATCGCTGCCGGCGAACATGCGCCGGGCGTCGGTTTCATTGAAGCCAATGCGCACGCCGATCTGCCCCGGGAAGCGCAGGGCCAGCTCACGCATGGCTTGCTCTTCTTCCGGCTCGCCCCGGCCGATGATCGCGATCTGGCCACCGTTGTTGACGATGTATTCGGAGACCGCTTCGGTCAGGTCCAGGCCTTTCTGATAGACCAAGCGCGACACCACGGCAAACAGCGGGCCTTCGGACTCTTCCAGACCGAACAAGTCACGCACGTGGGCGGCGTTGACGGCTTTGCCTTCCCAATCACCGATGGTGAACGGGCAGAACAGGTGCGGGTCGGTGGCGGCGTCCCAGCTTTCATCGATGCCGTTGGGAATGCCACTGAGCAAACCTTGCTGGGTCTTGGCGGCCAGAAAACCGTCGAGGCCGCAGCCAAAGGCTGGCGTGGTGATTTCCTGGGCGTAAGTGGCACTGACCGTGGTGATGTGGCTCGAGTAGGCCATGCCGGCCTTGAGGAACGACATCTTGCCGTAGAACTCCATGCCTTCCTGTTGCAAGGCGTGCATGGGAATACCGAGTTCAGGGCACGAGCCAAGGCTGGTGACGCCTTGGTACGCCAGGTTATGGATGGTGAATAACGTCGGGGTGCGCTGTCCACGCCAGTGCATATAAGCAGGGGCGAGACCGGCAGGCCAGTCATGGGCATGCACCAGGTCCGGGCACCAGTGAATTTGTGCAAGGTTGGCAGCGATATCGGCGGCGGCAAGGCCCAGGCGGGCGAAACGAATATGGTTGTCCGGCCAATCGCGGCCGTTGTTGGCGCCGTAAGGCGAACCTTCGCGCTCGTAGAGTTCAGGGCAGATCAACACGTAAATGACCAGGCCGTCCGGCATGTCCATGCGGCCGATCTTGCAGGGCGGCAATGCAGCGTGCCCACCCAGTTCCCCAATGATGTGGATCGGATTTTCGCTGTGCAGCACTTGCGGATAGCCCGGGATCAGCACCCGCACATCGTGCAGTTGAGCCATGGCCCGTGGCAATGCGGCGGACACGTCACCCAAACCACCGGTTTTTACCAGGTCGGCAATCTCGGAGGTGACGAATAACACTTTCTTTCTATTCGGATTCTGACTGGCAGCCGGTGTCAGCGTTTTGGTCCCTGGTACGCTGACCGATTGAGCGCTCGGAGCAACCACGGCGCTCGATTCGCCGACCTGCTGATGAGCACGCTCTCCCTGAATATCTAAAGCCGCACTAATCATATGAATCTCCCGTGTTGTTGATCTAATTCTTAGGTCTGGCACAAACGGTGTCGTGGCCTAATCCTGTGGCCGGGCGCAAACGCGCGACGCATAGGTGAGCAAGTGCTGCCCAATGCGTTGAAGCAAAATGGGTGGAGGGGCCGTTGCAAGGAATGCACCAGTCGCTTTTGCCCTACCTTTAACCTGACCCATGGTCACGACCGAAAGTTTCGAGTTTCTTACCGCCAGATGACCGACCGGTTTTACCTCGCGAAAATGAGTCTAGGCCAGATCCTAGAGCGGGGCAGGTCATGTGGTGAAATTGTTCGACAATTGGTTGGAAGAGGGTAAAAGAACACGGCGGGAAGGGGGAGACGCACCGACGAAGTGCAGGTTTATTTTTTTTAGTGAGTCAAAACGGGACTGGTGAGTCACCGAAATGGGCGGGTTTGGCGGAGTGGCGCACCATTTAGGTGCGGGCGGAACGGGGATTGGTGTAGGTTTCAAGGCCCATCGCGGGCAAGCCCGCTCCCACAGGTGACCGCATTCTTATAGTAGGAACGCGATTCATGTGGGAGCGGGCCTGCCCGCGAAGAACGATGACTCGGTATCAGATCAGTAATCGAATCGGTTCTCCCGCCGACCAGGCCTGAATGTCCTCGATCATCTGCGAAAAGAACTGATGATAATTCTGCTGGCTGACATAGCCGACATGCGGCGTCGCCAGGACATTTTCCAGCGTGCGGAACGGATGATTCACGGGCAACGGCTCCACATCGAACACGTCCAGCGCAGCTCCGGCGAGCCGGTTTTTCTGCAGCGCCTTGATCAGCGCGGCCTCATCGACAATCGGCCCGCGGGCGGTGTTGACCAGCAGCGCCGAAGGTTTCATCCAGCCCAGCGCCTGGGCATCGACCAGTCCCCGGCTGCGCTCGCTGAGCACCAGATGCACCGACAGCACATCGGCTTGCTCGAACAATTCCTGCTTGCTGACATAGGTCACGCCCGCTTCTGCGGCGCGTTCGGGCGTGAGGTTTTCGCTCCAGGCAATCACCCGCATGCCGAACACCTGGCCGAACTGGGCGACGCGTTTACCGATGCTGCCAAGGCCAAGGATGGCCAGGGTCTTGCCGTGCAGGTCGCCGCCCAGGCCTTGCTGCCATTTGCCGGCGCGCAAGGCATTGGCTTCAACCACCAGATTGCGGGTCGCGGCCATGATCAACGCCCAGGTCAGTTCCGGCGCCGCGTGTTTGTAGCTGTCGGTGCCGCAGACTTGAATGCCGAGTTCGGCAGCGGCTTTGAGGTCCAGCGCGGCATTGCGCATGCCGCCAGTGACCAGCAGTTTGAGCTTGGGCAGTTGGCGCAGCAGGTCAGCATCGAATCGGGTGCGCTCGCGCATCACGCAGATCACCTCGAATGCGCCCAGGCGCTTTGCCAGGGTTTCGTTGTCGGCCGGGTAGTCGTGAACAAAGCTGACCTCGCCGATGCTGTCCAGCGCGGACCAGTCGACCACGTCACGGGCCACGTCCTGCCAATCATCGATCACCGCTATCTGCACTGCCATCAGCCTTGCCTCCTCAACGAACGGGATTGGTTTTGTTCAGCCATTCGAGCAGCGCCTGGTGGAACTTCGCCGGCTCTTCCATTTGCGGCGCGTGGCCCAGGCCAGGGAATTCGACCAGTGTCGACTGTGGAATCAGCTTCGCCACTTGCTTGCCAAGAACGTCGTAGTGACCGAGCTTCGCCTTGACCTCCGGTGACGCGATATCGCTGCCGATGGCCGTGGTGTCGGACGTGCCGATCAGCAACAGCGTGGGCATCTTCAAGTCCTTGAACTCGTAATATACCGGCTGAGTGAAGATCATGTCGTAGATCAGCGCCGAGTTCCACGCCACTTGCGTGTGCCCCGGGCCCTTGTTCAGACCGGCGAGCATGTCGACCCAGCGATCGAATTCGGGCTTCCAGCGACCGCCGTAATAGGTGTTGCGTTCATAGGTGCGGATGCCATCGGCGCTGAGTTTGAGCTCGCGTTCATACCATTGATCGACGCTGCGATACGGCACGCCAAGGGCTTTCCAGTCTTCCAGGCCAATGGGATTGACCAGCGCCAGTTGCTCGACTTGATCGGGGTATTGCAGCGCATACCGTGTGGCGAGCATGCCGCCGGTGGAATGCCCCAGCACGCTGGCCTTCTGGATGCCCAGGGCCTTGAGCAGTTGCTGGGTATTGGTCGCCAGTTGCTGGAACGAGTACTGGTAATGGTCCGGCTTGCTGGAGGTACAGAAGCCGATCTGGTCCGGCGCGATCACCCGGTAACCGGCTTCGCTCAATGCTTTTATTGAACTGTCCCAAGTGGCGCCGCAGAAGTTTTTGCCGTGCATCAACACCACGCTGCGCCCGTTGGGCTTGCCGTGGGCGGCGACGTCCATGTAACCCATTTGCAGGGATTGACCCTGGGACTTGAAGTCGAAATGTTTGACCGTGTAGGGGTAGGCGAACCCTTGCAGTTGTGGCCCGTATTCCGGGCCTTCGGCGTGGGCCAGGACAGGCAAGGCCGCCATCAGGAACAGGCCGGGCAGCCAGCGGGAGAGGGCAAGTGACATGGATGAACTCCGTAGAAAACCCGCCGATGCTGGATCGGCATGATTAGGGCGACATTAAGCACTGGCATTCCGCGCTCGTGATCGTTCAACCGATCCAGCCCAGTGTGGCCAGCGCGAGCACACCGTAACGCGCGCCCTTGGCGAGGGTGACGATCAACAGGAATCGCCCGAATGGTTCGCGCATCACGCCGGCCACCAGCGTCAGGGGATCGCCGATGATCGGCACCCAGCTCAGCAACAATGACCAATGGCCGTAGCGTTGATAATGCTGTCGGGCTTTTTCAAGATGGCGCGGGCTGACCGGAAACCAGCGCCGGTGGCGAAACCGCTCAATGCCGCGTCCCAGCCACCAATTGACCACCGAGCCGAGAACGTTGCCCAGCGTCGCGACGGCCAGCAACGACCACAGCCAGTATTGACCATTGAGCAGCAGCCCGACGAGCAGCGCTTCGGACTGCAATGGCAACAACGTGGCGGCGCCGAATGCCGCGAAGAACAGCCCGATGTAAGCGCCGGACATCAATGGGCGGGGTAGTCCGCCACCACGACATCGGTGCCATCCTTTTTCAGGCCGATGACTTGATAGGCATCGCTCATGCCATCCATTTCCATCCCGGGCGAACCCATTGGCATGCCAGGCGCGGCAACACCCAGCAAATCATCGCGTTTGCTCAAGGCCAGCACCTGATCAGCCGGCACATGGCCTTCGACGAACTTGCCATTGATCAGAGCGGTGTGACAGGACCCCAGGCGCGGTGGCACGCCGTGTTGTTGCTTGAAATGGCTCATGTCTGATTCGACGTGATCTTCGACCTTGAAGCCATTGGCTTCGAGGTGGCTGATCCATTTTTTGCAGCAACCGCAATTGGCATCGCGGTGGACTTCGATAGGGATCAGCTCGGCGGCCTGGGCCAGGGAGGAGATGAACAGGGCGCTCAGGGCGACCAGACGCAGGTGGTTTCGCATGGGGGATCTCGTCTCCGATGGCGGTCAAAAAGAGGCATTTTGAACACTTTAGCCATTAAAACGGAGCGAGATTGTTTCGAAGTAATTCGGAAACGCTGCAGTACCCCCTGTGAGAGCGAGCTTGCTCGCGAATGCGGTGTGTCAGGCAACATTAATGTCAAATGACACACCGCTTTCGCGAGCAAGCCCGCTCCCACAGGTTCGAATCATCAGCGAACCTTGAACCGGCCCATGATCGAGCTGACGCGCGCATTGGCTTCCAGCAGTTGGTGCGTATTGAGCTCGCTGGCCTGGCCGCTTTTGACCAGTTCATCGACCATGTGACGGATCTGCACCATGCTGCGATTGATCTCCTCCGTGACCGCGCTTTGCTGCTCGGCGGCCGTGGCGATCTGGGTGCTCAGGCTGTTGATGTGGCTGACCGAGCCGGCCATTTCATCCAGGCCCGAGTTGACCCGCGCCGTCGCATCGGCGGCGGACTGACAACTGGCCTGGGTGTTCTCCATGGCGCTGACCGAGGAACTCACGCCTTGAGTCAGGCGCTTGAGCATTTCATTGATTTCCGAGGTGCTGGCCTGAGTACGGGCGGCGAGGGCGCGTACTTCATCGGCCACCACCGCGAAGCCGCGGCCTTGCTCACCGGCCCGGGCCGCTTCGATAGCCGCGTTGAGTGCCAGCAAGTTGGTCTGGCCGGCAATGGCGCCAATCACCCCGAGAATCTCGGTGATGCGTTGCGCGTCCTGTTGCATGCTTTCGACTTTGTGCGTGGCGCTGGCGACTTCGTCAATCAACGCGATGACGCTGTTGGACGCCTCGCCGACCACTACCCGCGAACGGTCGGCGTTTTCATTGGCGCGCTGGGTGAACGCGGCGGTTTCAGCCGCGTTCTGCGCGACGCTTTCGGCGGTCGAGCTCATCTCGGTGATCGCGGTGACGGTCTGGTCGGTCTCCGAGGCATGACGCACCAGAATCTGACTGGTGTGGGCGGAGGTGCGCTGCAGGTTGTCCAGACTGGACGCCATGGCGCCGGTGGCCTGGGTGACTTCGCCGATCATGTTCTGCAAGTAGATGATGAACGCGTTGACCGAATGGCCAATGGCGCCCAGTTCATCTTCGGCACGGATGGTGATGCGTTTGGTCAGGTCGGCGTCGCCAGCGGACAGCGCGTCGATGTTGGCCTTGAGGGTTTTCATGCGCTGGATCAGTTGGCGAATCGCATAGATCTGCAGCAGCACCAGCAGAATCACCATCGGAATTTGCAGCAGGCTCAAGGTGCTGAGCACGTCATCGCGCTGGGCGGTAATCAGTTTGGTTGGCAGGGCGGTAGCGAGGAACCACGGCGTGCCTTCGATCGGCCGCATGAAAAAGGTGCTGGCCTCGCCGTTGTTGTCGAATTCGACCCGCTGCGCTTGATCACGGTTTTGCAGGCCTGCCTTCACTTGGCTGGCGAAGGGCGAGTTGCCGGCCAGCTCACTGATGTTCTTCAGCACAATCGGCCCGCTGATCCGCGAGCTGTTGCTGATGATCTTGCCATCGGCTTCGACGATCAGCATTTCTGCGCCGAGGTCTTTTTCCTTGCGTGCGATCAGGTCATTGAAGAAGCCCAGGGTCACGTCGATGGTCGACACACCGTACGCGGCGCCATTTTTCTGAATGGCCATGGCGCAGTTGGTGCGCGGCTCGGCGCTGGCGTCATCTTTATAGGCGGCAGCCCAGGCACATTGGCCGCGCGGCGTTTGCATGCCGCCCTTGTACCAGCTCTGGTCGTAATAGTTGGGGGCGGCGTCGCTGTTCCAGAAGGTGTTGACAGCCAACTTGCCCGAAGCATCGCGGTGCCAGAAGGTGCTGAATTTGTTGCGCCCGGCCTCACGCTGGCCAGGCAATGGCCAGATCCCGCCGCCAAAGACTTTCAACTCACCGTACTGATCAACCAGGCCCGGCAACACCGTATCGATCGCCGCACTGTCGAGCAGGGGAATGGTCTGGGTGATGCTGCGCTGTTGCGCCTGCACCTTGTTCAATTCGCCCTGGATTTGCTCGGCGACTTCGGCAATGCGGTTGAGGGCCACCTGTTCTTCAGTGTGGCGAAGTTTCGGGGCGACCAACTGGCTGATGCCGACGACTGTCAGCACGGACAGCAGAAGGATGAACAGGACCAGAAACAGGGTGTAGCGAGCCTGGATGGTGCGGAATGCGGGCATGGGACCGGTCCTTGTGCAGCGTTCTTATTGTGGTTTTCGCTTTGAAAATAGGCGCTTCGTAGGGGCTATCGGCCTGCTGATGGTGAGCTTTAGGTACGAACGTGCAAGAAGGAGGGGAGGTGACGGACGGTGCGTGTCTGGCGGGTATCGATCTTGATACAAATAAACTAACCAAGACGTACAAACTGCGGAATTAGTTGGCTATGCCAATTTCCTTAAGTTGGCATAGACCAATGAAACAGGGCCGTTTCGGCTTTGTATCTGAATTGTACGAGAATTGTAAAAAACACAAATACTTGTAGGTGTGGCTAGTTGCCAGCCTGATACTCGCCTGCACTAAAAGGTGGTTAAACAAGGAGTTTTTATGGTCACGCAGTCGGGAGTTCGTTCATGACTATCGGCTTAACCGGGGGCTGGACGGCCAAGGCAGGATTGCTGGTTCAGAACACGGGCGGCGGCAAAGTTGTCACGCAAAGCGCCCGAGTCAGGGAAATGCTGGCGCTGGTGGGCAATAATCCAAACGTGCTGAATACGGCGAAAATGGATGAGCTGAAAATCCACCGAAACGTAAAAGGTTTCGACCCGGAAAATGTATCGTCCAGACAATTGGGCAATCTCAGTGCCTTCCTGAGAGATAGAGGGCTGATTTCTGACATTACAGCGATGACGCTGATGAATGCCGGTGACAAGTTCGACCGCTTCGGCGTGCAGAGTGACCCGGATGCCAAGTTTAATGCCCTGGCGTATTTCGCCACGCAACTCGACACCATCCAGAGCAACAGTCTCAAGGGCGACAAGTACGCTGCCGGGTTGATCCCGGAATACAAGAAGGCCATCTACGTCCTGCAAAACCTGCAAACTTACGGCAAGGGCAACGGTACGACAGTGCCGACTGACAAAGGCGTCAAAGGCAAGGCCTGACGCTGCACTGGCCCACTCGGGTTACGGGTGGGCCAGATCGCAGTTAGCGGTCGAGCAACTTCATGACTTCCTCGGGATAACGCAAGCCTGCGGTGGCATGTGCGGGAAATATCGCTTCCAGCGCGTGCAACTCGTCAGGGCTTAACTTGACGTCCAGTGCGGCGACGTTTTCTTCAAGGTATTTACGCTGCTTGGTCCCTGGAATCGGGATCAGGTAGTCACCCTGCGCCAACACCCATGCCAACGCCAGCTGCCCGGCGGTCACGCCTTTGTCTGCGGCAAGGGCTTGCACCTGCCGCACCAGCAGCAGATTTTTGGCGAAATTTTCCCCTTGAAAGCGTGGGCTGAAGCGACGGTAATCGTCAGCGGCAAAGTCGTCCGGACTTTTCAGTGCCCCGGTCAAAAAGCCACGCCCCAACGGGCTGTAAGGGACAAAAGCAATGCCCAGGCGCTGACACGCGGCCAGGCAACCGTTTTCTTCCTGGTCGCGGCTCCACAGCGAATATTCACTTTGCAGTGCGCTGATCGGATGCACCTTGTGGGCGCGCTCCAGCGTGGTCGCCGACGCTTCGCTCAGCCCCAGATAACGCACCTTGCCAGCCTTCACCAGTTCGGCCATCGCCCCGACGGTTTCCTCGATGGCCACCTGTGGATCGATCCGGTGTTGGTAATACAAATCCAGGGTTTCAACACCCAGACGCTTCAACGTGCCGTCGATTGCTGCGCGAATGTACTCCGGCCGGCCATTGACGCCGCGTGCATCGGGGTTCGACGGATCGCGGACGATCCCGAACTTGCTGGCCAGAAATACCTGGTCGCGTTTGCCGACAATGGCTTTGCCAATCAACGTTTCGTTGGTGTGCGGGCCATACATGTCGGCGGTGTCGAGCAGGTTGATGCCCAGCTCCAGCGCACGGTGCAAGGTGGCGATGGCTTCGCGGGTGTCGACGCCGGTGGTGTAGAAATCGGTCATGCCCATGCAGCCCAACCCGATAGCGGAGACTTGCGGACCGTTTTTGCCTAATTGACGTGTTTGCATGAAATCAACTCCCTGTGGTGAAGACCCCTAGTGTTGACCTCGACAGAACCAAGATAAACCGGCTAAAACTGCTATCACTATTCGTAATTTCTAAATAAACAGCAGGATCGCCAGAGCAATGGATCGTTTTAACGCCATGCGCGTCTTTACCCGAATCGTCGAGTTGGGCGGTTTCGCCAAAGCGGCGGACAGCCTGCAATTACCCCGTGCCTCCGTCACTGTCCTGATCAAACAGCTTGAAGCTCATCTTGGCGTGCAACTGCTGCAACGCACCACGCGGCACATCAGCCTGACCCTCGATGGCGCGGCTTATTACCCCCGGTGCGTTCGCTTGCTGGCGGATCTGGAAGAGACCGAAGCGGTGTTCAGCGCGGCCCGTCACAATCCCAAAGGGTTGCTGCGCATCGACATGCCGTCCGGGATCGGGCGACTGTTGGTGATTCCGGCCTTGCCGCAATTTACCCGCCGCTATCCGTTGATCGAGTTGGACATCGGCTTGAATGATCGGCCCGTCGACCTGATTCGCGAGGGCGTCGATTGCGTGCTTCGCGGCGGTTCGGCGCTGGACGATTCACTGGTGGCCCGGCCGCTGGTGATGCTGGATCAGGTCACCTGCGCCAGCCCCGACTACGTGCAACGCCACGGCGCGCCACGCACTTTGGCGGAGCTTGAGGGGCATCAAATGGTCGAGTACTTCTCCAGTACGACTGGCAAGCGATTCGGGCTGGAGTTCATGGTCGATGATCAGGTCCAGGTAATTGACCTGCCCCGACACGTGTCGGTGAACAGCTCCGATGGCTACCTGGCGGCGTGTGAAGCGGGATATGGCCTGGTGCAGGCACCTTACTACCACGTCGCGCGTCAGTTGAAGGAAGGGCGATTGTGCGAAGTGCTTGAAGCGGTGCCGCCACCGGGAATGCCGTTGACGGCGTTGTATCCACCACACCGCCAGTTGTCACGGCGGGTGAGGGTGTTTGTCGACTGGTTGATAGAGCTTTGCGCACAGCCGGGTAATGACTTTCATCGAAAAGCCTCAGGCCGCTGAACGAGCGCTGCGCAGAGGTTGAGCGTTGCGTTGCAAGTCGTTGTGCAACTGTTGCATGTGAGGGCAATGCAGGCTCAGGGATCGAGGCTGCGCGCCGCGATGAAACAGGGCAAACCATCCATGGCTCCCGGGCGTGGGCGTCAGCCCGGTGAAGGCGAATCCGAGCATCGTCAAACTGTGCAAGGCTTCGGCAAAGTGCGCCGACAACTCGACCCTTGCCGAGATCAGCCAATGGCCGGGCAACTGCCGGATTTGCTCCAGCAAACGTTTATTCAAACGCTGGATGACGATTTCGAAGCGGTGATGATGCTGCGTGATCTGCAACGGTAGCGAAGACAGCGATGGCACATCGGCCTGCGTTCCGAACACCGAACACAAATGCTCCATGAAACCTCTGCAGCTCTCTGGCCATGCAATGTCTGGAAGCGGTCGAGTGTGCCCTTCGGCCAGGTAACAGCCCATCACGATCGTTTCCGCGAGCGGCTCGGCGAAGGGCGAGGGGACGTAATCGGGTAGCACTCCGGTGCTCTGGAAACCGATGGTGGCCGCCATGCGCTGGGTGTAAGGATGGTGAGTGACTTGCTTGATCACGACACTCGTTGACCCCAGCGTACCTGCCTGCTCCAGCAGTTCTCGCGACAGGCGGGTCGCGATGCTTTGCCCCTGCGCGGCGGGATGCACCACGCTGAGGGCCAGTTCCGTGGTGCCAGAAGGCAGGTCATGACACAGCGCCGCGTGCCCTAGCAGGTGATGATCGTCTACCGCCAGCATGGATATCCAGCGACCATTGGCATTGTGCTGGCTGATCATGTTCGGCAGGTAAACATCCGGCTGGACATAGAGATCGCCGTAGACCTCACGAAACAAATGGCTCACGGCCCGAGCGTCCGAGGAATGAAAGCGACGAAAAATCAGCCCGGTCATCACGCGGACTCCGGAGATGGGGTGTCATAGGTGCGCAAATCCAGCACACGCATCTGTTTGCCGGAGCGAGGGTGAAGCTTCAACTCCGTAACGGCGCAAGACAGGACTCGCAACTCCAGCAGGCCCTCTCGCGTCAGGTGCTCGATGGCGGGGTAGTGGGCCACGAGCGCTTCGTGTAACGCGCTGGATACCGCAACGGTGTTCACGTCCTGATCGCAAGGCACCCACTTCACGCTCACGATGTCCTTGAACCCCAGCTGCTCGATCCGTAATTGCCATTGGTCGCTGCCGGCTACAGTGCGGACCATGTGCAGCACTTCGTCGATCAGCAACGAAAACATCCCCACCCGAACCCGTTGGCTGTGGGCGCTACGTCCCTTGAGGGCAAATTTTCGCATGGGCGTGGCGCTGGGCTCTCGCCAGCAAGCAAGATCTCCCACCGGATAACGCAGCAGCGGCATGAGCCGACGGGTGAGGTTGGTCACCACCAGCATCCCGGTTCGGTCACATTCCTCGATGACTTCGCCGGTCAGCTCATCGACGATCTCAAGTACTGTCTGTGGTTCAAACATCCGGTGTTCGCCGAGCGCGCAATCACGGCTGGTCGCACCGATGAGACCCGCATCGACGCTGGCATAGCCGATGGAAGAAATGCGCACGTTGGGCAGAACCTCGCGCAGCAGGTCCAACTGCGATGCAAACAGGCTTTCGCCACCGTACAGCAAGGTGTCGACCCTAGGCAGAACTCGCTTTTGCTCCTTCAGGTAGGCGGCGAGTTGCAGCAGCTGCGCGGGTACTCCGACGAGCACGTTGATTCGGTGTCGGTCAATCGCATCGGCCAGAACGTCCATGCCGACCTGACCGGTAAAGGGAAACTCGCAGATCGAGCGTTTGACGTGCGCCAGTGCGTCATGGATGAACACAAAACTGGCATACAGATCACCGCAAAAGAACAGGTTGGCGATTCTGTCGCCGTTTTTCAGTTGACAGGAAACACTGTCACCGAAAGTACTGACCAGTGTTTGCCATTCACTAACGGTATACACCGACAACTTGCCATCACTGGTCGATCCGCCCGTTTTAAATACGACACCGTCGCTGACTTCAGCCGTCAGCACTGGCCAGCGATCCAGATCGCTACTGTCAGCCCAATAGTTGGCCACAGAAGTCAGCGGAAGATCTTTTAATGTCAGGGTTTCAGGTGGTACGTGTTGCAGGTGTTCCCGATAAAAGTTTGAATGTTTGCGTAGGTAAGGCACGAGTTGTTCAAGCGAGTAAGTTGATTTCACAAGGTTATTTTCCTGCCAGGCGTTCACGGTTATAAGTGTTGGCAATATTATTTTTATATTCTTTTATCAATGACCAGAGGCGTTTTGCCGCTGTGATTATTTCGTGCAAATCCGGATTCGGCGCACTGTTGAACTTCCACGGTTAACAGCTTTGCGTTCACGGCATTGGCAACGGGGGCGTGGGTCAAAAGTTGATCCAGTGCGCTGCTGGTCGTCGAGTTCGTTAACACCAGCATCCGCTCCCTGCCATCGGGGGCATGATCCAGTACGATTTGAACAGGCCCGCCGACGGCGTCCTGAAGCGCCGACGGTGAAACGAACTCGGTGCCAACTCGCAGCAGCTTGCCGTGGCGTTGCAGCAATTCGAATCGCGGTGAATCGAGCCCGCAAGGGCAGGCGCCGGGTATCCAGCGACCGGTGTCGCCCACCTCGTATCGGCGCACTGCCTGGCCCTGACGTGCTCTTGATGTGAACAACAAACGGCCGATTCCGGTGGCCTCAACCGGCAGATCCTCTTCGAGATGGACGATTTCCAGATGCTGCGTATCGCACATCAAATGAAACACGCCGTCCGCCGTTGCCGAGCAGGCATGCCCCAGCGGGCCGGCGTCGACCGAGCCATAGATCGCGGAGCGGACCAGCGAGACGCCGCAGCTTTCCATCAGGCGTATCGTTGCTTCTCCCGGATGTTCGCCGCCAAGGAACACTTTGGTGATACCGGCGTACTGGCGAAGAAGGGTTTGCTCGTTGAAAAACAGGCGGTGCAGCGTACTTGGCATGCCGATCAGCACGGACACGCGATGGTCCACGATCATCCGGGCAATTTCGCTGAAATCATCGTTGTGTGGCGCCCCCATGGGCAGGTGCGTTACGCCCATCTGTTCCAGCACTTTGGTGAAGCTCGAGAAGCCGCCATACAGGCCACCTCCATAAAACAGGTTCATCACCCGATCCGTCGAGGGATCAAGGCCAGCGGCGAACATGCCGTCTGCCGCGGCGCGCATTTGCCGCTCAAAGTCGCGATAGCTGAACCCGGACAGTGCCGGTGTGCCGCTGCTGCCCCCAGAGCGGAAATATAACTGTGCGGTGGCGCTCATCGGCTGGGTCATGAACGCGTTTTTGTCCATGATCGGGTCATGACCCGCAGCAGGGGCTGCAGGCGGCGCGTCGAGCGTCCCCCGACCACGTACCGCTTGCGCCGGCAGGCTCACCGAGAGACGGCGACTCAAGCGCGACAGGGCATAGACGCCGTCATGGGGTTCTCCGGGATAACCGTCGTGAATCAGCTCGCACGGTGCAATTCGCGTGACGCCGGCGTTGACCAGCGTGCGCGCCAGCCCAGGCGTTTGAGCCGCCGAGCAGATCAATGCACAGCTTTGCAGGACCGTGCGCCATGGCAAAAGCGTCTCGGCGAGCAGCTCCTGCGGCACGGGTTTGAGCAGCAATGTACGAAACAATGGCGACGGCGCGAGCGTTTGATGGTGATCCCAGATAATCCGCCACCCGGGACCGGCCCAGACCTGACCCGCCTGATTCGCAAAACAATGATCGAGTCGTGCCATGGCGACGCGGGTGGTGATCTCCGAAGCCTCTTGATCGGTAGGCGCCAGTGCCGGCCACCGTGAGGCTCGACGTGTGAACGACTCGGCCAGGCGTTCGCCCAGGTCCCGCAGGACAGCTGGATCGTTGCTGTCCACCAGTAACCATTGCGGGCTGGAACACGCTTGCTGGTCCAGGCTGCACACTTGATCCACCAGCGCATCGAGCGCCGACGGGTCGGCGGCTTCTGGCGTCAGGTAGGCAAAACTGATCTTGTGCCCCCAATCGATCCAGCGACATCCTGCCGGCAGGTGCTGGCGGATCGCTTTAAGGGCATTGACCCCGCCCCACGCGGCCACGCCATCGGCTTGCACGCAGAGTCGAGGAATCTGATCTGTGCTGACCGGCAGCACCGCGATGAAGTCGGCGAGCTTGCCGCTGGCGTCGCACTGCACAAGCGCTGCCAACAAGCGTGCGGTCAGGCCTTCATCGCTGGAACTGGGACGAAGCCAATTGATGTTGCCGGCCAGCAGGCTTTCGAGCACGGCACAAAACGCTAACATCGGCGCATTGCCGGGTGTCACGTGCACCACCAGTCCCAGAGGGTGCCAACTTTCAAAGCAGGCTTGCTGGTAGTCGATGCGGCGCAGCGAACGCGGTTGTACGCCCAGTTCGCGCTCGATTTTTGTGTGCAGAGTGCTGCGTGAACAGAAGTCGATGAGCCCTTGGCGTTGGTCGTCGTCCAGGGGCAGGTCGAGTCGGCGAGCGTGCAGTTGCAGGCTGAAACGAGCGGCGGCCTCGATGACGATTTCGCTGTCGACGGGTGCGTTCAGTAGATGCGGCAACTGTTCGTGAAGCTGTTCCAGCGCGGTCTCGAGGGTCACATCATCGCGTAATTGGCCATTGATCAAATACATGTCATACCCCTCCCAACAATTCTGATGCCGCCATCGCACAGCTTCGGCTGGCGGTGGTGCCGGCACGTCCATGCAGTTCGAACCAATCGGTTGCAAGGCCACACCCGCAGGCAGTGCCGGGGTGCAGCGTCGCCAGGTCGCCCATCACCACGGCATGTGCCGGGCTGGACGAAATGTAGGGCGACACGAACTCAAGCAAACCGGGCCGGCCATAGGGTTGAACTGTGAAGTCGGATGGATTGCGCACGAAGACCTTCGAGTACACCGGGACATGGAAATGCTGGTGGGCACATTGGATATAGGGCACTGCATGCTCGACGGCGCCATAGCCGTCGCGACAGCGAGACAGGTCAATGCCCAACTGGCGATTGATCCGTCCATACAATTGCGCCAGGGGAATCTCCTGCGCCGCCTGGGTTTTCCAGCCGCCGCCGAGAAAAACCAGGGATTGATCCGGCAACTGCAGATCCGCGACATCGGTGTCTTCCATGTGCTGCAACGCATGGGAAAGAAATGCCGGGAAGCCGAGAATGCGCACCGGCAAACCTTCTTCGGCAAATTCTTGCAATGCGCGAACCACTCCGAACACGTCGAACTCATGACCCGTGCCGGTCAGGCGCAATCCGTAGGCGACGCGGTTGACCGGCGCATAACGACACAAAAACTGATCGGTGTAGGCTGTGCCCAGGGTGATCGCAGCCTTGGGCTCGTAACTCAGGAGCAAGTAATTGCAGGGGCTGTCAGGGGTGTCCCAACCGTAATGGCGAAAAATATGACTCACCATCCCTTGCGCCGCGGCCATGCTGCGCGAGTCGTAACGCATTCGACTCTTCTGGCCACTGGTGCCCGATGACGTCAGTTCCAGCGCGCCTTCGCCCGTGGGCCCGAACAACAAGTGACGCTTGAAGAAATTGGCGAAGATCGGTGGCAATCTCGACCAGTCGTCCAGCGTCTCCAGGTCTTGCGTTCCGAGGCCATTGGCGTTCAACCAGCGTTCATAGCCGGGCGTGTGCTGGCAATGATAGAGGCTGATTTCCCTCATGGCCTGATCGAACAAGCCTTCGGGCACGGCCTCCAGGCAATAGGGTTGCGCTAACGCGCAAAGCGCATCGGTATGGGGTAAATGGATCATTGAGAAACCTATGGTGTTGTGTCAGACAGCAGGCACGGAGTGAGGGCTGCGCAGAAACAGTCGCAAGGGCAGCAGGCACATAAGCCCTGCGATGCCGGCCATGAGCGCGAAGGACTCGTGATTGTCACCGGCGCCAGCGGCTGCGATCAGCGATCCGCCGCCACCCATGACGGCGATCGACAGCATGCCGATCATGGCCGAAACCAGCCCCTTGCTGTCCTCGCTTGTAAACAGCGCAAGGCGATACAGCGCGGCATTGCTCATGCCAAGGCCGATGGCGTAGAGACTCAGGCAGATGATCAGCAAGGGTGTAGAGGCCGTGCTGAAACTGATGACGATCAAGGCGATGAGTCCGGCGCAAAACGGCCAGAGCGCGTAGCGGATCAGTTGTGGCAGTTCCGTGTGGGCAATCAATCGGTTGAGAATCAAATTACCGATGATGACGGCAGCAAATACCGGGATTTGCCAAAGGCCGTACTGCAAGGGTGTAAGGCCCTGATTGTGGATCAGCAAGAGCGGCGCCAGGCCGATCCAGGCAATCAATGGCAGGCTCATGACACCCAGTGCGACAGTGGCGCTCAGGAAGCGCGGGTTGGTGAGCAACGCCGCATAGCGCCGCATCGTGCCACCCCATTGAAATGGCACGGCCGCCAGCCGCTGACCGTCCTGGCGCACGGTCCCCACGGTTTCCGGCATGAACACATACAGCCCGAGCCAGACCACCACTGCGCCGATACCCAGCAGTAAAAACAGTTCTCTCCAGGAGAACCACTCCAGCAGCAGACTGCCAAGTAGCGGTCCCAGCAGCGGAGAAAGGAGCGCAATGTTTCCCAGCAACGCCATGATTTTTACCGCATCGACTTCGCTGAACACTTCCTGCAAGGCGGGATAGCTGACGGCGATGACAAATCCCAAACCGAGACCCTGAATCAATCGCAGGCCATTGAAGGCATAGATATGTTGCACGTTGAAGGCTGCTGCACTGGCGATGGCGAAGACCGCACAACCGATCAGCAAGAGTTTGCGTCGTCCGAAATGATCCGACAGCGGACCGATAAGCCATTGCAGAAGAATGCCGCCTGCCAGATAAAGATTGAAGGCATGGGGAACATGACTTGCACTGGCATCAAGATCTTGGGTGACGGTTAACATCGCGGGCATAATCAGGTCGCTGGCCATATAGGTCAGCAGTTCGAACAGTGTTATTGCAAGGCAAAAACCGAGCAGGTGGAAAGAACTGATGTGTATTAAAGGTTTGTGCATGACATTCCGGCTTTGTTGCTCACGGTTTAATAACGAGTTTGAAACGAGGCGCGCAGATTAAACGTCACAGATGGACAGTTCCAATCAACTATTGAGACTTAATGCTTCAATAATGTTCGTTATGTTTCGAGGAACAACAAGTGGCGGGAATAAAGTGTATTTGCGTGTAGGAAAAATGCCCGCAACAGGCGGGCATTTTTTAGTGAGGTGAGGAATTGGAAATAAACGAATAACTGTTAATGAATGATCCTTCCCGGCCCAACGTTACCGGTGTTGGTAATAACCGGGGCCGCCCCGGTCGTAATGGTGATCGCCGTGCCAGCCGCCGTGGGGGAAAACGATGCAGCCGCTAAGGGTCAGGAGAGCGAGAAGGGGAATCAGCAGTGTGATTCGACGAAACATTTTTAAATCCTCATGGTTATCGCCGTCATGAAGCCAAAACTCTTCATCGGCTGTAACATGAGACCCCGCTTGTAGCGTTCCATCCCCGCGAAAAGGTAGGCGCTTGGTATGCTTTCGGATACAAACCGGATACATTTTTCAGATTCAGGAACTCGCAATGACTCAGTCGCAACGTTTGAAATATTCGATTCTGATCTCCCTGGTGGTGCTGGGGATCATGTTCGGCCTTTCGTATCTGCAAAACGCAGGCGTCATCAGCGAGAAGCTGTTTCAGTACATCGCCATCGGTGTGGCGGTGATCGTGGTGGTCATCAATGGCGTGATGCGCCGCAAGGTCAAGCCTTGAGCGACGCCTTGGGCTGATTATTCGCCGCGAAGCATGGCTGCAGCGTGCGGATGCAGGCTGTAGCTCTTGTCCGGATTGAGAATGATCACGCCTTCGCTGCACAAGCGTTTCAACACTTCGCGCACGCTGAGAAAGGACAGGGGAATATCCAGGTCCAGCAAATATCCGTGCACGCCTCGTACTCCCAGGCTGCGCTCGCTTTCGGCGGCGGTCAGCAAGGCGTCGATGACTTTCAGGCGAATCAGGCTGGTTCGCAGGCCAAAGCTCTTGAGCAGCAATCTGATCCGCTCATTGCCATTGCGTTCGCCCCGTTGACTGAACATGCCGGAGCCCGCGCAAGCGTCTGTTGGCGCAAGGTTACCGTCCGTTGGCAGTTGCGAGTTGTACATGCAAAAACTCCTTTTCGGAACCGGCCAGGAAATGTGATGGGGGCTCTCAGTCATTAATACGAACGAGTACGACAAATCATGAAGGCCTGAATGTAGAAAATTTGTCGCCTGCGCGTGAGCGGCATGTAAGAAACCCGCGAAGAGTGTCTTTGGGCGGCTAAATTTTTGTCTTTCGTTTCGTTCCTGACGATCTGCGAGCAGGATGAAAGGCAGGGAAGGTCGCAGCGCAATAAACAATGAAGGCCGCACCCGGCAGGGTGGCGGCCTTCAGCTTTTCGGGACTTGCTGCGGGATTGAATTGAGGACGGGATTGCCCTTTTTATTGCGGGTCAGATAGACCGGCAACATTTTGGGCAGGGACGCCACCAGAGCGTTGAGTTCCTTGATGTTGTAGATGCCGCCCAGGCGAATCGAGCCCGTGTTCTGATCGGCCAACATCACCGGTTTGCTCAGGTAACGATTGATCAACGGCAGCGCGTCGTTCAATTCCAGATTATCGAGTACCAATTTGCCGCTGCGCCAGGCAAGTGAATTGTCATTGGCGTAGGTCTGGCTGATTTGGGGCGCGAAGTCACCACGTTTATAACGTGCCTGCATCGCTGGCCCCAGGCGCATGCCAGCCCCTGTAAGGTCATCGTTGCTGCTGAGCAGCACCGACCCTTCGATCAGATTGACGCGCACCTGGTCCTCATACATCCAGACATTGAACCGGGTTCCAGAGGCCCGAATCCTTCCGTCTGCGGCCCTGAGGATAAACGGATGGCCAGCGTCATGGCTGACGCTGAAGAAGGCTTCACCTTTTTCCAGCGTGACCCGTCGTTGATCCTTGTAATTGCTGAACGTGAGTTCGCTGCCAAGGTTCAATTCCACCTGGCTGCCATCGCTGAGGGTGACCTGACGGACAGTGTCGCGCGCTTCAAAATGCTGATACGAATTGGGTAGCCAGCCCATGTTCCAGCCACCGTACAGCGCCAGCGGCGCCGCGATGGCGCAAACGGCGGCAGCGATGCCGAGCGTGCGCCAAGGCATGACCGGACGGCTGTAGGCAATAGGCTCGACGGCGTCGTGACGAGGCAAATCCCCCGCGACTTCCCAGATCTCCAGCATGGCCTCGTACTCGAACGCATGCAGCGGATGAGCATCACGCCAGTGTTCGAAGGCGATCCGCTCTTGAGCGGTGCAGTCGATGGCGTGCAGACGCATGCACCAGTGCGCGGCGGAGTCGGCGATCGCGTCATATTCGGCTTGCGAGAGAGAATTGTCGGTCATTGACTCATCCTGAAGTCCCGCATTCTAACCTTGAGAGAAAGTCTGCGAGAACAACCGTCATGGCAATTACCCATCAACTGAGCACTATTTTTCTGGTCAAGGGGTATCGACGTGCAGTTGCCGCCCCAGATGACTGATCAGCCAGGCAACGCTGTCGGCGTTTGCCAGTTGCACGTTCAGCCTGATCAGTGCATCTCGCCTGAAAATGTGACGGGCACCGCTCAGGTTTTCGGCCCCGGTCAATGCCAGAACGCGCTGTTTTATCTTGCGGGTATCTTCAAAAAAAGTGCTGCCCAGGTCCTCCCACTCGCCGGTATCAGGGTCGAAGTTCATGAACAGTTGAGTCAGGGGTGTCTTGATCGACAGTGCTGTTTCCTGAGTGGTGGACAAGGCGTTCTTGAGTTCCGTGGCAATCGGGGTCGCTGTACCGATCAGCTCGACGAACGGCCTGCCGGGATCAAGGTAGGTAATGTCAATGGTGTCACAGGCAATATGCGAAATTTCATGAATAAGGGTGGTCGCTCGGGCATGGGCGCTGATCGGGAAGTGCGGATCAGAAAGATGCTGGCGGTAATGATTGAACCTGGGCGTAAAGAACCGTTCGGCCAGATAAATTTTGCGTTTGATGTCCGTCGGCACGGTGAAACCGAAAACGTTTTCGGTGTCCTGGATCGAGCCACCTATCACTAGCCGGTCGGAGTCCGGCTTTCTGAGCGTAGGGTCCAGCAGCGCTGCAAAAATTTCCTCGACGACTTTTTCAATCTTTTCCACATGGATGGACTCCACGTGCGTCACGCCCATGAAATCCATGATGATCTGATGCACCGGGGTGACTGTGCCTTTAGAAGTCTTGAGCAGTTGCAGGTTGCGAAAACTGTTCCAGGCGTAGGTCGTTGCCAGGTCCAGCGATTCGTCAATTTGACGGGCTTTGTGCGGAAAGAACTGACGGATCTCTCTCATCCCGCGAGCATCGACGTTCATGCCCTCCCAAACCGATAGCGCGGTACGCACGCGTTTGAGCAAGCTGAAGCGAGGGGCCGGTTTTTCCTCGGCCAGCACCCATTGCCTGGCAACGTTCTGTGCAAGCTTCGGTCCCCGTATGCCGGGGGCCGCGATGCGCCACTGAATGCCACGTTTGGCCACCGCATAGACCTTGCCCTCGACCGGAGCGTAGTGCTTTTTACTGACCGGGTGGGTGTAAAGCCCCTGCGCCGTATCGTGTGTCATGGACCCCAGGTCCAGATCAGTGCATTCGTGACGGCTCAATTGCGTGCGCTCTGGCGCGGTGATGTCGACGTGATGCAAGTCAAAGCGGCTGGCGGAGGTTTGCGCAGTGGGCACGGCCGGCGTCAAAGACAGGGACGTTTGCTCACCCAGCGATTGGCGCAACGCGGCCAGTTGTGAGATGCCGCTGATAAATTCTCTGATGGCGGCGGCCCATTTGTGGGTTTGAAGGTCCTCGGCAGATTGCTTGATATCGCGGTAACTGCGCCACACGGTCAGGGGGTACGCCAGCTTGCCCATGCAAAACGAAAAGGCCTCGTGCAGATCTTCGCCCAACACCTGCTTGATGATTGTCCACTCGCTGTGTTTTTTATCGTCGGACTGGCAGCCGAGCAATCGGGACAACAGCGCGGCGTTGTCATTGAAGAGGTGTTTGAACAGGTGGCCCGTCAGGGGGCTGGACACCAGTTTGACCTCGGCGGGGCGAGTGTCCGAATTCGTTGACGCGGCCCTGGCAACACGCTGAGGGTTGAGCATCATTCGGTATTCCAGGTGCATCCGCTCGGGCTGTGGCAGGTTCATGAGCACCCAGTCGAGCAACGGGCCTCGGCTTTTCAGCTCCGCCAGCAGCTGTGCTTCATTTTTGTATTCCTTCACGCTGTGCCGAGGACTGTGCGGGGCAATAAGCACCAGCGGTGCTGCGCTGTTGGTGGTCGAGCCGATCAGATAAACGCCGGGCACTTTGAGGGTCTGTGCCTGCTTGATACCGAACAACTCGAGCGGGCGGATGATCGCCTCAGCACCGTTGACCGCGGCGCGGGCGATGGCATCGGGCATGTTCATGACTTGCCGGATCAGTTCGAACCCTGTTTGGCTCAGTCGCTCCTGCAGTCGTTCCTCGTGGGCGTAGTGCATCAGTTGCCAGGGTAATTGAGTGTAAAAGCGCTTCCTGCGCTCAGCGTTCAGTGGGGTGTCTGCGAGGGCGTCGTTCAGTACTTGCTGCTGATGCTCCCCCGGTTTCAGGTCGCGGATCAGGTCTTTGATGTAGCGCTCATTCATCTCCTCGGGGACCGAGGTGGTATCCAGGGAAGCCAGTTTGAAACGGGCGTGCTCCAGATCCTTGATGTGCACCAATGCAAAATCAGTCAGGGTCTGGGTGCTGGCAGCCGACGTCGGGCGCGCGCTGATCTGGACCTGGACCTTGTCTGGATCAATGTTGAAATCGTCTGCCTTGAGTTGTTTCTCAAGCTCGTGGTGAGTGGTGCGTTGCAGCGAGCGGATGCCCGTGAGGTAGTCCTGATCGTTGTTGACGTTATCAAGGTATTGCTGAAGCAGCTCGCCATGCAGCATCAGGTCTTCGATGGGCGCTTTGGCCAGCCATGCCGGCAATTTTTGTTGCGTCGTCAGAGACTGTGCAATGTCCATCACGCGGTGCAGTCCGGTCTTGGGCTCACGCAGCGTCACCAGATTCAAGAGACTGGCGAGCGGCGCAGTAGGCAGCGTTGTTGCCAGCGCGTGGTTAAGGCTCGCCAGGTCCAGATGAATATGGGGTTTTTGCAGGTGCTCGAGAAAATGCCCTTGGATTCGGTGCAGCGGCGCCAACGTGGGCGTCTTGTCGGGGACGCGGTCGCTGCGGCCCAGGTTCTCCAGAAGCGTCGAGCGATGCTCGTAGTCGGCGAGGCGCGCCTCTAGCTCGGTCTGCAACAGGGGCAAGGTCTTGAAGGACTCGAATCCGCAGGCAGGTGTCCACAAGATCGCCTTCCCGGAATGCACGGGGTCCAGGCCACCTCGTTCGGTCAGCACGAAACAACTGGCCAGTTTCACCGGGTCGGCCACGCCGGCAATCTTCAATGCCAGGGAGAATACGTCCGGCAAAAAACCATTCAATGCCGCTCGCTGCAGATGGACAGGGGAATCGAGCACGGTCTTGATGATCGCCTGTTCGGTCGTGCCCAGCGTTCGCGAGACGGTGCGCAGCTTCAGTTCACTGCGCAGCGCCGTTGACAGGGTATGCGTAAAGCTCGATTGCAAGCTTGCCACGGAGGCGTCAACGAGCCTGAGTGCTTCGGTGGAGGAGCGGGTCGTAGCGGGAATGGCCGGGTGTTTGTCACGCAGTTGATCGAGCGCCTGCGCGACGGAATCGAGCGAGGCCAGCGCCTCTTTGGCCGACTCGGCACGCACGGTCGCCGGTTGCGCAATCCAGCGTTGATCCACCCGAGTGCTCCAGCGTCCCGCTGCTTGTGCAGACAACAGTCGGTCATCAATCAGCCCCCGGACATCCAGCGCTTTATCGAGCAGGGCGTGAGGGTCCAGCGTACCTTCGCTTTCACGGTAGCGGCTCAGTGCATGGCTCAGATTGTCCTTCTGCTTGTCCAGGATGTCGGACATCAATTGTTCGAACACATTGCCGATGATCGGGTGACCGACAATCACTCGCTCATCGTGC
Organism: Pseudomonas sp. fls2-241-R2A-110; assembly: GCF_030209165.1. NCBI lineage: Bacteria > Pseudomonadati > Pseudomonadota > Gammaproteobacteria > Pseudomonadales > Pseudomonadaceae > Pseudomonas > Pseudomonas sp. fls2-241-R2A-110. The sequence goes on along the minus strand of NZ_JARVSN010000003.1, from coordinate 145,448 downwards.
TTGAACGCCAGGAACCGAGCCCGTTCCACCAGGGACATGAAATTGAGCAACGCATCCTCATGCCCTTCACTGGCCATCATTTGCAGCACGACTTTCTTGAGGGCGGGCAGACTGCTTGTCGCCTCAATGCCTCTGGATTGGGTGTACAGAAAACCCAGGGTGTTGGCGCTGCCGATCATCAAGGTCGAGGCGAGCTCTGCGAAGTGCTCGAAGGGCGCGGTAACCCGCACCTTTTCAATACGAAGCGGGTCGTCAGGATTCGGCGCGAGGCTGACATTCATCAGCCGCACGTATTCCTGCGTCGTCAAGATGCCTTGCTGGCGATGGTGCAAAAGCCTCGTGTGGAAAGTATCGCGCAAGCTTTCGGCAAAGAACTTCAAGCGTGACAACCCGTTGTTCACGGGCGTATTCCAGAAGGTATCGAGCAGGCTGTGCAAGTGCGGCGTGAAGCTTTGTGCCGTTTCTTTCAAGGCGCTTTCCCACGCCTGGTTATCGGCATCGCTGCTGACGCTGTGCTCGGGGTGGGCAAAGACTCTGGAAACGCCGGCAGGCCATTGATTGGTGAGGTAAACGTGCAACAGGGCTTCACTCAATGACATCGCCGATATCGTGTGGTGATGGTCGCTCCCGTCAAAAGCTGAAATCGTACTGACAAAACTTTTCATCCGGGTGAGGCGCTGGTCCAGTTTGGGGAATGTCTTGTGCAGCGCATGTTTGAGGGTGTCGTCCAGCATCGATTGCAAGGTGGGCAGCTTGGCCAGCTCGCCGATCATTGTCTCGATGTTCTGTGCCTGATTGCCATCGAGGGTCAGTTGCTGGGCCTGGAATACCGCACCGTCAATGGTTTTGGTGGAGATTTCGAGGGCGGTGGCAGGGGGCAAAGCGCTGCGCTGTTCGATGGCAAGAAAGCGTAAAAGCTCCCGCTTCCCGGTGGCCCGGGCCAGCCAGTCCTTAAGCTTGCTTTTAAGGTCGGCCATGTCGGCAAACTTGATCAAGCCTTTCCACGGCGTGAAAAGCATGACCTCGGCGTCGTCGGGTCGGCTCATGGTAAATGCGCCGGCCAGTGGAATCTCCTGCATGCCGGTCGCACTGAGCATCAATTGGTCGACATGCATGGGGTTGGTTGGCGCGATGCGGGCCGTATGAGTGGCCAGGTAAACGTTCTTCAGCCACTTCAGGTCATCCATTGTGAAGTTCAGCGCTTTTTCGCGGTCGCCAGGCTGCCTGGCATTGGCTGCACGTTCTGCCTCGTCGAAAAAGTAGGGGAGGTCGGGCTCAGTCACGGTGTTTCCTCATGTGCTGCGATCAGTTGCCATCGCAGGCTGTCGGTTGAGGAAAAACTGTAAGACCCCGGAAGGTCTTCAGTGCGGTACATATTGCTTGCCCCGAACTGGCAGTCGAGACTTGACAGGACGCCGGTAGAACAGCGCTTAATCGACGTCTGCTGTGGGTTGCCATGCAACCTCGTTTCCCCTGGTGCCCGTACTTAATAATAAAACTGGAGCTTCAGATGACCGCAACGCCCGAAGTGGCCGTCAGTTCGACCACCCAATCGCTTGATTTCGACGCGCTCGTTCAATTGCTTGAGCAGGTTTTTCTGCGTCACGGTACGTCTGCCGACGTCGCCAAAACCCTGGCGCTCAATTGCGCCGGCGCTGAACGCGACGGCGCGCACAGCCACGGCGTATTTCGCATCCCCGGCTATGTCTCGACGCTCAAGAGCGGCTGGGTCAACGGCCAGGCAGTGCCGGTGGTCGAGGACGTTGCCTCAGGTTTTGTCCGGGTCGATGCCGGCAATGGTTTTGCCCAGCCAGCGCTCGCCGCCGCCCGTGCACTGCTGGTGGAAAAAGCCCGCAGCGCTGGCATCGCGGTGTTGGCGATCCGCAATTCCCACCACTTTGCGGCGCTGTGGCCGGATGTGGAGCCGTTTGCCTATGAAGGACTGGTGGCGCTCAGTGTGGTCAACAGCATGACCTGCGTAGTGCCGCACGGTGCCGATCGTCCACTGTTCGGCACCAACCCGATCGCCTTCGCCGCGCCTCGGGCTGACGGTGAGCCGATTGTCTTTGACCTGGCCACCAGCGCCATCGCCCACGGCGATGTGCAGATCGCCGCGCGAAAAGGTGAGCGCTTGCCGGTCGGTATGGGCGTGGACAGCCTTGGCCAGCCGACTCAGGACCCGAAAGCGATTCTGGAAGGCGGCGCGTTGCTGCCGTTCGGCGGCCACAAAGGTTCGGCACTGTCGATGATGGTCGAGTTGTTGGCGGCGGCGTTGACAGGCGGTAACTTTTCGTTCGAGTTCGACTGGTCGAATCATCCGGGTGCCAAGACACCGTGGACCGGTCAGTTACTGATCGTGATTGACCCAAGCAAGGCAGCGGGGCAGAACTTTGCCGAGCGCAGTCAGGAACTGGTCCGGCAGATGCATGGAGTGGGTCTCAAGCGTTTGCCAGGTGATCGGCGTCATCATCAACGGGCCAAGTCGGCTACCCAAGGTATCGAGCTGGACGCTCAGACCCTGGCCGATTTGCGAGCGTTGGCCGGGCAATGACGCCGACGTAATACGCAGGCATGCAAAAGGCGAGCACCAGGCTCGCCTTTTTTACGCGGTCGCTTGAAGCCAGAGCGCTTAACGACGGCCCAGCAACAACCCTACCACCAGGCCGAAACCGGCGGAGATGGCCACGGTTTGCCACGGGTGACCACCGATGTAGGTTTCGGTCGCGTCGACCACAGGTTTGGTACGGTCACGCACACTGCTGACCGAATCCCGAGCCTGCTGGAGCTTCTGTACGATTTGCCCGCGCAGGGTCTCAGCTTCCTCACCGACCAGTGAAGCGCTGCTTTTGAGCAGTTTTTCCGACTCTTCGATCAGGGACTGAAGTTCGCTGAATGCCTGATCCTTGATTTGGTCTTCGGCTATTTGTGCGGCGGTTTTCCGGGCCATTGGGTTACTCCTTGCAGATAAATGGGCAGTGAACAATGGAGTCTGTCACTGGCGAAAAAGTTGCACTCGATTTTCGCGTCGCGCCAACCCGGAACAAAAATCCCGGGTCGGACATTTCCTCCTACAGTGTAAGATGTCGCCTATTTTATGCAGCAGGTAACTCCCATGAGCTTCAATCTGGCCGACAAACCCCTTGCCGAGCGCGCGGCGCTTGAAGATGAAAAATCCCGTCTGTTCGACCTTTGGCAAAGCAACCTTGGCAAATCCAAGGGCGAAGCCGCGCGCTTGTTTGGCGAGCGCGCCAAACGTAAAGGCAAATGGGCTGAATGGGTTCGGGCCGAACTCGACGGCATGTCACCGCCGGAATTCGCGAACATGGTGCGCAGTGAAGTCAATCGGCTGATGGCTGCCAAGTAAACGCAGCCCTCAGGCAAAACTCTCGACAATGGCTTCACGTACTTTCAGCACCACCGGGTCGAGCTGAGTGCTGGTGCGCCAGCCCAGTTCGATCGGGTAGCGCGGTAATGCCAAGGGGCAGGGCAGCAGTGCCAGCCCGCTGAGCGCCGCGATACTTTGCGCGGCGTGCGCCGGAATGGTCGCGACCGCCTGGCTGCCCTTGAGCAGGTACGGCAACGCCGCAAAATGTGTTGTCGACGCACACACCCGCCGACTCAGTCCCAGTGCCGCCAGCCCTTCATCGGTGATCCCGATAAAACCGCCCGACGACACCAGAATGTGCTCGCGGACCACGAACTCTTGCAGGCTGATCGCCTGTTGTCCGGGCGCCAGGCTGCGCGGATCGGCAAGGCACAAGTAGCCGCCTTCCCCCAATACCTGACGACTGAGCAACCGCTCGGTGAACCCGCCCGCGGTGATCGCCAGATCAATGCTGCGCTCCATCAGCGCTTGAGCGACGATCTGGCTGTGGGTTTGCCGGAAGATCAGCCGCAACTTTGGCGCACTGACGGCAATGTGCTCGATCAATCGCCGCCCGTAGGCAATTTCGAAGTCATCCGACAGGCCCAGCGTGACCGAGCGTCCGTCGTAATGGTGGGCTGCCGGATCGACCATTGCCAGGCTCTGGCGGCACTTGTTCAACGCCTCGCTCACCACTGGTTTCAACTGGTTGGCCTTGAGCGTCGGCGCGAGGCCACGACCGGTGCGCACGAACAACTGATCGCCATACACCTCGCGAAGCCTTCGCAGCGCGGCGCTGACGGCTGATTGCGTCACCCCCAGACGCAACGCCGCACGACTGGCGCTGGACTCTTCATGCAGCGCTTCAAAGACTTTGAGCAGGTTCAGGTCGACGTCGGCGATATTCATTTGGCTCATATCAGTTAGCAGCGAACAGGGCTTTATTCATGATTGCGTGGCGCCTGAGAATGAGCAACACCTCATTGCTTTCGGAGTTACCGACATGCCCAAGTCAATCGTTGCTGCACTGCAAATCGGCGCCTTGCCCGGTGGCAAGGCGGAGACGCTGGAGCAGATTCTCGCCTGGGAAAACGCCATTACCGACTCCGGCGCCGAGTTGGTGGTCATGCCCGAAGCCTTGCTCGGTGGCTATCCCAAAGGCGAAGGCTTTGGCACTCAACTGGGCTTCCGATTGCCGGAAGGTCGTGAAGCCTTCGCCCGCTATTTCGCCAACGCCATTGACGTGCCCGGCATCGAGACCGAAGCGCTGGCCGGGTTGTCGGCGCGCACGGGTGCGAATCTGGTCATCGGCGTCATCGAGCGCGCCGGCAGTACGTTGTATTGCACGGCGTTGTATTTCGATCCGCAGGCCGGACTGGTCGGCAAACACCGCAAATTGATGCCCACCGGCACCGAACGATTGATCTGGGGCAAAGGCGATGGCTCGACACTGCCGGTAATCGACAGCCAGGTCGGGCGGATCGGCGCGGTGGTGTGCTGGGAAAACATGATGCCGTTGCTGCGCACCGCGATGTACGCCAAAGGCATAGAGGTGTGGTGCGCGCCGACGGTGGATGAGCGTGAAATGTGGCAAGTCAGCATGCGCCACATCGCCCATGAAGGACGCTGCTTTGTGGTCAGCGCTTGTCAGGTTCAGGACTCGCCGCAGGCCTTGGGCATGGACATCGCTAACTGGCCGGCAGAGCGGCCGCTGATTGCCGGCGGCAGTGTGATCGTCGGACCGATGGGCGACATTTTGGCGGGGCCGTTGCGCGGCGAGGCGGGATTATTGACCGCCGAAATCGATACCGACGATCTGGTTCGCGCCCGTTACGACTACGACGTCGTCGGGCATTACGCGCGCCCGGATGTGTTTGAGTTGATAGTCGATGAGCGCGCCAAACCGGGTGTCCGCTTCAATGCGTAAAGCCCTGTGGGAGCGAGCTTGCTCGCGATAGCGGTGGATCAGGCAACTGATTTGTTGAATGTGCCGCCGTCATCGCGAGCAAGCTCGCTCCCACAAGGGAAATTCATCGTTGCCAAGCTCTCCGGGTTTACCAAGTGCCAGTCGTAGACCCCGGCAAGCTCAGTTTGCCCGTATCTACAAAACGCATCGTGCCAAACAATCCGCCGGCCAGTTTGCCACGCAGCACGTAGGGAAGATTGTTCAATGTCTGGGTCCGGCCCAGGCCCAGCGTCTGGCGTATCACCGAGAAGGCCGAAACGCTTACCGGCACTGTCAGCACGGTTTCGGAAAAGCGTGCAATCGACCCCGATTGATCGCTGACGCCGGAGGCCAGCGGCTGGCCATTGACCTCCAGATCCAGTGCCACGCCGTTGTAGTCAATCGGCGTTTCGTTGGGGTTTTGCACGCGGATCTTTACCGCAAACCGTACTTCCATGTCCTGGCTTTGCAGCGGTTCGATGCCGACCACATTGATGTTCAACGGGTCGCGATGGGGGAAGAGGGCGCAGGCGCTCAGGGAGAGCAAGAGCAGGGAAAGGATGACGGCGTGGACGCGGCGCATGGACAGGCTCTCGTTCAGAAAAAGGGCTGAACCGCCAACGGCTCGGCCCTTGAGCCTTTTAGCGGGTCAACTGTGCGACCGTCGCAGGCGTTGCGGGTTCACCCTTGGCCGGGACATCGGGATTCTCCATGACCTGCAGAATCGAGGCTTCCGGATCGAAATCGTCTTCTTCCAGCTCGATGAATTCCTCGGGCAGGAAGATGTTCAGCACGATAGCGCACAACGCGCCCACGGTGATCGGCGATTCGAAGATGTTGTGCAACGCCAGGGGCAGCTCACGCAACACCTGCGGCACGGCCGCGACACCCAGGCCCATGCCGAGGGAAATCGCCACGATCAGCATGTTGCGTCGATGCAGGCCGGCTTCGGCGAGGATCTTGATCCCGGCCACCGCCACCGTGCCGAACATCACCAGCTCGGCGCCGCCGAGGACCGGTTTGGGCATCAATTGCAGCACCGCGCCGATCATCGGGAACAGCCCGAGCAGCACCAGCAGACCGGCAATGAAAAACGCCACGTAGCGGCTGGCCACGCCAGTGAGCTGGATCACGCCGTTGTTCTGCGCGAAGGTCACCATCGGCATGCTGTTGAACACCGCCGCCATGGCCGAGTTGAGGCCGTCAGCGAGCAGACCGGACTTGATCCGACGGATGTACACCGGGCCTTTGACCGGTTGCCGGGAAATCATCGAGTTGGCGGTCAAGTCGCCAGCCGCTTCCAGTGGCGACACCAGGAAAATCACCGCCACCGGCACGAACGCCACCCAATCGAAATTGAAACCGTACTTGAACGGCACCGGTACGCTCATCAGCGGCACGTCGGGCAGGCTGGCGAAATTGACGTCGCCCAACAACCAGGCCACGACGTACCCCAACGTCAGGCCAATCACAATCGCCCCGAGGCGCAGGAACGGCACGTCGACCCGGTTCAATACCACGATGGTTCCCAGCACCAACGCCGCCAACGCCAGATGACTGGCCGCGCCGAGGTCTGCGGCGCCGAAGCCGCCCGCGATGTCGGTCATGGCGACTTTGATCAGCGACAGGCCCATCAACGTAATGATGGTGCCAGTGACCACGGGCGTGATCAGCATGCGCAGCTTGCCAATGAACTGGCTCAACACCACTTCGATGAACGCCGCGAAAAAGCACACGCCGAAGATGGTCGAGAGGATTTCATCGGTGCCACCGCCCCGGGCCTTGACCATGAACCCGGCGCTGAGGATCACGCTGATAAACGAAAAACTGGTGCCTTGCAGGCACAACAAACCAGAACCCACCGGACCAAACCGCTGCGCCTGGACAAAAGTGCCCAGGCCGGACACGAACAACGCCATGCTGATCAGGTACGGCACTTCGCTTTGCAGTCCGAGGGCGCCGCCCATGATCAGGGTCGGGGTGATGATGCCGACAAAACTGGCCAGCACGTGTTGCAGGGCGGCGAAGACCGTGGCGGTGAGGTGCGGGCGGTCGTCGAGGCCGTAGATCAGGTCGGAACGGGGCTGGGGTTTTGCGTGTTCGGATGAGGTCACGAGGAAAGCGCCAGGGCCAGGTCAAAAAATGGAGGCGCAGGATGCCAGAAAGACTATTTTGTGGCGAGCGATGAGCCCGCCCCCTGACGAAAACCCTGTGGGAGTGAGTTTGCTCTCACAGGAATCAGCTGAATGCCGCCAGCAAATCCTCTTCGAACGCCTTCTGCGCATCCCCCGGCACTTGCGCACGATGACGCGCCAGGTGAAATGCCACATCGAAACTCATGTCGTCTCGACGCACAGCCCTGAGCAACCCTTTGTCTTCCCAACTGCGGGCAAAGTGATCGGGCAAATAGCCGACGTGTTTACCGGAAAGAATGAAGGCGAGGGTGCCTTCGACTTGCTCCGACCTTGCCGAACACCGTTGCCCCTGGAAGGGCTCATCGGCCCGCAGGAAACGGTAGGGATGATCGACCCGGTCACACGCCTGCAACGCTTGGTCGTGCGGCGCATCGTCGGTGAACAGCGGATGCCCGGGGGCGCAATACAGGTGTTGGGTTTCCGTAAACAACTGGCGGTAGTCAAACGCACGCTGCACCTGTGAGAAATAACCAATGGCCAGGTCCAGCCGTTGTTGCAGTAGCAGCCGTTCCATTTCCCCGGGCATGGCGCTGATCAATTCGATGCGCACCGATTCGTCGCGCTCACGAAAACGGCGGATCGCATCGGCCACGCGTTGCAGCACCGATTGATCCAGGGCTTCGGACAAACCGAGGCGCACTTCGCCGATCAAGCGACCGGCCACACCGTTGGATTGGTGGCGGAAGGTTTCGATGGATTCAAACAGGACACGCGTCGCTGTCAGCAGTTGTTCACCTTTGGGCGTGATCTTGAATCCGCCTTTGCCGCGACTGCATAACCGATAGCCGAGCCGGGTTTCGAGCTTGGCCATTTGCTGGCTGATGCTCGATTGACTCAACCCCAGCTCGCCCTGTGCCGCACTGAAACCACCGCACTCGACCACCCGGACAAACAAGCGCAGCAGCTGCAAGTCGAGGTCATGGAGTTGACCGAGCATCAAACATTACTCCGCAATAAAGTCAGGTTAACAAACTTGATATTTCGACAATGTATCGGAGCGCGCACGCTGCAACCACTTCCTCTGGTCAGGTGTTCGTCATGGCTCCCATGTTCAAGCTGTGTTTACCCGCGTTGTTCCTCGCCGTGGCCGTGTCGGCCCAGGCCGAGGAAAAGACCCTCAACCTCTACAGTTGGGCCGATTACGTAGCGCCCGAGACCTTGCAGCGTTTCGAACAGGAAACCGGGATTCACGTGCGTTACGACACGTTCGATGCGCCGGAAGTGCTCGAAACCAAACTGCTCACCGGTGGCAGCGGTTACGACGTGGTGGTGCCGTCGTCCAGTGTGCTGGCTCGCGGCTTGGCGGCCGGTGCGTTGAAAACCATTCCTCACGAAGGCTTGAAGGGCTACGCCAACCTCGACCCGGACCTGTTGGAAAAGCTCGCCGCCGTGGACCCCGGCAACCTCTACGGTGTGCCCTACACCTGGGGCACGCTGGGGCTGGGGATGAACGTCGAAGCGGTGCAGAAACGCTTGCCGAACAGGCCGCTCAACAGCCTGGATTTGCTGTTCAAGCCCGAGTACGCCGGCAAGCTGAAGGACTGTGGCATCGCGATCATCGATTCGCCCCAGGAAGTCATCGGTCTGGCGTTGCACTACCTGGGTAAAGATCCCTACAGCACCGACAAGAACGATCTCGACGCGGCGCAGACCGTGTTGCATCAATTGCAGCCAAACGTGCTGTACGTCGCCAGCGGTCGGCAGATCAACGATCTGGCCAATGGCAGTGTCTGCCTGGCGCTGACCTACAACGGTGACGCCAGCATGGCTGCCGATCAGGCGCGCAAGGCCAAAAAGTCCTACGAAATCGCCTACCGGATTCCCAAGGAAGGCACCCTCGTCTGGCAGGACAACCTGGCGATTCCCAAGGATGCGCCACATCCCGAAGCGGCCCGCCAGTTCATCGAATTCATGTTGCGCCCTGAATCCGTCGCTGCTCTGACCAACACGTTGTTCTTCGCCTCCGCCAACCAGGCTGCGACGCCGCTGGTGGATGAGGCGGTGCGCACCGATCCGGACATTTACCCGCCCGCCGACGTTCGCGGTCTGCTGTATGCCGACCGCACCATGAGCCTCAAGGACATGCGTCAGCGCACCCGCGTGTGGACCACTTTCCGTAGCCGCCAATAATAAGGAACCCGAGATGGACGTCCCTGTGCAAAACGATCAGGCCATGACCCGCGACAGTCTTTACGGCACAGCCGCCGAAAGCACCTACGCCGGCATCACCAGCTTCATGCGTCGACGCTACAGCCGTGACTTGCGCGGTGTCGATGTCGCGGTCAGCGGTGTCCCGTTCGACACCGCCACCAGCAACCGCCCCGGTGCGCGTTTCGGGCCGCGAGGCATTCGCGCGGCGTCCACCGGGATCGCCTGGGAACGCCACTGGCCGTGGACGTTTGATCCATTCGATCATTTGGCCGTTATCGACTACGGCGATTGCGACTTCGATTACGGCTCGCCGCACTCGGTGCCGGAAAGCATCGAGGCGCATGCCGAGCATATTCTCAACGCCGGCAGCGCGATGTTGACGTTCGGTGGCGATCACTTCATTACCTATCCGCTGCTCAAGGCCCATGCCCGCAAACATGGTCCGCTGTCGCTGATTCACTTCGATGCGCACAGCGACACCTGGCCGGACGAGGCGGGCAAGCGTGTCGACCATGGCACCATGTTCTGGCACGCGGCCAGGGAAGGGCTGGTCGATCCATCGCGTTCGGTGCAGATCGGCTTGCGCACCACCAATGACGATCACCAGGGCTTTCAGGTGCTGGATGCGCGGCAGGTGCACCGGCAAGGGTGCGAGGCGATTGTCGAGGCGATTCGTGCGCGGGTCGGCGATAACCCGGTGTACCTGACGTTCGACATCGATTGCCTCGACCCGGCCTTCGCACCGGGCACCGGAACTCCGGTGTGCGGCGGATTGAGCACGGTGCAGGCGCTGGAGATTCTCGGCGGTTTGCGCGGGATCAATCTGGTGGGGATGGACGTGGTGGAAGTGGCGCCGGCCTACGACAACGCGGACATAACCTCATTGGCGGCCGCGACATTGGCCATGGAAATGCTCTGCCTTTATGCGGCCAAACATAAAGTGGACCGGTAGTTCTATGATTCGCTGACGCCATCGCGGGCAAGCCCGCTCCCACAAGTACAGCGCAACACCTGTGGGAGCGAGCTTGCCCGCGATGCTTTTTCAGGCGACCGGGATTTTCGGAACGTCCAATGTTTCAGCCCCGGTAAATCGCGAATACGACCCGGCAATGGTTTCATGCGGCACACCCATCGCCACAGCGCTGACCTCATCCAGTCGCGACATTTGTTCGGCACTCAATTGCACCGTCAAGGCACCCAATGTCGCATCCAGTTGCTCACGCGTGCGCGAACCCAGGATCGGTATCAGCGCAGTCGTTGAACGCTTGGCCTTTTCTCGCAACCAGGCAATGGCGACGTGAGTCGGGCTGGCCGCCAGCTCTTCTGCGACGGCGAGCAAGGTGTCGAGCAGGGCGGTGTCCCGTGCGCTTGTTTCGGCATGGATCAGCACGCCAAGTTTAGCGGCGCGGTTGTCGCCGTCATTGCTGCGGTACTTGCCGGTGAGAAAACCGCCACCCAACGGCGACCATAACGTCGCGGCCAGGCCCAGGGCTTCGGCCATCGGCAGCTGCTCACGGTCAGCGCTGCGTTCGGCCAGGCTGTACTCGATCTGAATCGCGGCAATCGGCGCAAAACCGCGCACTTCGGCCAGCACGTCCGCCCGGGCGATGCGCCAGGCCGGGAAGTTCGACAGTCCGGCGTAGTGAATTTTTCCGGCACGCACCAGGTCGTCAAAGCCACGCAGGATTTCTTCCATCGGCGTCACGCCGTCACTCATGTGCGCCCAAAACAGGTCGATGTGATCGGTGTTGAGGCGTTTCAGGCTTTCTTCCACGGCGCGAACCATGTTCTTGCGGCTGTTGCCGGTGTGGGAAATACCGGCGGCGGGCGTGGTGCCCAGGGTGTATTTGGTGGCGATGACCAGGCGATCCCGTTCTGCGGCAATGAACTCGCTGAGCATGGCTTCCGATTGCCCGCCCTGATAGCCGTTGGCGGTGTCGATGAAATTGCCGCCGGCCTCCAGGTAGCCATCGAATATGCGCTTGGCTTCTTCACGTTCTGCGCCATGGCCCCAACCGGTGCCGAAATTGCCGGCGCCCAATGCCAGTTCCGAGACCCGCAACCCGGTTTTACGGCCGAAGACTTTGTAATGCATGAGATGACTCCTGAGGAACCGATGCGGTGAATTAGTTAAATGTTTGGCGACATGCATTGAATATTATGCGAGTAATATTTTACGTCAATCGGCTTTTTGATTTATCGCAAAAGGCCCGATTGACGGGGGACATTGCTACTGCCAGTTTCTGACAGCAGCCTCTGCTAAGCTCCGTCGACTTCTCAGGAAAGAGACTACGGATCGTGTCGCGTACCACACGTTTACTCACGTTGTTGCAGGTGTTGCGGGGCAAAAGTCGTCCGGTTACGGCGGCAACGCTGGCCAGCGAACTGGAGATCTCCGAACGCACGCTGTACCGCGACATCGCCGAACTGACCGCGCTGGGCGCGCCGATTTTCGGTGAGGCGGGGATCGGTTACGTATTGCGCAGCGGTTTGTTCCTGCCGCCCTTGATGCTCAATGCCGATGAAACCGAAGCCATCGTGCTGGGGTTGCGTTACGTCGATCAGCGCGGCGACGAGGTATTGAGCAAAGCCGCGGCGGATGCGCTGGCCAAGATTGCCGCCGTGCTGGCCCCCGAAGCCCAGGATGCATTGCGCAACCCGACGGTGCTGCCGGGCCCGCCCGGTTATGGCTATCCGCAAAACGCGGTGCCGCTGAATGTGTTTCGCCAGGCCATACGTGATCAATCCAAGCTCAACATCGACTATGCAGATGCCAATCAGGTGCCCAGTCAACGGATGATCTGGCCCCTGGCACTTGGGTTTCTCAATGAAGTGCGGATCATCGTTGCCTGGTGTGAACTGCGCGGTGCCTACCGTACCTTTCGCACCGACCGGATCTCGGCCGCCAGCGAGCAGGGCGAGCGTTATCCGGGGCGGCGCAGCGACCTGCTGCGCACCTGGCGCAAGCAGATGCAACTGGATGAAGCGGGGCGTTTCACTCCTGACAAGAACTGACACAGGCGTGTTCTAGGATGGCTCCAGAACCAACAAACAAGGAGCCGTAAACATGTCCAATCCAGCCTCTTCACTGGCACCCGCCATTGCCGCCTACATTGCCGCCGCCAATGCTCGCGACACCTCGCGGGTCGGCAGTTTTTTTGCTGAGGATGCCAACGTGTTCGATGAAGGACATCACCGGACCGGCACGCAAGCTATCGCCCAATGGATGCAAGACACCGCACAGCGCTACGAACCCCGGGTCGAAGTGCTCGGCGTGCAACAGCGCACCGGTAAAGTGCTGGTACACAACCGGATCTCCGGGACCTTTCCCGGCAGTCCCCTGGAACTGCGTTACATGTTCCGCCTTAACGAACAGGGCAAGATCGCCCGGCTTGACATCTCCTTGTAGCGCGAGTGCGTGGCATACTGCCGCGCATGAATGTCGACTCTCCCCTAAGCGCCTGGCAACACGCCATCGAACAAAAGGGCTTCGTCCAGGACGAAGCCCAGGAACATGCCGTGTGGGCGCTGCAAAAATGCCACGAAGCCTTGCACGAAGGGCGCACGCCGGTCACCGGGGTTTACCTCTGGGGCCCGGTAGGGCGCGGCAAGACCTGGTTGATGGACCAGTTCTATCAAACCCTCAAGGTCCCGGCCCGTCGACAACACTTTCATCACTTCATGGGCTGGGTGCACCAGCGCTCATTCCAGCTGACCGGCACCGCCGACCCGCTGAAGGCGCTGGCCCGTGAGCTGAGCGAGGAAGTGCGGGTGCTGTGCTTTGATGAGCTGTTCGTCAATGACATTGGCGATGCGATCATTCTCGGACGGTTGTTTCAGGTGATGTTCGAGCAAGGCGTGGTGGTGGTCTGCACCTCCAATCAACCGCCGGATCAGCTGTACGCCGACGGCTTCAACCGCGACCGTTTTGTGCCCGCCATCGAAGCGATCAAGAAACACATGCAGGTGATCGCGGTGGATGGCGGCGAAGACCATCGCCTGCACCCGGGCGCTGGCCTGCAACGTTATTGGGTGGCAACCGCCGGACAGCCCAGCGCACTGGCAGAAGTGTTCAAGGCATTGACCGTTGGCCAGTCGGTGTCCAGCGAGCCGATCACGGTCGGTTATCGCTCGGTCAACGTCGTGCAGGCCAGCAACAAGGTGCTCTGGTGTCGTTATGCCGATCTGTGCGAACAACCGTTTGCCGCCATGGACTTCATGGCGCTGTGCGACACCTTCAGCGCTATTCTGTTGAGTGAGGTGCCCAACCTGAGCGCACAAAAGCGTGCAGGACGCATCGCCCGAGGCACCGAAGACGCTGCCGAGCGTGTGGTGGCCGGCGATCGCGAGCTGCCGCAATTGTCGGTGCACGACGACGGTGTCCGGCGTTTCATCGCGTTGGTGGACGAATGCTACGACCGCAAGGTGCCGCTGTACCTCGAAGCGCAAGTGCCGATGGCGGCGTTGTACACCGAGGGTTACCTTGAATTCCCGTTTCGCCGCACATTGAGCCGTCTACAGGAAATGCAGCTGCAACGTTTCGCTGAAGCCTAATTGCACGGAGCCGCGAACATGAATCAGCCCCTGTCTCATCATTTGCTGACCATGGCTTATCAGAACGCCTGGGCCAATCACCGACTCGCCAAGGCCTGGGGCCAATTGAGCGCTACCGAACTGGTGGCGCCGCGTGTCAGCTTCTTCCCCAGCATCAGGGCCACCCTCAATCATATCCTGACGTGCGACTGGTTCTACATGGATGCGCTGGAGCGCGAGCTGCGCGGTGATGAGCCGCACCCTGATTGTTATGTGTTCTTCGCCCTGGACGAGCCGTTCACCTCGGGCCCTGACCTGCAGTGTGAGCAAGCCCACGTGGACCGTCGACTGATTGCCTACTGCGAACAGTTGCGCGATGCGGACCTAGGGCGAATGGTGACCATCGCCCGGGAAACGCCGCAGCATGACAGTCGTTTGCGCATGCTTTCCCATCTGTTCGAACACCAGATTCATCACCGTGGCCAGGTGCACGCCATGCTCAGCGGCACATCGGTCAAGCCGCCGCAGCTGGACGAATTTTTCTGCGCCGGAGAGTCAGATTTGAGGGCCGCTGATTTTGCCGAGCTGGGGTGGACTGAAACGCTGATCTGGGGCGTTTGAGGCTGGTTCGGGTTGTCGACGATTGCGTCTCGCGATAATGTCCGTCGACCTCCCGGCGCGAGAGACGCGTCGGGGCAACCAGATGGGATGTTGACGATGGAAATGGAAGCCCCAGAAGTACTTGTCCTTCAAGCCAGCTACACCAATCCGGTGCACGCCGAAGCGATCGGTGTCGTGCTCAATGCTTACGCCCAGGACCCGATGGGCGGCGGGCACGCCTTGCCCGAGGACATTGTGCTGCGATTGCCAGGTGAACTGGCCAAGCGTCCCCACGCCTTCAGTGTGCTGGCTTTTGTCGATGGCGAGCCGGCCGGGCTGGTCAATTGCTTTGAAGGGTTCTCGACCTTTGCCTGTCGGCCTTTGGTCAATGTGCACGATGTGTCGGTGGTGCCGAAGTTTCGCGGCCTGGGGCTGAGTCAGAAGATGCTGCGAAAAGTCGAGGACATCACCCGCCAGCGCGGTGGCTGCAAGATCACCCTGGAAGTCCTTGAAGGCAATACCGTCGCGCAGGCGTCCTACGGCAAGTTCGGTTTTGCCCCCGGCATGTTCGACCCGGCCCATGGCCGAATGCTGTTCTGGACCAAGGACCTTTAACCTCGCTTCTATCGAGCACAAAAAAAGGGCGTCCATCAGGACGCCCGTCTGCCATCGTTTATTTCGGCCTATAGGTTTCGGTGACCTGTGCGGTTTGATCGTCCGGAACCCTCAGCTCAATCACTTTGCGCTGGATGCCATTGGCCTGCTCTTGTTTAAAACGCAGGCTCTCGAAGTAATACCTCATGCGCTCGGCGCCACCTTCAGCCAAAGCAGCGGCCGAACCGAACATCAACAGACTGGCGAGGATCAGCGTTATACGTTTCATGGTGTGCCTCCCACTACGGATATCGGGTGCGTGTCTTCCATGAGTCAATGTCGCCGGGACATTATCCGCCGAATCGGTGAGTTGGGAATTAACCGCCGCAAAGCTTGCAGTCCAGGCTAACGAGAATTATTGATATTTTAGAATGTGTCCTGCCTGGCAGCGGACACAAAAAAGGGGCCGGAACCGGCCCCTGAAAGGATTACTGCTTGGCGACTGCCGGATCGGCCGGCGCGGCCTTGGGTTTCATCAGGCTGAAGTCGATCAGCGGACGCACTTGACGCTCGTAAGGGTTACCGATCATCAATGGTCGCGGCTTGAAACTGTCGCTGACCAGGCTTTTGCTGCGGTCCAGTTCATCAAAACTCAGGCCCGCCAGATCGGCCCAGGTATGGATCAGTTGCGAGCTGCTGTAAGGCCGCCCCAGGTCACCGGCCAGATTCCAGTCGTGGGTCTCACGCCATTTCGGCGAGGCCCATGCCATGAACGGAATGGTGTACATCGGTGCGGTCGGTTTGTTTTCGTTGCGGCCCAGTGTGCTGTGACCCGCTGAGTCGAATACGTCTTCACCGTGATCGGAGAGGTACAACAGGAAGCCGTTCGGATCGGACTTGGCGTAGTCCTTGATCAGGCTTGAGACCACGAAGTCGTTGTACAGCACCGCGTTGTCATAACTGTTGTACGTCGGCACTTGATCGTCACGCACACCGTCCGGCACACCTTTGCGGTCGGTGAACTTGTCGAAGGCAGGCGGATAACGGTATTGATAGCTCATGTGCGTGCCGAGCAAATGCACCACGATCAGCTTGCGCGGCGCGGCGTCTGCCAGGGCCTTGTTGAACGGCTCGATCACGTCGCCATCGTACTGGGCGGCGTTCTGGTTGCGGTTATTGTTCAGGTACACCTGCTCGTCAGCCTGTTCGGAGAAGGTGGTGAGCATGGTGTTGCGCTTGGTCATGGTCTGCTGGTTGGTGATCCAGAAGGTTTTGTAGCCTGCCTGTTTCATCATGCTGACCAGCGATGGCGTGGTCAGGTAGAGGTCCGGGTTTTCCTCATCGGCGAAGGTCAACACCTGTTGCAACGCCTCGATGGTGTAAGGGCGCGGGGTGATGACGTTGTTGAAGACCGCCAGTTGATCCTTGAGCTTGTCCAGTTCCGGCGTGGTTTCACGCGGATAGCCGTAGAGGCTCATGCGCTGACGGTTGGTCGATTCGCCAATCACCAGCACCAGGGTGGCGGGCTGGTTGGCCATCGTGTCCGTGAGGTTTTTGAGCGGCGCAATCTTGCTCGCGCTGTTGAGCATGTCTTGCATGCCGGCGAGCGTCTGGAGGTAACGGTGATAGGCCACGGCCATCTGCCACGGCACCGCCGGCTCTACGCGGGTCTCGAATTTATCGAAACCATCGGCGAAGCTGCCCGTGCGCGCGGTTTGTTTGACCAGCGGATAACCCACCACGGCTACCAGAATAGCGGTAGAGGCGACCCAGGCCTGCCAGCGCGGCAGGTACACCGGGCGCAAGCGCGTCCACAGGAAATAGGCGAACAGGGTGTGGGCGAGGAACGCCGCCACCATCCACCAGGCGAAATACTGGGTCATGTATTCGCCCGCTTCAGCAATGTTCGATTCGAACATGATGAAGATGACGCTTTGGGAGAATTCCTGCTGATAGATGAAGAAGTAACCGAGGCTGGCCATCGAGCAGGCCCACAACACTACGCCGATCACTGCAGCCATTACCCGTGTTTGCCGAGGGAACAGCAGCATCGGTGCGAGCCAGATGGCGCTCATCACGAAGGCCTGGCGGAACCCGCTGAAACCCGAGGTGCCCGTCAGTTGAATCAATAGTTGGGTGATGCCGGAAAAATACCAGAAGAACAGGAATAACCAGAGAAAACCGGTCCAATCAAAACCTTTCGCAGTCGTATTGCTGCGGTTAAACAAAGCCATTCAGCGCTCCAGCCAAGTATTCACTTCGACCGTCGAGCCTCCCTGCTATCGACGAGCGGAAGCCGCGCGCATACCGCGCGGCCATAGGGCGGCGGAGTATCAACAGGTAAATGTGAAAAATTCGTGAGTTTAAGGCTTGGCGGGTGCGTTGCATCGGAAACAGCAGGGCACTGTTTCCGATTCAGGCGAGCGGATCAGGCGTGGGGAGCACGCTGGGTGACGGGAAAATTCTGGGCGGGGGAGCTTTGTGTGAGTAAGCGCAGCTGCGCGAGCTCCTGCTTCAGCAGGTCGCGCTCTTCTTTCAACTGGCGCAATTCATCACGACGGATCGTGACATAGAGGGTTTGTGCTGGCCGTGCTGCTTGTACTGTGCCCATTGCTCACCTCGCAAATGGCTATCTCAACTGTAAATCCGCCCCGACGTCGGTGCTTATTTACTATCGGCCGTGATTTTGATTTCTTTTGCCCATGAATGGAACTTTTTTATTTTTCATGGTCGGTGTGTCTTCGGCGCGATTACCGACGTTATCAATCAGGATCGGGCACAATGCCCGGAAACTTAGCGCCAATGCTCTGGACTAACCCACATTGGTCGCGTTGGGCTATAACCTTTGACACACATTATTTGTAGTAGGGAGCATCAGCACATGCAACTCGGGATTATTGGACTGGGCCGCATGGGCGGCAATATTGCGCGTCGCCTGATGCTCAACGGGCACACCACCGTTGTCTATGACCGCAATACCGCCTTCGTCGACACCCTGGCAGCGGAAGGCGCCAAGGGCGTCATCGACCTGCCGGCGCTGGTCGCAGGCCTGGCCAAGCCACGTGCCGTGTGGGTCATGCTGCCCGCTGGCGCGCCGACCGAAGACACCATCACCGCCCTGAGCACCTTGCTCGAAGCCGGCGACACCATCATTGACGGCGGCAACACCTTCTATAAGGACGACATCCGCCGCGCGAAAATCCTGTCGGAGAAAGGCCTGCACTACATCGACGTCGGCACCTCCGGCGGCGTCTGGGGCCTGGAACGTGGTTACTGCATGATGATTGGCGGCGAAGCCGAGGTGGTGAAACGCCTTGATCCGCTGTTCGACAGCCTGGCGCCTGGCATGGGTGATATCCCGCGCACCAAGGACCGCAAATCGGACGACGATCGCGCCGAACGCGGTTACATCCATGCCGGCCCCGCAGGCTCGGGCCATTTCGTGAAGATGATCCATAACGGCATTGAATACGGAATGATGCAGGCCTTCGCCGAGGGCTTCGACATCCTCAAGACCAAGGCCAGTGAGCAACTGCCGGAAGATCAGCGTTTCGACCTGAACGTGGCCGACATCGCCGAAGTCTGGCGTCGTGGCAGCGTTGTGTCGTCCTGGTTGCTCGACCTGACCGCCGACGCACTCGCCAGCGATCCGAAGCTCGACGGTTACTCAGGTTCGGTGGCTGACAGCGGCGAAGGTCGCTGGACCATCGAAGCGGCCATGGAGCAATCGGTACCGGTTCCTGTTCTGTCGAACTCGCTGTTCTCGCGTTACCGCTCCCGTGGGCAAGGCACTTTTGGCGACAAGATTCTCTCTGCCCAGCGCTTCGGCTTTGGCGGCCATGTGGAGACTTCGAAAAAATGACTCGCTTGATCCGCAATAAATCCAAGGCAGAACCCGCTCCACCGACCACGCTGTTTTTATTCGGTGCCCATGGTGACCTGGTCAAGCGTCTGCTGATGCCGGCGCTGTACAACCTGAGTCGCGACGGTCTGCTCGGCGATGGTTTGCGGATCATCGGCGTTGACCACAACGCCATCAGCGACGAAGCCTTTGCGCAAAAGCTCGAAGATTTCATTCGCGCGGAAGTGGCGGCCAAGGTCGGCAAGGGCGATCAAGTCCTTGACCCGGAGTTGTGGGCCAAATTGGCCAAAGGCATCAGCTACGTCCAGGGCGACTTCCTGGACGACAGCACTTATCAAGCGCTGGCGGAAAAAATCGCCGCCAGCGGCACCGGCAACGCGGTGTTCTACCTGGCCACCGCGCCACGTTTCTTCAGCGAAGTGGTGCGTCGTCTCGGCGCCGCCAATTTGCTGCAAGAGACGCCTGAAGCCTTCAGGAGGGTGGTGATCGAAAAACCGTTCGGCTCCGATCTGCCAACAGCCGAAGCCTTGAACGCCTGCTTGCTCAAGGTCATGTCGGAAAACCAGATCTACCGGATCGACCATTACCTGGGCAAGGAAACCGTTCAGAACATTCTGATCAGCCGGTTCTCCAACAGCCTGTTCGAAGCGTTCTGGAACAACCATTACATCGACCACGTGCAGATCACCGCCGCCGAAACCGTCGGCGTGGAAACCCGTGGCAGTTTTTATGAACACACCGGCGCCCTGCGGGACATGGTGCCCAATCACCTGTTCCAGTTGTTGGCGATGGTGGCAATGGAGCCGCCGGCAGCCTTTGGTGCCGATGCGGTGCGCGGCGAGAAAGCCAAAGTGGTGGGCGCGATTCGTCCTTGGTCCACCGAGGAAGCCCGGGCCAACTCGGTGCGTGGGCAATACACCGCCGGCGAAGTCAACGGCAAGCGGTTGCCGGGTTATCGCGAGGAAAACAACGTCGCGCCTGACAGCAACACCGAAACCTACGTCGCGCTCAAAGTCATGATCGACAACTGGCGTTGGGTTGGCGTGCCGTTTTACCTGCGCACCGGCAAGCGCATGAGCGTGCGCGACACCGAGATTGTCATTTGCTTCAAGCCTGCGCCGTACGCGCAGTTTCGCGATACCGAAGTGGATGAACTGCAACCGACCTATTTGCGGATTCAGATTCAGCCCAATGAAGGCATGTGGTTCGACCTGCTGGCGAAGCGCCCTGGCCCGGCGCTGAAAATGGCCAATATCGAACTGGGTTTTGCCTACAAGGATTTCTTTGAAATGCAGCCGTCCACCGGCTACGAAACCCTGATCTACGACTGCCTGACGGGCGATCAGACGCTGTTTCAGCGCGCCGACAACATCGAGAACGGCTGGCGCGCCGTGCAGCCCTTCCTGGATGCCTGGCAGCAGGACGCGAGCGTGGAGCGCTATGCGGCTGGCGAAAACGGTCCGAAGGCCGGCGATGACCTGTTGACTCGCGACGGTCGCGTCTGGCACGGCCTCGGATGAGTGACGTCACGCCACAATCCATCCGTTTTCTGCTCAGCGACATGGACGGCACGTTGTTGCTGCCCGATCACAGCCTCAGCCAACGCACGATAGAGGCGGTTCGTTCATTGCGCGAGGCTGGCGTGCTGTTCAGCCTGGCCACGGGCCGCCCACCCAAAGCCATGTTGCAGCAGATTGAAGCCTTGGGTGTCGACCTGCCGACGGCGGCGTTCAACGGTGGCACCCTCGTCAATCCCGATGGCAGTGTGCTGGTCGCGCATTATTTGCCGGCCACGGCTGCGCTGACGGCGTTGGCATTGTTTGCCGATCTGCCGGACATCGAGGTCTGGGTGTTCAGCGGGGGCGACTGGCTGCTCAAAGATCCACACCGTCCAATGGTTCCCCGGGAACAACATGGCCTGGGCTATCCGCCCGTGGTGGTCGAGAGTTTCGAGCCGTACCTTGAGCGTATCGACAAGATCGTTGCGGCCAGTAACAACGCTGAGCTGTTGATCGAGTTGGAAGCGCAATTGTTGCCGAAGGTCGAGGGGCAGGCGCAGGTCTCGCGCTCACAGCCGATCTATCTGGACGTGACCGCGATGCAAGCCAACAAGGGCGCGGCGTTGGCGACACTGGCCGCGTTTCTCGGTGTCTCGCTGGAGCAGACTGCCGCGATGGGCGATGGCGGCAATGACCCGGCGATGTTTCATCGTGCCGGATTGTCGATTGCCATGGGGCAGGCGGAAGAGGCGGTCAAGCTTCAGGCCGATGTGGTGACGGGCGCCAATACCGAAGATGGCGCCGCGCAGGCGATCGAGCGCTATATTCTCCCTCGCCAGTTCACCTGAAAACCCATGTGGGAGTGAGCCTGCTCGCGATAGCGGTGTGTCATTCAACATCAATTTTGACTGACACAGCCTCATCGCGAGCAGGCTCGCTCCCACAGTGGGTCGGTGTTTACAGCCAGTAACTCACTGCGTACCAGCCAAGAACCCCCATTACGACGGTGTAAGGCAATGCCATCCACACCATCCGCCCGTACGACAGGCGGATCAGCGGTGCAATCGCCGACGTCAGCAGAAACAGAAACGCCGCCTGACCATTGGGTGTCGCCACGCTCGGTAGATTCGTCCCGGTATTGATCGCAATCGCCAGCGTTTCGAAGTGCTCACGGCTCATGTGGCCGGAGATGAACGCCTGTTTCACTTCGGTGATGTAGATGGTTGCCACAAACACGTTGTCGCTGATCGCCGACAGCAAGCCGTTGGCGATGAACAACATGCCGGGCTGTTGATCGGCCGGCAGCGCCAGCACCCACTGGATCAGCGGCGTAAACAGCTGCTGATCGTGAATCACCGCGACCACTGCGAAAAACACCACCAGCAATGCGGTAAACGGCATGGCGTCCTTGAATGCATTGCCGATGCGATGCTCTTCGGTAATCCCGGTGAATGCGGTGATCAACACAATCACCATCAACCCGATCAGCCCGACTTCAGCAATATGAAAAGCCAACCCGGCGATCAGGATCAACGCCGCCGCGCCTTGGACCAACAGGGCGGCGCGCTGACGTGAAGTGCGTTGTGCGTTGTCTTCGTCGGCGTAGTTGGCCAGCACCGTGCGCACGTTGTCCGGCAGCAGCGTGCCGTAACCGAACCAGCGCAGCTTCTCCAGCAGCACACAGGTCACCAGACCTGCAGCCAGCACCGGGAGCGACACCGGGGCAATCTTCAGAAAGAACTCGGAAAAGTGCCAGCCCATTTCGTGGCCGATCAGCAGGTTTTGCGGTTCGCCGACCAACGTGCAGACACCACCCAACGCCGTGCCCACGGCGCCGTGCATCAGCAGGCTGCGAAGGAACGCGCGAAATTGATCAAGGTCACCATGATGGAGTGTGGGCAGGTGCTGGTCATCGCCGAACTCGCTGTCCTGGCGCGGGTCATTGCCCGAGGCGACGCGGTGATACACCGAATAAAAGCCAACGGCGGCACTGATGATCACTGCCGTCACCGTCAAGGCATCGAGGAACGCCGACAGAAACGCCGAGAGAAAGCAGAACATCAAGGCCAGCAGCGCTTTTGAGCGCACGCCCAGCAACAGGCGCGAGAACAGAAACAGCAGCAGGTCTTTCATGAAGTAGATGCCCGCCACCATGAACATCAGCAGCAAGATCACCGGAAAGTTGTGCACCAGTTCATCGTAAAGTGCCTGCGCCGTGGTCATTTTCAGCAGCAGCGCTTCAATCAGCAGCAAACCACCAGGCATCAGCGGATAACACTTGAGCGCCATGGCCAGTGTGAAAATGAACTCCAGCACCAACAGCCAACCGGCCGCCACTGGCCCGACTGTCCATAACACCAATGCATTGATTATCAGGAAGCTGACAATGCTTGCTTTGTACCAGCGGGGAGAGTGGCCGAGAAAGTTGTGCGCGAAGGCCTGAGCCATTGAGCCGGACATCGGCTACTCCTTGTCTTAAGAAGCGCGCAAGTTGCCGGAAGCGACAGGGAAGATCAAGTGTGTAACAACAAGTTGGCTCAACTGAGATAACGAACGACAACCGCTCGGTAATTGCCGTCCAGCGAATAGCCGCCGACAACAATACCTCCGTCAGTTTGAACGGCCACGGAGGTGGCCATGTCCAGGCTAAGACCAAGAGGGGTACGGACCCAACAGGTGCCTTCGGCAAAGCCGGGGTCCGGCTGTCCAGCGGGTAGATACCGGGCCAGCAAAAAGCCGGCTTCAACCCCGTCGAGGGTGCCACCGACCGCCAGCACCCGGCCATCTGGCTGCAACTGGGCGGCGTTCCATTGGCTGGGGTTGCGGCCAATGTGCAGCAAGTGTGGCTGGCCATTGTTGCAATGGATATCCGGACGGCCGTTGCTGTGCACTTTCAGCGCCAGGCAATGCATCGGTTCGCGGCTGCTGCCAAAACACTGCAAATCGCCATTCTCCAGTTGCACGATCTGGCTGATGTGCGCGCTTTTACCTTGGATATCGAAGGTCATCAGACCATCGACGGCGAAGCGCTCATCCAGGCTGCCGTCGGGCAGATAGCGCGCCAGCAAGGCTTGTTCGGGGAAACTGATCGATCCGCCCACCATGATTCGGCCGTCCGCCTGCAGCATCAGACTGCTGAGCCAGGAATTCATCAGCAAATGCCTGACCATGACAAAGCCGCGGCCATTGAAGGTCGTGTCCGGTTCGCCCACGGCGTTGAGGCGTATCAACAGGCCAGCGTGATCGGCTTGTTCAAAATAGTGATTGGCCAGCAACAGGATCGCGCCGTCAGCTTGCACCTTCACAGCACAGGTCTCAGCCCCCGGTCTGCCAAAAGGCCCAGAGGCATCGCGCCGGCCTTGGGACAGATTCCCTGGTAGACGTATGACGCTGTAACCCTTGTCGCCAAAACCGTGGACCGGGCGGCCTTGTTCGTCGAAGAGTGCCAGGGCAGGCAGTGTTCGATGGGCATCTTCATAGTGCAGGCCGGCCAACAGGATGTTGCCGTTGGCCAGGACCTGAACGCTGCCCGCCATAGCTTCATGACCGCGCTGAAATGGCCCGATAACGCTCCCGTGAGCGCCAAAAGACAGGTCCGCCGAGCCGTCGGCCAGCAAACGGGCCAGGCCGAAGTAATGACCACTGCGAGTGCCGACTTTCGCCGCCACCAGCACACGACCCTGTGCATCAATCGCCACGCTGTTGGCGATGCTGTAAGTGCTGCCGGCGAAATACACTTGGGTTTTGCCAGTGCAGGCGAAGCGCTTGTCGAGTTGGCCGGCAGTGTAAGGCGATGCAGGCAGGGCAACAGCAGTCTGGTGTGGCATGCGCGCACCTCCTTGCGAGCTGACCTACTCCCGGGGGCGGGAGGGGAATGGCCAGTGCAAAACATTCAATCCTTGAATGATCGATAGCACAACGGTCACAACTAACTGGTGGAGGGTCGTTATGTGCCAGAACAGTGTCTTTTCGAACCAGTGGCAAGCCTGCCAAGTAATAAAGCAAAAAAGATCGTCCCGGCGCGGCCTGGACGATCTTTTTTTAAAGCATTAACACACGTTGTTTAGTGTGGCATCGACCACGATTGCAGTATGTAACCTTCCTGGCTCAGTTCGGTACGAGCCTCTTCAAGAAGGTGTTCCAATTGCGTCGGGTCGGTGTAGGCGCTGCTCGGGATCTGTGTGCGGCCCAGTGGGGTGCTGGTGCGATCGATCACCGTCAGGCTGAGTTCGCCGTTACCGTCTTGTGGCGCCCAGGCTACGCATTTAAAGGGCTTAAATGCGCGGTCGGCAATCAAAAGAGCTTCGTTGATACGGAGCGGGGCGGTCATGGGATCTTCTCTCTCTATGCCCAATCAGGTGACAGGCCGTCGGTTGGGCTTACCGTTCGGCTGGTTACTTGTACTGATGCCCGCAACCGGGGGGCAGGTCACACAGATTCGGCAGAAATTTCAACTTTCTTTCATATACTCATTGAGTGAGGCGTTTTTGAAAGCTTAATGAAAGGTTGAACTCGTTAGGCAACTAACAAAGCGCCTTCTTATAACTAATTAACTAACAACCCTATAGACAAACGGTACAAGGCACCGTCAAATTCTTGCTAATGTTACAGCCAGGCCCGCCAAACGACTGTTTTTAATAATATTTCTCAAATTTGGCGCCAAGGAACAGTCATGATCGAAACGCCCGCGTTGCGACGTCTGTTAGTAGTGGACCCGTGTGACGACTGCCATCGTCTGTTGCCGGGTTTACGCTCTGTCGGTTGGGATGTTGATAGCTGCACCTTGGAGAACGCGGCCGAGCGCACCTGCGACGTTGGCCTGTTGCGATTACAACCTTTTCATCTGGAACACCCGGAAGCCGTCAAAGAGCTGATCAGCCACAGCGGCACCGAGTGGATCGCCGTGCTCAATCAAGAAGTCCTGCGGCTGCAGAATGTCGGCGACTTTGTTTGCGAATGGTTTTTCGACTTCCATACCTTGCCGTTTGACGTTTCGCGGGTACAAGTCACGCTGGGACGAGCGTTCGGCATGGCGCGCCTGCGAGGGCAGGGTACGATTCATATCGATCAGCCCGAACACGAGTTGCTTGGCGACAGCAAGCCGATTCGCGAACTGCGCAAACTGCTCAGCAAATTGGCGCCTACCGAATCCCCGGTATTGATCCGCGGCGAGAGCGGCACTGGTAAGGAGTTAGTGGCCCGCACCCTGCACCGACAGTCCCAGCGCCACAACAAACCGTTCGTGGCGATCAATTGCGGTGCAATCCCCGAACACTTGATCCAGTCCGAATTGTTTGGCCACGAAAAGGGCGCGTTTACTGGCGCCCATCAACGCAAGGTCGGACGCATCGAAGCAGCGAACGGCGGTACATTGTTTCTCGATGAAATCGGTGACTTGCCCCTGGAACTCCAAGCCAATCTGCTGCGCTTCCTCCAGGAAAAACACATCGAGCATGTCGGCGGCAGCCAGCCGATTCCGGTGGATGTGCGGGTATTGGCGGCGACTCACGTTGACCTTGAGGCGGCGATCGAGAAAAAACGCTTTCGTGAAGACTTGTACTACCGCCTGAACGTGCTGCAAGTCGTCACCGCGCCATTACGTGAGCGCCATGGTGATTTATCGATGCTGGCCAACCACTTTTCCCATTTCTACAGCCATGAAACCGGCCGCCGCCCACGCAGCTTCAGCGACGACGCCTTGATTGCCATGGGCAAACATGACTGGCCGGGCAATGTTCGCGAGCTGGCCAATCGGGTTCGTCGCGGGTTGGTACTGGCCGAGGGCCGGCAGATCGAAGCCCGGGATCTGGGGCTGATCAGCCAGCACGCCATTCCCGCACCGATGGGCACGCTGGAGGACTACAAGACCCGCGCAGAACGCCAGGCCCTGTGCGACGTGCTTAACCGCCACAGCGATAATCTGAGTATTGCCGCCAAGGTACTCGGGATTTCCAGGCCGACGTTCTACCGTTTGCTGCACAAACACCAGATACGTTGAGTGGCCATTTTTAGTGAAAAGTTGTTGGTAAATGCTTTTTAACCCGTGTAGCGAGCAACAAAAAACCCGCCGAAAAGCGGGTTTTTTGTGGGCGCCGTATCAGAAGTAGTACGGGAATTTAAGGCTGAAGGAAAAGTCTGGCGAGTCTTCCGTCAGGCCAATGGCCAGGTTGGGAACAATCGTCAGCTTGTCGGTGGCGGCCAGTGTCATGCCGATGTTGAAGTTAGCCGAGTTGTAGTCGCTGTTGGTGATCGATTGCCACTCGCCACCGTTCGGTTTGATTTTGCTCTTGCGAGCGAACTGGTCGGTGAACGAAAAAGACATACTCATCTTCTCGTTCAAGGCGAACGCAATACCGGCGCCGACCTGCCAGGAATCGCCCAGTTTCACATCCCCAGGCACCTTGGAGTTGACCTGAGGGCTGATGTCGCTGAAAGAGTCCTGGATGTTGTAGGTATAGGCCAGGCTGCCGAACAGCACCGCCGGATCGAAGGTCTTGACCAGCGAGATTCCCGGAGTGACCGACCAGACACCATTGCCGGTAGGCAAGCTCTGGGGCACCGAAAGGTTATCGTTATTAGGGTCATTGACCAGCTTGATGCCGTAAGGGTCGTTACCGGTTGGTGCCTTGACGCGCAGTGTCACGACCGCGTCGGGCAGGTTGACCGACTCATCGAGAAACTTGTAAGCCACGCCGACGTTGACGTCACCGATGGTGGGGTCGCGGGTCACGGTTGCGTCAGACGTCACCGGGCCTGCACCACCAGCGCCACCGGAGGAATACGTCGATTCGCGATACACCACGGGAACGTTAATGTCGAACTGCCAACGTTGTGCCACGTTATAGCGAGCCGTCAGGTCCAGGGTCCAGTTGTCCGCCTTGATACGGTCAAGGTTGATGTTGCCGAGGAAAATCGAGTCCAGCGCCAGGAAGCCATTGAGCGTCAAGGCACGGGTGTCGTAGTGGGTGTAGGTCACGCCGGTTTCGAAACTGAACTTGCCACCCCCGAAGAAGCCGCTGGCTTCGTCATACAGGTTGGACACGCTTTGTGCAGGTTCAGAGTCGTCCTTGAGCGCCTGTCCATATGAACTGCCTGTGGTTCCCGGCGCACCGGTCGCCACCGTCTGACCGCCCTTGACCTTTTCGGCAGGGGATTTGGTCAGACGTTTGGGCGGTGGTGTCGCTGGTGTTTCTTCGACTTGGCGAACGCGCTGTTCAAGGACCATCAGCGCGTTCTGTTGTGCTTCGTAACGCTGTTTCAACTCCATGAGTTCTTGTTTTAATAATTCGACCTGAGGGTCCGGTGCTGCGTAAAGCAGTGTTGCCGGGGTCAGGCTACTTAAACAGACTATAGCTCTGAGCGTTAGCGATCGATGCATGGGTTAGCCGTCCCTTCAAATGACTTCCGATGAGACTGAGCGTAGATCAGAATCCGAGCGCGCGAAGACCTTTGAGTTGATCGAGATTGCCGCTCACCGATCCGGCTGACGGCACGTTGTCACGCAATACGACATTGAATGAGGTTAGATTACGGACCTGGTTGCTGCTACCCAGCAATGTGGTGTTCTGCATCAGGCCACCTTGGGCCAGGCGTTGAATGGTATTGCCCTGATTGTTATTGGCCACGATGTTGAGTTGCACACCCGAGCCGGTTGAGGAAACGCTCAGCGAACCCGCGCCGTTGGTGCCGGATAACGTCGAGCCTGCGGCCAATGCCTGGCCCTGTTGTTGCGTTACTGGCGCCTGGTTAGCCTTTGAGACGTTGATATCAACGTTGTTGTAGGCCGTGTTGTTGTCGCCGGCAGCGCGTACGACTTGAGTGACGCCTTCGGTGCTGTTGAGGCCGCTGCCGCCCGTGACGCTACCGGTACCGGTACCGGAGCTTTGTGAGTGCGTTGAACCACTGCCTTTTTCATTGATCATTGATACATAAAACTGTGGCTTGATGGTTGATTGTTGGATTTGCATCGATGAAGTAGCGCCGATTACTTCACCGTTGGCATTTTGCCAACTACTGGTCATGACGATGCCGAAACTGACGATTCTTCCCGGCATGACAAAGCGGCCGCGCAGGGTGGCCAGTTCCTGATCCTTCAGTTCGATGGGTTTGAAAGGTTGTGCCTGGGTTGGCAGGCTGGCGGCCAGACAGGCAACGGCCAGCCAGATTGGAGTCTTCATTGGATGCTCCCGGAGCTTCATGCTCCTTATCATTAGAAGAAATCGCTTTGGATGAATCCGAAGTCCATCAACTCGGCATCCGGCACCGGGCTGAAAGCGTTGATGCGGTTCTTGGCGGTCAGTGGCAGGGGTGGGTCGAGCAACGCATTGGCTTTGTCATAGCCCTGACCGATAACGGCAAATACGATGCCGTTCCAGCCTTTGATAAAGTCGTCAAGTTTGTAACGTTTATGACCCAGTACCGGATCTCCGATATAGACCCAGTCGTCATGAACTCTTTGCAAGACCACAAAATGTTTGTAGCCGCGGATATCCATGAGAACCACAACGGGGATTTTGATTTCGCTCAACGTTTCATTGGCTACCCGGTAGCCGCGGGCACGCATGCCGATACTTTCCACGTAATGCTTCATGTCGAGCATGGAGAAGCCCTGGACGCGGACAAGGTTTTGATCGGAGTGTGCCAACATGCCTTCGATGATCTGTTCTTCATTCACGTCCAGCCAATAGGCCTGGCGCAAAATGGTCGCGAGCGCAGCGGCACCGCAACTGAAGTCGGTTTTTTGTTGCACCAGGTCGGCAAATTTACGCTCACGTATGCTCTGGACCGGTTTGTACACCACCGCGCCGCCCGGCAGGACGGAAAGTGGCATTTGTGCAGCCTCGCTCACACTGGCTACGCAAAGCAAAAATGCCAAGATGATAATGCGCATGGTGGGGTGCCTTCAGGTTGTGGCTGAAAAAGGCCCCCGTAAGGGGGCCTCCACCGTCAGCAGTTAGAACGAGTTGTTGGAAATGGCCAGCGAGTTGCTTTGTTGGTTGCCCACACCGGCAGCTACGTTGACGCCGAGGTTGCCGCTGCCGCCATTCACCGAACCGCTCAGGGTTGCAGTGTTGGTCACAGGGTTGGCCCAGCCAGTTGGAGTCAGCACTTGATAAGAGTAGGTTTTGCTCAAATCATACGAGCTGCTTTCACTGAAGCTTTTCGATTTATCGTACTGGGACTCTTTCGATTTGCTGCCCGATTTTTCGAAGGAAGAGTTGAACGATTTCTCAAACGATTTTTCGTGAGATTTGTCGTACGACTTATCGACCGATACGTTGAGCGAGGCATCGAGCGATGCAGTCAGCGAAGCGTCAGAAGACGAGCTGCTGCTGCCCGAATGGTGATGGCCATAATCCCACGAAGCATTTTTCGACGCTTCGACCGCAGCGTCCAGAGTAGCGCTCAAGGAAGCGTTCAAAGAAGCGCTCGAGGAACCGCTTGCATGAGAGGAGCTAGAGCCACTGGCATCGAAGCTCTTCGAACCACTCACGTCAAAGCTCGAAGAAGAGCTGTTGCTTCCTTTTGCCTCAAACGACTTGTCCTTGGAGAAACTGCCGCTGGCTGTTTGGGTAACGGTCAGCGTATCTACACGGTAAGTCCGATCAGCGTTGTTTTCCACAACGAGGCCAGGGCCTTGTTGGTCGGCGGAGGCGGTAGCAGTTGCGTTACCCAGTGGAGCATTGGTATTGGCAATTGCCATGGTGTTTTTCTGTTGGTTCAGGTCGCCGCCAGCAATGTTGATACCCATGTTGCCGCTGCCGCTGTTGCCCGATCCACTCATGTTGGCAGAGGCAGTGCTGCCGTAGTTGTATACCTTGTTGCCGTTGCTGTATTGCTTGACGCTTGCGGTAGCGGAGGCGGTGCCGAACACGAAGCTGTTATCGGTAGCAGCGGCTGCGGCGTTAGCAATGGCGGCGGCGTTGTCTTGTTGGTTGCCGTCGCCGGCAGCCACGTTGACGCCGACGTTGCCGCTGGTGCCTGTGGCAGAACTGCTCATGCTGGCGTCGTTGACAGTCCCTTCGTTACGGATGCGATTGTTGGTACTGCTTTGGTTATCCCACGCATTCGCCGTCGCGTAGACCGGGATTTTGGTTGGAGGAGGGGTGTGATGACCATTATTGTGGCCATTGTGGCCATGATGGTGGTCATCAGTCTGTCCAGCTTGTACAGCAACAGCCATGACCGCAGCAATTGCGAAAACCAGAGGCTTGATTGCCATCGAAGGTTTCATGGTGATTCTCCGTACTTATTTTAGGTTAAGTGTTGTTTCTACCTGTTTGGGTCAATCCGCGACCCGTACGCTGAGGGTGTTTGCCATTCGATTACCCACCCCCGCGCTCTGATTCAACTGAATCACCCCACGGCTACCGGTGAAGGCCTGATCGCTGGTAGCGACCTGGCGATAGCCGGGTGCAGAGTCAGTTGCATCGGAGTTGTTGATCAGCGCCACGTTCTGTTGCTTGAGGACACTGTCGTCGATACTTTGCGGCTGCGTACCAATGCTGATGCGCAGTGCGTTGGCTTGCTGGTTGCTGGCGCCCGCGCTCTGGTTCACGCCCAGTGCGCCGTTGCCGTGGCTGAAGGAGTTGCCCTGGATGCTGGACTGAGCATCGATCCTGGGATCGACCACAGAGCGCAGCCGTTGGCGAATTTGTGTGGTCGCGTTGGCATCATGACCAATGGCAAAAGCACGGGCATTGGCCTGTTGCTGCTGGTCGCCCGCAGCCTGGTTGACCGTGAAGTTGCCTTGGTACTGAGCGCCCGATCCGTCGATGTCGGCGTTGTTGATGACAGGAGGTTGGGCGAATGTCGATGCACTGCAAAACATGGCGATAATCAGCAGCGAACGATTCATCTCAACGGTCTCCCGTTATGATTTTCAGAGCACCCAGGCCCTGCTGGACGTTTGAATTGACCATGTTGGCGATGCCGCTGCCCGAGTTTCCCGAACGTCCGGCAGGGAGGTTCGAAAGCTGACTCTGACTGCTGATATTGCCGCCCAGATTGTTGGTGTTTTGAGTGACCAGGCGGGAGATGCCTGCACCACTGGCGACATTGGCAAAGTCGCCGTCGCTCAGCTCGTTCGTTTGGCTGAGGATTTGTTTGGACGGGTTGGCGTTGACGGTTGTGGGGCTCGGGTCGGGGATCAATGGAGGAACGGTTGCGTTGCGGGGCTGGACATCACGTTTGATGGTGATGATGCCGTTGTCAGCCTGTACGGGCAGGCAGACACTTGAGCCCAGTGCGCATCCGATCAGCAAGAGGCTAAAGATGCTGTTATCAAATTTCCCCACGGCGGCAATTCCTTCTGTAATTGGACGCTGGCCCTTTTCAGCGTTGCGAGGTAGAGAGCAGAAGGTGTGCCGGTTTTTACTTTTCTTTTAAAAACAGCGGGTTGGGTTTAATTATCGAGACAGTCAAAAAAAATGTGTAAAGCCGCTGAAACAGAGCCACGCAAAAGCGCCGTCAATACTGGCGGCGCTGCTCGCTAAGGGCTTTGAATGCAGGTTGTATCAGCGGCTTAACATTTTTTTGCTGGCGTGAAGGGGCCGCTTTAAATCGCGGGTTTGCGCAAGCAGAGGTGTTTCAAAAATGGACAGTTGCGATAAGGCGGGCAAGCCCTGTCAGGCGTTGAGCAAATGCGTTACCGCCTCGAATGACGCTTGCTGTCGCTGTTTCCAGTCACCTTCCACTACCCGGCAAGGCTGGCGGTGCTGGTCAAGCCATTGGCGGCTGGCCTGGAAAAACGCCTGGCGTTCTGCCAATTGCGGTTGGCAACGCTGCCCGTCGTCATACCAGGCAACGGTTTCAGGACTGAGCAGCAAATGCAGGTCGTAACGCCGCGCCAGCAACGCTTGCTCAATCCACGGCGGGCAAGCGCCAAACAGCGTGTGACTCCAGAGGATATTGCTCAACAGGTGCGTGTCGAGAATCAACAGTGACGGTTGTCGGGCGCGAGCTTCATCCTCCCAGGTCAGTTGGCCATGAGCTATCACCGAGATGTCATCGTAGCGGGTTTCTCGGGCTTCGCTGTCGATAAAGTGCCTAACGTACTCACTGACCAATATGCCGCCAAACTTGGCGTGAATCTCGCTCGAAAGCCAACTTTTGCCGCTGGATTCCGGACCTGTAAGCACCAGCACTTTCATGTGCGCAACGCCGGGTCGGCGCGCCATTCACGCCAGCCTTGCACAGCCAGGAGCAGGAAAAGGGCGTAGAGCGAGGCGGTCAAGTACATGCCTTTATAGATGAACAGTGCGACGAAAATCACATCGACGGTGATCCACAGTGGCCAGCACTGCACGCGTTTTTGCGCCATCCACAGTTGCGCCACGAGGCTGAATCCGGTCAGTGCAGCGTCAAGCCAAGGCTGCGCGGCATCGGTCCAGTGCGCCATGGCAGCACCCAGCAGCAGGCTGCCGATGGCGCCGACCGCAAGGCCCGAGGCGATTGATTTTGCGTCGAGTCGACTGACTTGCCGACCGGCATTCGCCTCACCCGCGCGGGTCCACTGCCACCAGCCATAGAGCTGCAGCGCGGCATAGATCACTTGCAGGAGCATGTCCGAATACAGCTTCACTTCAAAAAAGATCCAGCTGTAAAGCAGCACCATGACCAGGCCAATCGGCCAGCACCAGGGGTTCTGTTTGACCGTCAACCAGACGGCGATCACGCCGAGGGCGGCGGCAAACAGTTCAAGCCCGGACATGGGGGTTCCTTGGGGAAATCGAAGAGGGGGCGGATTGTACCGGCAGGCGCTGCCAAGTAGAACCGCCTGTAGCAGCTGCGGCAGCTGCTACAGGGGCATTGCTACACGCGAAACTGCTTGAGCAATTCGTTCAACTGCTCGCTCAAGTCCTTGAGCCGAACGCTGGCCATACTCGATTGCTCGGCCGCCAACGCCGTGCTGTGGGACAACCCCGCAGCCTGCGTGACGTTCTGATTGATGTCTTCCACCACATGGGCTTGCTGCAACGTCGCACTGGCAATCGAGGCATTCAGTCCATTGAGATTGCGCAAGGCTTGCCCGATCGCATTCAGGCTGGCCCCGGCCAGGCCTGCCTGTTCAATGGTCAGTTGCGAGGCGCGGCTGCTGTCGCCGATCACTTTGACCGCTGCTTCGGAATGGTTTTGCAGGCGTTCGATCATCGACTGGATCTCTGCCGTGGACTTTTGGGTACGCTGGGCCAGCAGGCGCACTTCATCGGCCACCACCGCAAAGCCACGGCCTTGCTCACCGGCCCGTGCCGCTTCGATCGCCGCGTTGAGCGCCAACAGGTTGGTTTGCTCGGCGATGGAGCGGATGACCTCCAGGACACTCCCGATCTGCGTGCTTTCAGCGGCCAGGGTGCGGATCACCTCGACGGCTTGATCGATGGTGCCGGACAGTTTGTCGATCTGCTGCAAGCTGCCATCAATGTTGATTTGTCCCTGTTGTGCCTGAGATTCGGCATCGCGCATTTCGCTGGCCGCATGCTCGGCGTTCTTGGCCACATCCTGCACGCCATAAGTGACTTCGTTGATCGCGGTCGCCACGAGCTCCATTTGCTGGGATTGTTGCTGACTGCGTTGCTGGGCCTGAGCCGCGTCGTTGCCCAAGTCGCTCGACGACTGGCCCAGCGCGCTGGCGGAGACTTGCAGTTGACTGATCACCCCTCGCAGCTTGGCGGTGAACGCATTGAAGTGGCGAGCCAGTTGAGTGACTTCATCGCGGCCGTGGGTGTCGAGGCTGCGGGTCAGGTCGCTCTCGCCGCTGGCGATATTGGCCATGGCGTTTACGGTGTCCTGGAGCGGGCGCACGATGCTGCGCGCAATCATGATCACCAGCAACGCCATGATCAGCGCAATCACCAGGCCGACGACAGAAGCCTGCCACACCTGGCCATAGAACTCGGCCTGCATGTCATCGATGTAGACACCAGAACCAATCACCCAACCCCATGGTTCGAACAGTTTGACGTAGGAGGTTTTCTCGACCGGGGCGCTGGCACCCGGCTTTGGCCAGCGGTAGTTGATCGTGCCGGCGCCCTTGGCCTTGGCGACGGCCACCATTTCGTTGAACAGCGCAAAACCGTCCGGGTCGCGGATCGCCGAAAGGTTCTGGCCATCCAGTTTTGGGTTGGCCGGATGCATGATCATCACAGGCGTCAAATCGTTGATCCAGAAATAGTCATTCTGGTCATAACGCAACCCGCGAACGGCCGACAGCGCTTGCTTCTGTGCAGCTTCGCGGGTCAGCGTGCCGGCCGTTTCCAGGTCATGGAAGTAGCTTAAAATGCCGCTGGCAGTCTGTACCACATGCTGGGTTTTCTGAGCCTTGCCCTGATAAAGGTCGTCGTGGATCTGCTTGAGCATCAGCACGCCCAACGTCAATAGCATCACCACCGAGACGATCAGGATGAGCCACAAACGTCGGCTGATCGACACATTGCGCAAGCTGTTCATAACGCTGTCACTCCGGTTCTTGTTCTTGTAATAAACGATGGCCAGCATCCAACCACGCTTTGGCCTATCGGGCATATGCGACCCAAGTCTCATGACGCGGCAGCGTTATCGTGGCTTGTCTGATAGGATTTCGGCCCCGCGCGAAGAAACCTGAATCCAAGTTGATTTTTCACGGGATTTTTACCGGAGTGTCTGGATCCTCAGCGCGCGGACTTCAGCTACGCTTGGCGCAGTCAACGCTTAAAAAATTTATGGGGCACGCCTTTTCGCATGCCTTTGGGGGATTGATGGATCTGTGGACCGCCTTTCAGGCATTGATTCTTGGGGTTGTAGAAGGGCTGACTGAGTTTTTGCCCATTTCCAGTACTGGCCACCAAATCATCGTGGCGGATTTGCTCGACTTTGGCGGTGAACGGGCCATTGCGTTCAACATCATTATCCAGCTGGGGGCAATCCTGGCGGTGGTATGGGAGTTTCGCCGCAAGATCCTCGACGTGGTGACCGGTTTGCCGACGCAGCCCAGCGCTCGCCGGTTTACTGCCAACCTGCTGATCGCCTTTATGCCGGCCGTGGTGTTGGGCGTACTCTTTTCCAACCTGATTCATGAATACCTGTTCAACCCGATTACCGTCGCAACGGCGTTGGTCGTGGGCGGGATCATCATGTTGTGGGCCGAGCAGCGTCAGCATGAAGTACACGCTGAAACCGTGGACGAGATCACCTGGAAAGATGCATTGAAAGTCGGCTTCGCCCAGTGCCTGGCGATGATTCCCGGCACTTCGCGTTCCGGCTCGACCATCATCGGTGGCTTGTTGTTCGGACTGTCGCGCAAGACCGCAACCGAGTTCTCGTTTTTCCTGGCCATGCCGACCATGGTCGCGGCGGCGGTGTACTCGGGCTTTAAATACCGTCACCTGTTTGTGCCGGCGGATTTGCCGGTGTTCGCCATCGGCTTCGTGACCGCGTTCATCTTCGCGATGATTGCCGTCAAAGCCTTGCTCAAGTTCATCGCCAGCCACAGCTATGCCGCGTTCGCCTGGTATCGCATCGTGTTCGGACTGCTCATCCTGGCCACCTGGCAGTTCGGTTGGGTCGACTGGGCCGCGGCGCGCCCATGAGTGACTCCAGCGCGCGCAACAACCCCGGACGCCGGTCCGGGGGAGAGCGGGTCCAGTATCCGCGGTTGAAACTGCTGGTATTGGTGATCCTGTGCGCGCTGCCGCTGACCGGCTCGGTGCGGTTATGGTTGCGTGGGGTTTCGCTGATTCCCCTGGCGGCCTACGGCATCGTCAGCGTGCTGGCGTTCTTTCTGTACTGGAGTGACAAGCGCAAGGCGCGTGCCGACAGTTGGCGCACCCCGGAAAACGTCTTGCACGCGGTGGAACTGGCGGGCGGCTGGCCGGGCGCCTTGCTGGCACAGCAAGTGTTTCGGCACAAGACCCGCAAGGTCTCGTTTCAACTGGTGTTCTGGCTCATCGTGCTGATGCACCAGGTCTTCTGGATCGACCAACTGTTCCTCGGTGCGAACTTGTTTGCCCTGGGCTGAAAGAGCGGGCCTTACAGCAGCAACCCGATTTGGGTGCGCTTGGGCAGTTTGCTCACCACCAATTGGTGGGAACGTTGCAGCAACCCTTGCAGCTCTTCGCTAGCCAGCGGGTAGGGCGTTTGCATGATGATCCACTGCGCCCGCGCCAGATACGGCGCCGGGTGAATCCCCGGACGGTCGCAGTGCCCCAGGAACAGGTCCTTGTCGACCTTGAACGCCAGGGATTCGCCGCGCAGGTTCTGCAAGGCGAACATCTTGTTGCCTGCAATCGAAAACACCCGAACGCCTCCCCACTTGTAGTCTTCCCGAGCGCCGGGCAGCGCGAGACAGAATTGCGCGACATCCTCTTCGCTCATGCGTCCAGCCTTCATATCAGTCGGTCCCCACACATATTGAATGATTCGATCAAATGGTCGATCCAGGCGCGTACCGCCGGCATCACCCCGCGCCGATGAGGGTAGACCGCTTGCAGCCAGCCGCCAGGCAGCGACCAATCGGGCAGTAACTGCACCAGTGCGCCGTTTTCCAGCTCCTGCTCGCAATACATCATCGGCAGCATGGTGAAACCCTGGCCTGCGAGGGTACAGGCTTTGCGCACGATGAAATCGTCGATACCCAATCGCGCCTCCAGACTCAATTCAACACTTTTGCCCTGTTGATCGAGCATGCGGATGTGCACCAGGCGGTCGGCTTCCAGCGCGCCGAGCACGGGCAGGGTTTTCAGGTCATCGGGGTGGTTGATCGCGCGCCCATGCAGGAAGGCCGGGCTGGCGACCATCGCCATCTGCGCCTGGCGCAAACGCCGCGTCACCAGCAACGGATCCTCATCGCCCAGTTCGCGCACCCGCAGTGCGACATCGACGCCTTCGTTCACCAGGTCGACGCGGCGATTGAGCAGCATCACTTCCAGTTGGACCTGAGGGTACTTTTCCAGGAACTTGCTGATTACCGATGGCAGCATCTCGTGGGCCAGTCCGACCGGGCAGGACACGCGCAAGCGTCCACGGGGTTCGCTGGACATACTGGCCACGGCTTCATCGGCCATCTCGGCCTCCAGCAGCATGGCCTGGCAGTGGCGCAGGTAACGTTCTCCCACGGCGGTCAGCTTCAGTTGCCGGGTGGTGCGTTGCAGCAGGCGCGCGCCGAGGCGTTCTTCCAGCTCGGCGATACGACGCGATAACCGGGACTTGGGAATCCCCAGCAGTCGCCCGGCGGCAGCAAAGCCACCGGCTTCGACCACTTTGGCAAAATAGTAGAGGTCATTGAGGTCTTGCATGGATGGCGTCCGATTGTTCTATCAGTGAGACGAACTATCGCATTATTGCGGGCTAATCAGCTATTGGTTTCACCTGTAGGATCAACCCCATCAGATCGCCCCGTGGCGATCCTCACCTGGAGATCCCACATGAAATTGTTGCATATCGATTCGAGCATTCTTGGTGACAACTCGGCATCCCGTCAGTTGAGCGCCGAAGTTGTTAAAGCCTGGCAAGCCGCGGAACCTACTGCTGTCGTGACTTACCGCGACCTGGCCGCTGATGCCATCAGCCATTTCTCCGCCACGACCCTAGTCGCGGCAGGCACCACTGCTGAACTGCGCAACGCCGCCCAACAGCACGAAGCCGAGCTGAGCGCCACCACCCTGGCCGAATTCCTGGCTGCCGATGCCGTCGTCATTGCCGCGCCGATGTACAACTTCACCATCCCGACCCAACTCAAGGCCTGGATCGATCGCATTGCCGTTGCCGGTCAGACTTTCCGTTACACCGAAGCCGGCCCTGAAGGCCTGTGCGGTGGCAAAAAAGTCGTGATTGTCTCCACTTCCGGCGGCTTGCATGTCGGCCAGGCAAGTGGCGTTGCCCACGAAGACTACCTGAAGGTGTTGTTCGGCTTCATCGGGATCACCGACATCGAGTTCGTTCGTGCCCACGGCCTGGCTTACGGTGATGAAGTGCGCACCAAAGCCATGAGCGACGCTCACACGCAAATCAGCGAGCAATTGTTCGCCGCCGCGTAAAGCTTGCGTAAAGACGACAAACAGCTCAGGCAACCCCCAAAAAACTCTGTATTCTGATCACGCAAGTGTCAGATACGGAGTTTTTTGTTTCTGGCCGTTTCAGGTTGTGGCCCAGGTTATGCAGTCGAGGGTTAACGTCCCCGTTCTGTAACGTCCTTGGTAACTGCAATCGCGGGTTCAAGGCCGCTTTCTCGCTGTTTCGAGAAGAACGGGCTTTCCGGTCAAGTAACAAAGGGTAGGGCATCCAATGGTGCGTCTTTGTGCAACGTTACTGATTTGCCTGCTCAGCAGCCTGAATTCAGTGCACGCCGCGCCTGCGCCGCATCCTCACTGGAGCGTCGGTTTCCATGAGATGACTTTTCTCGACCCTCTGGATTTGCAGCCGATGCGCGCCATCGCGTTCTATCCCTCGAGCGACAGGGAACACTCCAGCCTGCTTGAGGGGTACACCGTCGAAGCCGGCGAAGACACCCGAGTTGCCATCGGGCGTTTCCCGATGCTGATGCTGTCCCACGGCAACACCGGAACCCCGCTGGCCCTTCACGACCTCGCGACCTCGCTGGCGCGCAAAGGGTTTGTGGTGGTGGCGGTGATCCATCCTGGCGACAACTCCAAAGACCATAGCCGTCTCGGTACGTTAAGCAATCTGTACGGCCGGCCTATCCAGATCTCCGAAGCCATTACCGCGACCCTCGGCGACCGGATGCTCTCGCCTTTCGTCAATGCCGACCAAGTGGGCGTGATCGGATACTCGGCGGGTGGCGAGACGGCGTTGATCCTGTCCGGCGCCACGCCTGACCTGGACCGTCTTCGCCGCTATTGCCAGGAACGTCCGGACGACCGCGATGCCTGTAACACTAAAGGTGAGCTGATCGTCGATCGCGATGACTTGCGGCCGGTGGCCGATCCACGCGTCCATGCATTGTTGTTGATGGCGCCGCTGAGTTTGAAATTCGGCCGCCAGACCTTGGCCGACGTGCATGTGCCCGTGCTGCTTTACAGTGGCGATGGCGACAAACTGGTGGCCTACGACAAAAACGCCGCGGCGCTGGCGCGCAAACTGCCAATCGCGCCCGACTTCAAATTGCTGGCCGGGGCAGGGCACTTCGTGTTCCTGGCGCCATGCAATGAAGAACAAATCATCGCCATGCCGGCCTTGTGCACCGATGCTGACGGCGTCGACCGCAAAGACATCCACCGCAACATGGTGTCCGAAGCCGATCGATTCTTCTCACATGCTCTCGGCAAGCCAAGCCGCGCCGGCATGCAAACCGCCGATCAATAGTTGTCGGGACCCCTATGGGGTCAGGTCATTGCGCGGCGTTTGAGCAATAGGGTCAATCCCAGGCCTGTCACTGACAGTAGCGCCGCGCTGAAGAAGATCCACGAATACCCCAGGTTCAAGGCCACCGCGCCCATCAGCGGCCCGGCAATCGCCAGCGCCAGATCAAAAAACACCGCATAGGCACTCAAGCCCGCGCCGCGACTGGCGTTGGGCACTTGCTTGATTGCCTCGACACCCAGTGCTGGATAGACCAGCGACAAACCAAACCCGGTCAGGCCGGCGCCGATCAACGCATAACCGGTCGTGGGCGCGAGCCACAGCAGCGCCAGGCCCAGGGTTTCGATGGTCATGCAGGCGATGGCCGAGGTGAAGCCGCCGAAGCGGCTGATGCTGGAGATGAACAGCAGCCGCGCCAGAATGAAGCAAACACCAAACACCGTGAGGCAATAAGCGGCGCCGGCCCAGCCGCGACTTACGTAATAAAGCGTAATAAAGGTGGTCAGGGTGCCGTAACCGATCGAAGCCAGGCTCAGGCTCGCACCAAACGGAGCGATCCGCCCGAACACCGCCCAGAACGGCAGGCGCTCACCACGAATCACCGGCACTGAAGGTTTGTTGCGGATCAGCAGCAACGCCGCCAGGGCCAACAGTGACAGCACAATCCCCAGGCTGGCGAAGCCATATTCACTGACCATCACCACGCCCAAAGGCGCGCCAATGGCGATGGCACCGTAGGACGCGATGCCGTTCCACGAAATCGACCGGGCCGTGTGTTCGGCGCCGACCTGGCCCATGCACCAACTGATTGTGCCCACGCCGATCAATCCTTGTGCGATCCCCAGCAACAAGCGACCGGCAATGAGGATCAACAAACTTGGCAACGGATAGCTTTGCAGCAACGTTGAAATCAGCGTCAGAACGCCGCTCAGCACGATCCCCGACAACCCGTAGACAATCGCCCGTTTGGTGCCGATGGTGTCCGACATGCGCCCGGCCATCGGGCGACTGAGCAGGGTGGCCAGGTACTGCGAGCCAATGGTCAAGCCCGCGATGATCGCGCTGAAACCCAACTGCTCATGGACGTAACCCGGCAACACCGCAATCGGCAGGCCGATGCAGAGGAACGCAATAAAGGTATAGAAAACGATAGAGACGATCTGCAGGGTGATCGCCATGGAGCTTTGCGGGGGCAGTTGCTGCGCAGACATGAGGGCTCGTTCGCGGGCGGCGGTGGGAGAACTGCATCATGGCGTGGGCCTGAAACAAAAGAAAGCAGGCTAACTATTATTTATTGGCTTGAGGGCCTCATTGCGAGCAGGCTCGCTCCCACAGGGGAACGCGGTCAACTGTGGGAGAGAGCTGGCTCCGGGCGGCGTTCCGACGATGGTTTCAGCACCAGAAAAACTGTCGATCCTGAAATGCAAAAAGCCCCGTCACATGGACAGGGCTTTTCAGTTTCAGCAGCTATTTAGAACACAACGCCCTGGCTACGCAGGTAGTCGTCATAGGTGCCGCTGAAGTCGATCACGCCGCTAGGGCTGAGCTCGATGATGCGGGTGGCCAGGGACGATACGAACTCACGGTCGTGGCTGACGAAGATCAGCGTGCCCGGGTAGTTCTCCAGCGCCAGGTTCAGCGCCTCGATGGATTCCATGTCCAAGTGGTTGGTCGGTTCGTCCATGATCAATACGTTTGGCTTTTGCAGGATCAGCTTGCCGAACAGCATGCGACCTTGCTCACCACCGGAGATGACCTTGACCGACTTGAGGATCTCGTCGTTGGAGAACAGCATGCGGCCGAGGGTGCCACGAACGATTTGCTCGCCGCCCTGGGTCCATTGGCCCATCCAGTCGAACAGGTTGCAGTCGTCTTCGAAGTCATGCGCGTGGTCTTGGGCGTAGTAGCCCAGTTCCGCGGCGTCGGTCCACTTCACGGTGCCGGCATCCGGGGTCAGTTCGTTGACCAGGGTGCGCAGCAGGGTGGTCTTGCCGATACCGTTCGGGCCGATGATTGCCACGCGTTCGCCGGCTTCAACCTGGAAGCTGAAGTCCTTGAACAGCGTCTTGCCATCGAAGCCTTTGGCCATGCGCTCGACGATAACTGCCTGACGGTGCAGCTTCTTGGTTTGTTCGAAACGGATGAACGGGCTCACACGGCTCGAAGGCTTGACCTCGGCCAGCTGGATCTTGTCGATCGCCTTGGCGCGGGAGGTCGCTTGCTTGGCTTTCGAGGCGTTGGCCGAGAAGCGGCTGACGAACGATTGCAGTTCCGAGATCTGAGCTTTCTTCTTGGCGTTGTCCGACAGCAGCTGCTCGCGGGACTGGGTCGCCACGGTCATGTACTCGTCGTAGTTGCCCGGGAACAGGCGCAACTCGCCGTAATCCAGGTCAGCCATGTGGGTGCACACGCTGTTCAGGAAGTGACGGTCGTGAGAGATGATGATCATCAGGCTGGAGCGCTGGGTCAGAATGTTTTCCAGCCAGCGAATGGTGTTGATGTCCAGGTGGTTGGTCGGTTCGTCGAGCAACAGCACTTCAGGATCGGAGAACAGCGCCTGGGCCAGCAAAACGCGCAGTTTCCAGCCCGGGGACACTTCACTCATCGGGCCAAAGTGCTGCTCGATGCCGATACCCAGGCCCAGCAGCAGTTCGCCGGCACGGGATTCGGCGGTGTAGCCGTCCATTTCGGCGAACTCGGTTTCCAGTTCGGCCACGGCCATGCCGTCTTCTTCGGTCATTTCCGGCAGCGAGTAGATGCGGTCGCGCTCGGCCTTGACCTTCCACAGCTCTTCGTGACCCATGATCACGGTGTCGATGACGGTGAATTCTTCGTAGGCGAACTGGTCCTGGCGCAATTTACCCAGACGCACGTTCGGCTCGAGCATGACCTGCCCGCCGGATGGCTCAAGGTCGCCGCCGAGGATTTTCATGAACGTCGACTTGCCGCAACCGTTGGCACCGATCAGGCCGTAGCGGTTGCCCGCGCCGAATTTGACCGAAACGTTTTCGAATAGCGGCTTGGCGCCGAACTGCATCGTGATGTTAGCTGTAGAGATCAAAGGTTTTTCCTGCGAAGCATTCAGAATAGCTAAGGGTGCGGCAGTACCGATTCAGTACCCGTTTCCGGTTTTCGAACCACAGGAAATGCATCCCGGTCAGAAGCGGAAGGTCCATCTGGCAATAAGTGGACAGCAGCAATGGAGCGCTTGGCCCGAGTCGAAGTGCGCTGAGACGGGGTTCATTCCCGTCATCAACCAAGGGGGGCGCGTAATGTTTGGCGGCGATTGTACTGGTCTGGCTCTTTAAACGATAGGGCGTTAAGACTCCGCGGGCACTTTGGTGGCATCAGCGGACAGATTTTCACATTTGCAAGCTAACTATTTGTTACAAATAGTGGCTAAAATGCCACCTATCGAGCTTTTGCCGACAGTCGGCGCAGGCTCAAGAACGCATCATTGAGACCGCTGTTGTGTATTCA
This sequence comes from Pseudomonas sp. fls2-241-R2A-110, assembly GCF_030209165.1. Taxonomy (NCBI): domain Bacteria; kingdom Pseudomonadati; phylum Pseudomonadota; class Gammaproteobacteria; order Pseudomonadales; family Pseudomonadaceae; genus Pseudomonas; species Pseudomonas sp. fls2-241-R2A-110. The sequence goes on along the minus strand of NZ_JARVSN010000003.1, from coordinate 101,932 downwards.
GACGCTGCACACAACCCCAGGGGCGCGAGGCCACCCGGGGACGCAGTTTGTTTACTTCTGACGTGTGACGATTTCCGTGAAACTGATAATTGGCTTTATATATGTTGTCTCCATTGCGTACGTCCACCTGCGCGGTCGGGTGCGCCATAAACTGGGTCGTCAACTGAGCGATCACTCGACGTTTCTGGCGCCGATCAATTGCTTCCTCTACTTGTTCTCGAAAATCCCCAACAAGCCTTACCTCAATCCGGCCGATTTTCCTGATCTGAGTCCGTTGCAGGATCATTGGGAAGAAATCCGCGCCGAAGGCCAGAACCTGCTCCAGAACGGCGAAATCAAGCGTTCGAACCAATATGACGATGTCGGCTTCAACTCGTTTTTCAAGACTGGCTGGAAGCGTTTCTACCTGAAGTGGTACGGCGACAGCCATCCTTCAGCCATGAAACTCTGCCCGCGTACCACTGAACTGGTGCAGGGTATTGGCTCGATCAAAGCAGCGATGTTCGCCGAACTGCCGCCAGGCTCCAAACTCGTCCGTCATCGCGACCCGTATGCAGGCTCGTATCGTTACCATCTGGGCCTGAACACGCCAAACGACCCCGGTTGCTACATCAATGTCGACGGCCAGAACTACCACTGGCGCGACGGCGAGGCGGTGATGTTCGACGAGACGTTCATTCATTACGCCGAAAACACCACGCAGCAGAACCGCATCATTTTGTTCTGCGACGTTGAGCGACCGATGAAATACCGCTGGGCAGCCGCCTTCAACGCCTGGTTCAGCCGTAATGTAATGTCGGCCGCCGGTGCGCCGAACGATGCAGGGGACAAGACCGGCGGGATCAATCGGTTGTTCACCAAAATCTACAAGATCCGCTTGCGGGGCAAGGCGCTGAAGAAGACTAATCGCAAGCTGTATTACTTGGAGAAGTGGGCGCTTTTTGGTGGGTTGCTGGCGGTTATTGTGCTGATCTGAGAGATGCATGCGGCTTGCCATGCTTTCGCGAGCAGGCTCGCTCCCACATTGGATTGCGTTTAATTGTGGGAGCCAGCCTGCCGGTGAAGAGGCCCTGACATTCGCCGCAAAACTATTAGCCACGAGAAGTCTTCGTGGCTTTTTTCTGCGCAGTCGGTTTAGTCGCCGGCTTGGCCTTGCCGGCACTCTTGCCGCCCAGGCTACGTTTGAGCAATTCAGTCAAATCGATGACATCAGCGGTTTTACGTTCCTCTTCCCCGGTCGCCGTCTCGACATCTTCGATCTTGCCCTCATTGGCTTTCTTCTCGACCAGCGCCATGATCTTGTCTTCAAAGCTGTCGCGGTAGTCCTCGGGGCTCCAGTCGCCACTCATGTCCTGGACCAGACGCTTGGCCATATCCAGCTCACCCTTGGCCAATTCGGGTTTGGTCACTTCAGTGCCGAGTTCCAGCGTATCGAGACTGCGCACTTCGGCAGGCCAGCGCAACATCACCAAGACCATCGCCGATTCCAGTGGCATCAGCGCGGCCAAGTGCTGCCGGGTGTGCAGCACAACGTGCGCCAGCGCGACTTTATTGGTCTTGCTCAGGGTTTCACGCAACAGCGCATAGACTTTGCCGCCGCGTTTGTCCGGCGCCAGGTAATAGGGCGTGTCGATGTTTTGCAGGGGGATCTGGTCGCTGTCGACAAAGGAAAAGATGTCGATGGTCTGCGTCGACAAGGGGTGTGCCGACTTGATTTCCTCTTCGCTGAGGACCACGTAGCGACCCTTCTCATACTGCACACCTTTGACGATGTGCTCTTTGGTGACTTCCTTGCCAGTGACCTTGTTGACGCGCTTGTAGCCCACCGGCTCCATGCTGCGACTGTCCAGCCAGTCAAAATCCACGCCTTGGGAAGACGTCGCCGAGACCAGCGCCACAGGGATATGCACCAGCCCGAAACTGATTGCGCCTTTCCAGATTGCACGTGCCATGGTCGTCTACTCGCAAGTGATGTGTTCAGGTGACCTGCATCGCTGCGCAAAAGTTTCAGCGGGCTGCGGCCCGGTTTTGCTGGGCGGTCACCGGGTGTTACATCTTGTGAAGGAGGTTTTGGTTAACAAATCCGCACCCCCGGCGTAGCGTGCTATCGAAGACCCTATCCACGCTGGTGTCGAGAGGCTCCCAATGAACAGACTCGTGTTCGGCTGCACCGTATTGGCATTCAGTGGCCTGCTGGGCAGTCTGGCCCAAGCCGCGCCACCTTCATCAATGCTGCTCGCGCAGAGCCCGACGGGCACGTCGAGCAACCCATATAACAGCCCGATTCGTCGGGCCAATCCCAATAGCATGCAAGGCACGCAACCGAGCGCCCCGGCGATTCGCGGACCGAACACAGTGCCGGTGCCACGGCCGCCGACGCTCGACAATGGCGGCATCGGCAATCGCTACCCGCAGGATCGGTCGCCGCCCGCCAGCCCGCCGAAATTCATTCCCAATCCGCCGCATCGAGACGACGACACCAGTAACCGTTGAATGGCAGGACCGTGTTCTTGCCAGCTATTCAAACGACAAAAGGATTCGTGCATGTTGCGTAAAACTCTCCTGGCCACTTTTTGCGCCAGCGTACTGATCACCGCCACGGCGCCCGTTATTGCGGCGCCGGCCCAGGACATGAAAAGCGAGCAGGGCACCCTCGAAGTCACGCCGATTGCCAAAGGCCTGGCGCATCCATGGTCTCTGGCGTTCCTGCCCGATCGCAAGGGCATGCTGGTGACCGAACGGCCCGGCAACCTGCGGGTCGTCGATTACGAAGGCAAGCTTTCAGCTCCGATTGATGGCGTGCCGAAGGTGTGGGCCAAGGGGCAGGGCGGTTTGCTGGATGTCGTGCTGTCGCCCGACTTCAAGCAGGATCGTATGGTTTATCTGTCTTACGCCGAGGGTGGCGGCGCGGGTGACAAGGCCGGCACGGCCGTCGGGCGAGGACAATTGTCCGAAGACCTGAAAACCCTGAAGGACTTCAAGGTGATCTTCCGCCAGGAACCCAAGCTCTCCGTTGGTAATCACTTCGGCTCACGGTTGGTGTTTGATCGCGATGGCTTCCTGTTCATCACCCTGGGCGAAAACAATGACCGGCCAACGGCTCAGGACCTCGACAAGTTGCAGGGCAAGGTGGTGCGGATCTACCCGGATGGCAAGGTGCCGGACGACAATCCCTTTGTCGGCCAGGCCGGTGTACGCCCGGAAATCTGGTCCTATGGACATCGCAACCCTCAGGGTGCTGCGCTCAATCCGTGGGCCGGGACCCTCTGGGAAAATGAGCATGGTCCTCGGGGCGGCGATGAAATCAACATCATCGAGCGCGGCAAGAATTACGGTTGGCCGCTGGCGACTCACGGCATCAACTATTCCGGCGAACCCATCCCGGAAGCCAAAGGCAAGACCGCCGAAGGCACCGTGCCCCCGCACCATGTCTGGGAAAAGTCCCCCGGCCTCAGCGGTATGGCGTTCTACGACGCTGATCGCTTCACGCCCTGGCTGCACAACGTGTTCATCGGCGCGTTGGTTAGCCAGGATCTGATCCGCTTGCAGCTCGAAGGCGGCAAAGTGGTTCATGAAGAACGTTTGCTCGGCGAACTGGGCAAACGCATTCGCGATGTGCGGCAGGGGCCGGATGGCTACTTGTATGTGCTGACTGATGAGGACGATGGCGGGTTGTACAGGATCGGCCTGAAGTAGCACGTTCTGCGGCTGTGATTATGAGGCTCATGAGCGGGCATACAGGATCACTGCCGCGCGCAACTTGCCGCGCCCGAAAGTGCACATTTTCTCGAATTCCCCACGGCTGACCGGCAAGTGCTGGCAGTCCATCGGCTGACGATGTTGGCTGTGGTCCACATCCGGGTCATGCAGGTAGACGAACTCGTCATCGCAATCGGTGACGATAACCCAATGCGGCGCCTTGGAGCGAGTCAACCGATAGCTGCTGATCAGCACCAGCGGTTGCCCACCATCGTGCAGCAAATGCGCAAGATCCAGCGGCCCACCGATCACTCGTTCCACATCGGTTTCTTGCAATTGCGTAGTGAACTCCTCGTGCACCAAGCGCATTACGTCTTTTTTATGTTCATCGCGCACGCCATCGAGAAACAATGGCCCTGCCATGCTCAGCTGCAACTGCACCCGAAACCCCCGTCGCCACGCCGCCAGCGCCAGACCCTGCGGGCTGCAACCACCGTGACCAGAGGTCATGAATACCGTCGTCGCCTCGCGCCAGATTTGCAGTTCCTCGCGACGCTCCAGTAATCGTTCGCCTTGCAGCGCTCCCATCGCCATCAGCAGGCAGGCCGGGCCACAGGTGAAATCGGTGGTTTGCGAGTAATAAGGGACCTTGATGTTGCGCGAATCGCGGTGTTGGAGAATGCGTTTTTCCAGCCGCAGCGCATCGGCATGGTCCTGGTAATAGTCATGGATCAATGCGAATCGCCGGTAGCCGTTGCGCTCATACAGGGCAATCGCTGCCGGGTTGTCGGTACGCACCTCAAGCCGCAGGTAGGCGCAATCATGCTCAAGGGCGCAGGCCTCGATGCGTTCGAGCAACTGCTTGCCCAGCCCGCCGCCGCGAGCATCAGGGGCGATCGCAATCGAGTAAAGCCGCGCCAATGAGGTGCCCCGGTGAAACAGCACCACGGCGTAACCCAGCAGCTGCTGACCTCGCTGGGCCACCAGCAACTGACCGTTAGCCCGTGTGATCATCCACTGAAAACTGCGGCTGTTAAGCCGATCGGTGGTGAAACATTGCTGTTCCAGTTCAAGTAGCGTTGGCAAGTCTGCAAGCGTTGCCAGGCGAAAGACAGTGTTCATATGACCGCCGTAAAAGTTGCGTAACTAAACGAGACTTTCGAAAAAGTTCGTGCTTAATAGGAAAGGTCTTGTTCTCCAACGGATCAATCACTATGTCAGCGGTACAAGGTCATTGGCGCGAAGTATCCGAGCAAACTTTGCCGGCAGCAACTTATTTAAGTGATGCAAACAAACCTTCAAGTCAATTGATTATCATCGTCGAACGCAAGGAAGACTGGGCGTCGTATTTCCCCAGCGAGGACATCGTCAGCGCCCAGGAATACCTCGAGCAGACCCGAGACAACGGACAGGGCAAGCGCATACAGGTAATCAACCTGTGCCGCAGCTACAAGTACCTGGGGCACGGCTATTACTGCTCGTTGCTGGCCGAGGCCCGTGGGCACAAGGTCATTCCGTCGGTGCGGACCATCAGCGAGCTCACCAGAAAGTCGTTGTATGGCTTGGCCCTTGACGACTTGGATAAGCTTCTGGAAAAAGCCCTAAGCAATCATCTTTACAGTGATACCGAAGGCTTTACCCTGACGCTGTACTTTGGAAAAACCAATATCGAACCGTTGCAGGATCTGGCTCGACAATTGTTTGAAGTGTTTCCTTGTCCGATATTGTTAGTTGAATTCAGAAAAACCAACGGCTGGCACATCGAAGGCATAAAGTCTGGTGCCCTGCATAAGTTGCGCGAAGATCAGGAAGATCAGTTTGCCCACTCTCTGGACAGTTTCAGTCGCAAGATATGGCGTGTGCCGCGCTCACCACGGCTGGCCCGTTATGACCTGGCCATCCTGCATGACCCACAGGAAGCGTTGCCGCCCTCTAACGCCAAGGCGCTGGACAACTTCGTACGCGTGGGCAAGACGTTGGGCATCGATGTGGAGTTGATCGAGCGTAAGGATTACTCGCGTATCGCCGAATATGACGGCTTGCTGATCCGCGAGACCACCAGTGTCGACAACCACACCTACCGCTTCGCGAAAAAAGCCGAAAGTGAAGGGCTGGTGGTGATGGATGATCCCGCCTCGATCTTGCGCTGCACCAACAAGGTGTATCTGACTGACCTGCTCAAAAGTCATCAACTCGGCATGCCTGCCACTGAAATTCTTTACAAGGAACGACCGGAAGATTTCGAACGGGTCGGCGAACGCCTGGGCTTTCCGTTGGTGTTGAAGATCCCGGACGGTTGCTTCTCCCGTGGAGTGATCAAGGTCGAAAGCCAGCAAGCCTTGCTGGACGCCACGGCCGAACTGTTCGAACACTCCGTGCTGTTGCTGGCACAGGAATTCTTCTACACCGAATACGATTGGCGCATCGGCGTGCTTAACCGTAAACCGATCTTCGCCTGCCAGTACTTCATGTCCAAGGGCCATTGGCAAATCTACAACCACAAGGCTAAGGGTCAGGACATCAACGGAGAGTGCCGTACCCTGGCGGTCCACGAAGCCCCGCGAGCCGTGGTCGAACTGGCCGTGAAAACCGCCAACCTCATCGGCGACGGTCTCTACGGCGTCGACCTCAAGCAGTCCGGCGACAAGGTGGTGGTGATCGAAGTCAACGACAACCCGAACATGGACGCTGGCATCGAAGACGCTTATTTGCAGGATGATCTATATTCGCTGGTACTCGAAGAGTTCGTCCGTCGGCTGGAACTGAAACGTCGCGGCCAGGCCTGGTGATCGGCCGATGATCAAAAGCTTTCAACTGGCCGGCGGTACCTTACATGCGGTCGAGCGGCTGGATGCCGAGGTGATGTTGTTCAGCAACCCCGACGCGGCGGAACGGGATCTGCTGCACAGCCACTTCAAACTTGATGAACACGCCCTGGCTTCGGCGCTTGACCCTGATGAGGTGTCGCGCATCGAGTTTCACCCCGATAACCTGTTCCTGATCTGGAAGCGGCCGGAAAATTATTCCGGAGCAGGAAGCCTGGCGTTTGAAGTGTCGTCCTGTGGCCTGCTGTTTTCCGCACAGCGCCTGCTAGTGATCGCTACCGACGACTCGCCGCTGCATGGGCTAGGCGCCCGGCAGCCGTTGAATACGCCGCTGGATGTGTTGCTCGACCTGCTGTTCCACAACATCCATCACTATTTAGGTCACCTGAAGGTGATCAAGATGGTTGCCCGGGAGTTGCAACAGAAATTCAACGCATCGATGCAGAACCAACACCTGATCCAGATGTTCAACCTCAGCGAAAGCCTGATCTATTACATCAACGCGATTCACAGCAACGGCGCAGTCCTGACGCGGTTGCGCAATCACGCCGCAAAGGAACACTTCAGCGGCGAAGCCATCGGCCTGATCGACGACCTGATTATCGAAAACAACCAGTGCTACAAACAGGCGGAAATCTACTCCACGGTGTTCTCCGGCTTGATCGATGCCCGGGGCAACCTGATGAACAACAGCATGAACAACCTGTTGCGCAAGCTGACGTTAATCAATGTGGTGTTTTTGCCGTTGAATCTGATTGCGAGTATTGGCGGCATGTCGGAATTCAGCATGATGACCCGGGACACGCCGTGGTGGGTGTCCTATCCATTGTTTTTGATGGCGATGATGATCGGGGCAGGGGTGATGGTGCTTGGGCTCAGGCGGTTGGCGAAGTGAATGTGTCGGTATTCAGGCCGCCTTCGCGGGCAAGCCCGCTCCCACATGGGTTCCATGGCGCACACGAATCCCTTCTCCCGATCAGGCTTGCTGGCTGCATCGACGCATTTCTTACTACAGAGACCGAAGGAAATTGACCATTGACTTGCCATCGGCACCCGGCTAATTTCCAGTCATGACTTTCACCGTACTGCGCTGCCAGCCAAGCATTATTACCGCCATTCCTTATTTGGCGGGCTAGCTCACGACTGCAGCACCCAACCCGCCCTAGAGGCGGGTTTTTACTTTCTGTCTCATGGGTTGCGATCAACGTCAGGAGACGACCATGAGCACTACACCCGCCCAGCAGACCTTGCTTGAGCACTACGTAAAAAAGATCCTTGCCGCGCCCGTGTATGAACTGGCGGTGCGTACGCCGTTGCAAGCGGCGCCAGCGCTGTCCGAAGCCCTGGGTAATCAGGTCCTGCTCAAGCGCGAGGATTTACAGCCGACCTTTTCCTTCAAGATTCGCGGCGCCTACAACAAGCTCGTGCAGCTAAGCGATGAGCAAAAGGCTCGCGGCGTGATCACTGCTTCGGCGGGTAATCATGCCCAAGGCGTCGCGCTGGCCGCGCGAGAGTTAGGAATTGCGGCCACCATCGTCATGCCCTGCACGACACCGGAATTGAAAGTGCTCGGGGTGCGCAGTCGTGGTGCCGATGCCGTGCTGCACGGCGAAAGTTTTCCATTTGCCCTCGAATACGCGCTGAGCCTGGCCGAACAAAGCGGTCGCACCTTCGTTTCTCCCTTCGATGACCCGGACGTGATCGCGGGGCAGGGCACTGTGGCCATGGAGATCCTTCGCCAGCACCAAGGGCCGCTGGATGCAATCTTTGTCCCAGTGGGCGGTGGAGGCTTGATTGCCGGCATCGCGGCGTACGTCAAATACCTGCGCCCTGACGTCCGCATCATCGGCGTCGAGTCAGAACACTCCGCGTGTTTGTACGCTGCATTGCAGGCGGATGAACGCGTGGTCCTGCCCAAAGTCGGCACCTTCGCCGATGGCGTGGCCGTTGCGCAGATCGGCGCTTATGGATTTGAGGTCTGCCGGTTTTGTGTCGATGAAGTGCTGACGGTTTCCAATGATGAGTTGTGCGCCGCCATCAAGAATATCTACGACGATACCCGCTCGATCACCGAGCCTTCCGGCGCGCTGGCGGTAGCGGGGATCAAAAAGTATGTCGCGCAAACTGCTGTGCGAGGCCAGACGCTGGTGGCGATTGACTCGGGCGCTAACATCAACTTCGACAGTTTGCGCCATGTTGCCGAGCGCGCCGCGTTGAGTGGCGCCCCGGCATGAAGGAGAGGGTTGTTATTCCTGAACGGCTTTTTCGACCTTGCTTGATGCCGACCAGATCCGATAACGAACTTCGACGTCCTTGGGCACGTAAAGCACGATTGGCAGCTTGCTGTTGTAACGCAACATGAAGCCGTCGCCGACCACCGGCACGAAGTCCTGTTTGCTTTTGCCATCAGGACAGGCCATCAGCGTGCTCATCGGGCCAATGACTTTCTCCAGGCGGTAGAAGGGATATCCCCAGCCTTCGAGGTTTTTTTCTTCAAGGATACCGCCCAGACGCTGGCGGTTGCAGTCCACGGTGAGGGTCTTGCCGGCCAGCACCTCAACCTGGAAGTTTTCTTCCTGCGGTTGTGGGGCGACGTGTATGACCTGGCGGGTATAACCACTCTCTGGCTTGGGAAACGGTGCGACGGTTTCCAGTTTTGCGGCATGAGCCACAGTCGACAGGCCAGCAACAATCAGCCCGACGGTATTGATCAAGGTCAAAAAACCCATGATGCCTCCTTGCGTGTGAGTAGGGTCAGCGGATACTGAAATCATTGGGCGCATTCTTACTGTCGCCAACCGCTAATGCAAACCCGCTCGGGAATATGCAAATTGCAGGGCTGAACCAGGCTCTCCTTGCATATTGCATGAGGCCATTTCTTGGCTGTTTCGCTAAATCATTGATTTGCCGATGAGCTGCACGGCGAAATTCCCGGCATGTTTTATGCTCAATCAGGTCTTAAGTTGACTAGGACAATATTGAGTCAGCCTGAACAAGAAAACGGTGCGTTGTTGAGACATAGAAGCCCCGCAAAGGAAGTAAAGCGAGAGATCTCAGCACCCATCGACGTTGAAATTCGATTGGCAGTCTCACATTTAGGAGAGGGTCGCCATGTTTCTTTCTGCCTTGGAACTTCGCAATATCGTTGAAAGCAGCTTTCTACCCAGACGCTGCCAATGCACGGTGTCGCCGGACCTGTCGTCAATGACCGTCAAGGTGTACTCCGACCGTAAAACCGATCACGCCGATTTATTGGTGACCGGAATAAATGCCAGACAGCTCAACGGTAGCCGGGAAATCAACGACCTGATTGCAGGACTGCGCTCTGACTTGGCGAGTAGATCCGCCAAGCAGACCCTGCATCCAGACAGGAAAGCGCTTTAGCCTGCAGTCTCGAGTTCTGCCGATGCGCGCCGGGTCTGGACGAATCCCAGTCCCAGCGCCAGCTCGACCAACACTGCCAGCAAGATGGCTGGACCGGCATGGCCATTAAGCCATTCGCCGAAGCCCAGTGTTGCCAGGCCGAAACACCCGACGGTAAACCCGGTGCTCAGTGCGCCGCGAGTAACGGAGGGCGCCTCGTTTCGGACCAGGTAGAAAATAACCCCCAGCGCTGCAAACAGGACCGCACTGCGTCGTGCCACAAATCCGGTCGCCGATGAATATTCAATGCTCCAGATCGCAAGTAATACGTCCGGTACGAAACCCCAGACCAGGGCTAGCAGAAAACACAAAAGGGAAGTGAAGGTCGACAAGGTGCGAAACGAAAACTGCATGGCCAATCCTTGCGGCAGTGAGGGAGGCGCAAAGCATAGCGCCAGAACCCCTCACAGGAATACCGCAAAGTGTTAAATCAGACTTTTCAGTCAGTTCTGATAACTGCAAGCGTCGGAAAGTTTCCGGTAGCTGATTTCCTCAGGCTTGCCGGACGTATCGATGTACTTCATGTCGGCGGTTATCACTTTGCACTCGAGCGTCTGGGGCTCAGTCAGGGCAACGACCTTCTTGATATTCAGCGGCATGCCGTAGTGGTAGGGCACGGCTTGCGAGGAGGAAGTGTCATTGGCCTGGGCCAGCCCGGTGAACGCGGTGCAGGCGAGGGCAGAAGTAACCAGCAGTGTGCGGATGTTCATGTGACGATCTCCCGTGCAGACGTTAAGTCAGCTCGACGGATTGGCGTCGAACCTGCCGCACTGGGCGTCAGAGGGCTCTGAGGGCGTGCGGTCCAGTAAAGTTTTGGACCGCGGGGTTAAGCGATGGTTAACTCGATTGAATGCCGCCTGTCGTGAGGCGTTTCTGTCAGAAGTTTCATGTGGGAAACGATCTACGGGATGTTCGGCTTGGTCCTACACGGTCAGATGACTTGTCGACTTTCGCCTGATGGGCTGGGCGGTTAGTGTTTGGGCTCGCTGCAAAATCAGCGATCGGGTTTGGTCACCTGCCTAACACTGCACATATTTGTGCCATCATTCGCGCTGCGGACTTTTACGTCTCGTAGTGCGTTGCAATGGTGGCTGTGTGCAGGACGCTTTCGGGCGAGCCGTTTTGAGTGTTAGCGGTTGACCAAACCTGTACATAGCCGCCTCCATCGTTTGGTCACGGTGCTGGCGATTACTAAATTAATACTCGAGTAATTACTATGCCAACGCTAAATCCGTTCCCAGATCGCTATCGTTCAATCAACAGCGGCGTTACCGACTCAAGTCCGTTGTTGATCGACACAGAAGCCAATCCCCAAGACATTCTCGAAGCCGCGCTACAGCGCATCCGAGCCTCCAGCCAGCTACTCGAAACGCTGCACTGCCAATGCTTCAAGCACGGCGATGTTCAAGACATTCCACACATTACGCATGCGGTTTACTTGCTGACTCAGGATGGTTTTGATCTGTTGCAGGTGGCTCAGCAGCGGATGATGGGGTGGAAGGCGCCGGTCTGAAGCCACTGAGGTACAAAACAAGCCAGTCTCCTGACTGGCTTGTTCACATGCAGCACCAATGATTTCCTGAAAACTACGCTGTCCTCAGGTCACTGCTGTTTGCATCAGGAATCATCGCGAGCTGGACCTCGACACTGTTTTCTTTCTTCGCCATCCAGCGATCCACGTTGAGTTTATGTTCCGGCGTCTGAGTGGCAGAGCCGTAAACGTCCTCGGGCACCAGTTTCAGATAGCTCAGGGTATGAATTCGTTGTCGGGAGGTATCCAGCCGTCCTATTTCCGCCCTCAACACATTCGCCTCTTGCTGGGACTGCCGACGGTCAGACTGAACGGCGAATCTTAGTTCGGTTTCCTTCGCCTTCAGCCGGTCCTGCATCTCTTGCAATTGGTAGTAAACCTGGTCGTACTCTGTTTTGGTAACCACCGTGGTTCCGCTTTCCTGGGTTTGCTGCCAGCGGCGTAATGTTGCCCAAGCGTATGGAATGTAGGAGGGCACCATGTAGTGATCGCTCATCTGGAACAGTTGCATCACAAAAGCATCTCGATCGGGCATGTCGCCGAACTTTTTCAATGCCTTGGTGCAAGCCGCCTCTTCGATGGAGTCGCAACCTGGGTCCCAGAGAACAGCGGATTGCTCGCGTCCTTTAAAATGAACGGGCATGAAATGGTGCAGATTACCCTGGTGTTCGTAGGGCGCACCGCCGGTTCGCGACAGGCCTATAGCGAAAATTAGTGCGCCTAAAGGCGCGGTGATAAAACTGAGGACCACGCCCGGCATCCAGATACTTTTGCGAGTGTTCATCCATGGTGCGGGAACACTTGGAATAGGGTCGTTGCTGTTGACCATGCGGTGATGGGCCAAGTCTGCCGCGCCGTTTACGAAGTCAGCGTCGCCGGCTCGTGGGGAGCCGTAGGTGTAGAGAAGGACGTCGTATTTTTTGGTATCGCGTCGTAGCGCTTCAGCGAGCAAAGTCGCAATGGCGCCGCCGAGGCTATGACCGCAAATAATGACTTTTTGGTCTACGTGGAAACTATCGAGATAGGTAAGTATAAAAGTACTCATCGCTCGGTAGGCATCGTAAAAGCCCTTATGCGCTTTACCTATACCACCCGTAATAGGAACTTGCTCTGCATCTGTGTCTCGCACGAAGTCCACTAGTTCTAACGTTCCTCGAACGGAGATTAGAATAATTTCGTCATGGTGGGTTATGAAGGCCTGAGTATTGGTGCCGCCCTCGGCTTTGCCATCATCGAAGAAGTGCCACGTGGCGGGATGCTCTTGATTTGGGCCTAATTCGCGTTTGTTTTTTTCGTATAATGTGGGGTCGAACGGTAAAATCTCGAAACGCTTGGAGTAAGGCACATCTTCATAAAGTGGATAGTAAGCTAATGTCTGGGCTGAGTTGATTTTCCAAGACTCTGTATAACTGGCAAGGCTATTACCAAACATATGCCCGACGCTCGGGTCCAATGGAAACGTTACAGTGTCGATTGGTTTTTCGGCAGGCACTTGACCAAAATTACAGTAGCTCAAGCTTGAAAATAGAGACAGTTGATACAGGTTCAATGCGCTGAATGCGTTGTCTTTCGAAAGCATTGGGCGGAAGGCGCGCAGTGGGCGTACTTCAAGAACGGTATGTTTGTTAGGTAATAGGCCAATTCCATAGAGTTCCGATTCTATTGGTCCGAACCCGAGGTCGCCCATGGCTTTCATTAAACTTTGGTTTGGAGGGTATTTCCTTGGAGAGTAGGGTGGCAGATGAGCAGTAAATTTCACCAAGTCTTTCACTTCGACATGAAAAAACTGGTCTGCGTTTTCCTTTGCAGGATTTTTCTCAACGCGTAAGCCGTCTTTCCGTACAAAACGTGTTTTCTCGGCTTTTACCTGAAATTCTGTGATAGGTATGGGGTAGCTTTCTCGCTGCGAAAGGGCAGAATAAAGATCATCAGTTCCTATATAAGGGGCGTCAAGGGTCAGTACGACGGGGCCTTGATAATGGTTGAAAACCTTCGCTTTTCCATCGGCGTCCAGTACTCCGGGATATTTTTGATGCGCACTATCCTGAAGGACATAGGAGAGCCCAGCGTAAGGCTTGCCATCGCCGGTTTCATCTACTACTTGAAAACTAATCCAGTCGCCACGCAGTGGGCATGCTCCTGATTTTTCACTTAAGAGTGGATTGCAAGGTGCCTTCTGCTCCATAAAAAATATCCTTATTCAGTACAGGTGGGATAAACGGTGCAATCACGTCCATCTGGCATTTTAAAGGGCTTAAAATCGGTAGTATTGCCCCGACAAAACGCATAAGGATCTTCAAGGCTTTTCCCCATGCACCGTTTCCAGCCTTCAGGAAACTTAACCCATGTATCTCCCATGTATGGGGTTTCTTCCGTAGCAATTGAAAATACAACTTTGATCGTTTTTCCCGCGAGCTGTACTCGTTGTATGGGACCATTTTCGGCTTCGTCACTCACCTCGTTGGGCGCTGTGACAGATTTACATTTCAAAATTTTCACAATGTAGCGATCGGGTCCAGCGGTGCGAAACAACCATTGGCACTGCTTTTGCTTTATCAAGATTTCGGGAGGTCTTGGTCTTTCTACACTTCCATCCTCAAACGAAACCCCTGTGTGTGCCCTACCCACATTCCGGAAGTCAGCACCATATTTGGCATCTACCTCATACGCAAAGGTATCAAGCACCAACGGGCACCCCCCTTCGATGCTGGTTAGCGGTACTTCGAATTGCGCTTTCTGGGCGTCGTTACTAAGCTTTTGCTCGAAGAACTTCAATCCGGGGTAACTTCTGCTTTTTCGAGGTGGGACTGTACAACTCTCTCCCGTTCTAGGCACATAGGATGCTTCGCCTTTAATGCTGAATCCGGGTGGCAGTTCAGTGATCAGCGTGAAGCTATCCTGTTGTGCGACGGAACAACCTGTAGCCCCGAACGTTCCCAAACCGATGGCGGCGGCTTGAACAAGTCCAGTGTAAAAGCCTCGATAACACATTTTATAGTCCTTGTTCGGTGCAGTTGGGGTAGACAGTGCAATTACGTCCATCCGGCATTTTGAAGGGTTTGAACTCGGTTGTATTACCATTACAGAATGCATATGGGTCTTCCAGGCTGTCCCCCATGCAACGCTTCCAGCCAGACGGAAATTTTACCCAGTTATCACTTACGGCTGGGCTCTCTTCGCTTGAAATAGCGAAAACTACTTTAATTATCTTTCCTGCGAACCGAGCACGTTGCATGGGACCTTTGTCATCTGTGACAGTTGCCTGATCCGAAGTTTCTACAGATCTACATTTCAGGATTTTTACAATGTAGCGTTTTGGTCCTGCTGTACGAAAGAACCATTCGCACTGTTTTTGCAAGACTAGTACGGGAGGAGGGGGCGAGCTTTCTACACTTCCGTCCCGAAACGAAATTCCTGTATGGGCCCTACCTACATTTCGAAAGTCAGAACCATATTTGGCGTCAACCTCGTATGCGAAGTTATCAATTACCAGCGGGCAGCCACCTTCATTACTGGTCAGTGGCACTTCGAAATGCGCTGTCTGACCTGTGTTATTAAGCTTTTGCTCAAAGAATTTTAAACCTGGGTAGTTTCTTCCTTCGCGAGCCGGAACTGTGCAGCTTTCCCCCGTACGTGGCACATAAGACGCTTCACCTTTAATGCTGAACCCGGGTGGCAGCTCCGTCAGCAACGTAAAACTATCGGCAGGCTTGACTGCCGAACAGCCAGAAGCCGCCATCACAACCGCCGCCGCGAAGAAAAAAGGCAAACGTCCAGAAAAGTGTTCAGCCACAAACACTGTCGCGCGAGCCGCCACAAATTTACTCACGCTCTGATTTGCCCAAACTTGCATCAAACACCCGCTGACACCGCGCAAAATGCTGCTCTGGGGTTTCACTCGGCAATGGCTGCCATGCCACGTCTTCCGCGCACTTAGGATCAAGTCTCAGACTGAGCATGAATTCGCGTTGTTCTGGCGTGTTCCATTGCCAGGCTTCGAGCAGGTCCATTTGCTCTTCCAGCCATTCGCGGACATTGCGGGTTTCGGAGAGTTTGGCGGCGGCCTCGACGTGGTGCACCAGCAACCATCGTTTCAGGTTTTCGCGCAAGATGCTGCGGGTACGCTCCGGTGCGTTTGGAATTCGCAGCCACGGCGCGGGGTTTGGCACTGGGTACAGGCCGGGTCTGGCGTTATCCACGCTTTTCCACTGCTCCTCATCCCAATACAGCACGCTGCTGATCGGGCCCAACAATAAGGGGCGTTCTGCTTCGCTCAGATTGGCGAGGCAACGAGCCATCACCCGATTATCCTGAAAGCGAAACAACGAACGCTCCCCATCTTCCTCTATCACCATCCGCGCTTGCCAATGCTGAGTCAGGCCGTCGAGGTCGGCTTTATCCATGCTGCCGATCCAGCCCCAATTGCGCTGCGGATCGTCCAGCAGTTTGCGGAAGGCATCGGCGTGGGGTTCGTGCAGTTCGGTCAGCCAAGGGCTGATGGCGGCGAAGTCGGCATATTGGGTGCGTCGATAGAGCTGCACCGAGCGCTTCATCAATCCGGCGCTGTAGAGCGAAGTAACCGGGCTCGGTTCGGCAAGGCTGTCGAGGGCCAGGATCAGCACGCGATTGAGTTTTGCCTGTTCGCCGAGCCAGTTGTTAAGTGCGTCGCTCATGCTGCAGTCCCCAGGTCGCACTTGCCTTCACGGCAGGCTTCGCAAATCGGGCAGCGTATGTCGCCTGCCGCACGGGCGGCTTTGGCCATGGCCATTTGTACGGCGGCCGGGACGAGCAGGGCGCCTGCTTTGTCCTGGGCGGCGGCCCATGGGATGACGGGCGGCAGAATCTGAATCCCGGTCCCCACCCCAGGCGAGCCCCCAGTATTCACCTTCACCTCACCCCCACTAATCGTCACACCCCCCGCATCCACCTTGACGAAACTCCCCCCGGCCTTGGCCGTCAGCTCCATCCCACCCTCAATCACGACCTTCTCACCAGCGTGGTAATGGATCTCCTGACCCGCCTCGACAAACTGTGCGGTGCCGACCTTCACGTGCTGGGTCTCCGCGACCGTCAGGTGATCATCAGTGCGCGCCTCCACCTTGCGGTCAAGCTGCGTAATACGATGCTCTTCAACCTTGAACTCGCTGAAAACATTGGCTTCAACCGTGTCATGCCGTTCATTGCCGACACGAATCTTCTGGTCATGCTCGATGTTTTCATCCCAGTCGCGCTGGGCGTGCAGGTAGATCTGTTCCGCTCCTTTTTTATCTTCGATACGAAACTCGTTGTAACCGTTGCCACCCGGCGAGCTCAGGGTTTTGAAGGTGCTTCGGGTCTTGTTGGCGGGCAGGTCGTAGGGGACGACGTTTTCCTTGTGGAACAAGCAACCGGTGACCAGCGGTTGGTCGGGGTCGCCTTCGAGGAAGGTGACGAGCACTTCCATGCCGACGCGCGGGATGGCGATGCCGCCGTAGGCGCTGCCGGCCCAGCCGGTGGCGACGCGCAGCCAGCAGCTGGTGTTGTCGTTGGCCTGGCCGTCGCGGTCCCAGTGGAATTGCACTTTGACGCGGCCGTATTCGTCGCAGTGGATTTCTTCGCCGGGCGGGCCGGTGACGATGGCGGTCTGGCTGCCCAGGACTTTCGGTTTGGGGTGTTCGAGGGCAGGGCGGAAGTGCGCGTCCCATGGGGTGGCGAGGAAACGGTTGCGGTAGCCTTGATGGAAATCGTCTTTGTTGTGGGTGACGTCGCTGGTGACGTTTTCGCCCAGCACCTGCGGCTGCTTGCCCTCGTGCACGACTTCAAGCAACAGCCAGAGGTCGTTCCACTCGGCGCGCGGGTGTTCGCTCAGGGCCATGAAGTGGCCGCTGACGAGTGTGGGCTCGTCGCTTTTACCTTCGGCCAGTTGGTAGTCGCTGCGGTGGCGTTCCAGGGCACGGGTCGCCAGTTGTTTGCCACGCGCGCGGTCGGTGAATCGGCCGGGATAGTCATAGTCTTCCAGGTCCGGAGCGAAGGCGCTTTTGGCGGCGCCTTCGGGCAGGATTCCGGGTTTTTCGAAGTCGTAATCGCGGCGGCTGACGCGGGTGGTGCGGGTTTCCAGGCGCAGGTTGAAGCGCTTGATCACCGGTTTTGTCGCGGCCATGCCAGAGTCTTGCTGGTAGGCCACGGGCGCGAGCTTGCGGAAAACCGTCTGGTCATCGCCGAACACCAGCGTGTGGCCGCTGCTACTGTGCTGGAAGTGGAAGTGGATGCCTTCCTCTTCGCACAGGCGCTGGATGAAATGCAGGTCGGATTCGTCGTACTGCACGCAGTAATCGCGTTCCGGGTAGATTGCGCCGAGCTGGAAGCTGTACGCGTCAGACAGAATGCCGCGTGCTTCAAGCACCTGGGCAATGATTTTCGGAACATTTAAATGCTGGAAGATTTGCTGGTCATGGTTGTGGCGCAGATAAGCCAGTTGCGGCACCAGGCTGATGCTGTAACGCGTCAGGCTTTTGCCGGAATCGCCTTGTTCGATGCGATACACCAGACCGTGGATGATGCCTTTGCCGGTAGCGCCGAAGGTCAGGCAGCCAGGCTTGTGCAGCAACTCTTCGAGTTTCAGGTCGGGGCGGGCGCTGACCAGTTCGATGTCGAAACAGAACGGCTGATTGAGGGTTTCACGACCGACGAAGCTGAGCACTTGCAGGTCAGCGGAAACGCCTTCCAGCGTCAGGGAAATATGGGTAGCGTTCGCGTCCAGCATGCCTTTAATTCCGTCCTTTGAATAAGCAGGTGCGGATGGTGCAGCATTAAACCGCCCCGTTCAAGGCGCAAATGCCGTAGGCACCGGGGCTTGCAAGCATAGGGAAAACCCTTAGAGAGAAGGTTTCGGCCAATGAATACGGGGGTTGTTGCTGCATGCTGTGCAACTCACCGTTGCGCCACAGGATCGTCGCAGCCAGAAACTGGCAGTCATTTTCAGACTAAAGTCGCCTGTGGCCGCTGAAAGCCTTCTGCCATCATTGTCGATCACCCCCGTGTGTCTGCTTCACCCTGGCCATTTACATGGCCGGGGCGAGGGCTATTTCTTTGGCTTATTGCGCCTTGCGCAAACGCTGCACTGTTGGAGCTTTTTTTCATGCGTCCCCCATTTCTATTCATCACTGCGCGCCAGTCTTCGGGCTTCGGCGCTGTAGTCCTGTGCGCCGGTTTTACTGCCCAGGCTCTCGCGAGCGGTTTCATTGAAGACACCAAGGCGAACATCGAATCGCGCACGGTGTATTTCAATCGCGACTTCCGTGACGGGCATACGTCCACCGAGCAGGGCGCTTCGAAGCGCGATGAGTCGGCTCAAGGCTTTATTCTCAATCTTCAATCGGGTTACACCGAAGGCACCGTCGGTTTCGGCGTGGATGCACTGGGCATGCTCGGGCTCAAACTCGACTCCAGCCCCGACAGCAGCAACAGTGGCTTGCTGCCGTCCACGGGGCAGGACCCACGCGGTTCCAAGGATCAGTACGCCAAACTCGGGCTCACCGCCAAAGTGCGCGTGTCCCAGAGCGTCTTGAAGTACGGCGCGCTGTTGCCGGATGTTCCGCTGCTCAAGTACAACGACGGTCGATTGCTGCCAACGATGTTCAATGGTGCGATGCTGACCTCCAAAGAGGTCAAGGACCTGACCTTCATGGCGGCGCGCCTGGACCAATACACCGCGCGCGATTCCACCGATGCCCAGGACATCCGCGTTCACTGCAAGAACAAGCGCTATGCCTGCAACATCACCGCCGATCATTTCGACATGTACGGCTTCGACTACAAGCTCAACGAGCGCCTGACCGCCCAGTATCACTACGCCGAACTGGAAGACATCTACCGTCAGCATTTCGTGGGATTGCTGGCCAACCAGCCATTGGGCGATGGCGTTCTGAAAGCAGACATGCGCGTGCTCAAGAGTGCCGACAGCGGCGATGCCAAGGCCGGTTCTATCGATAACCGTGCGCTGAGCGGCGTGCTTGCTTACGCCATCAGCGGCCACACGTTCAGCGCCGGTTGGCAGCGCATGAATGGCGACAACTCGATGCCGTATCTGGATGGGACCAATCCGTACCTGGTCAACTACGTGCAGGTCAACGATTTCGCGGCGGCGCAGGAGCGTTCGTGGCAGCTGCGTTATGACTATGACTTCAAGGCAATCGGCATCAATGGATTGAGCTTCCTGACCCGTTATGTGAACGGTGATCACATCAAGGTGGTGGGCAGTGACCAGGAAGGGAAGGAGTGGGAGCGCGACAGCGAGCTCAAGTATGTGGTGCAGAGCGGGGCATTTAAGGATGTCAGCCTGCGCTTGCGCAATGCGACCTACCGGACCAACTATGAGAAGTTCGCCCGGGACGTGGATGAGACCCGATTGATTGTGAGCTACAACTTTTCGGTGTTGTGAACCTGATCGTTCCCACGCTCTGCGTGGGAATGCCTCAAGGACGCTCCGTGTTCCAATTCGTGAAAGGGACGCGGAGCGTCCCGGGCTGCCCCACGCAGAGCGTGGGAACGATCGGTCGAACGATCAGGTTAGCTGGTGCCGATACGGCAAATCCGGCCCGGTCTTGCTGCACGTCAGCGCCGCCGCCTGCGCCGCAAACTTCAACATCCCGTCGATTTGCCCGCGCTCAAGCGATTGCACACCCTCAACCGAATCCAGTTGCTGCTCCGTCAGCCAGGTAATCAGCGCTGCCTGAAACGTATCGCCAGCGCCCACGGTGTCAGCAATTTTCACCGCACACGCCGGCACCGACCACGAGCCATACCCCTTGCTGAACACCGTCGCGCCTTCGCCGCCACGGGTCAGGAACACCAACTGACAGCGATGTTGCAACCAACCTTCAATCACTCGCTGCGGATCCTGCTCGGGGTACAAAAGGCTCAAGTCTTCATCGCTGACTTTGATCAGGTCGGCCAGCTCCACCAGCGTGGCGATGCGCGAACGCCAGAGCTCGATGTTCGGCTCAGGATTGAGCCGCACGTTCGGATCAAGGCTGATCAGGCGTTTGCCGCTTTCGCGCTGCACCAGCGTCAGCAAGGTATCGGCAATCGGCTGCACCACCAGCGAAAACGAGCCGATGTGCAAACCGCGTACCTCAGCCCCCAGCTCCGGCAGGTGCTCGGCTTTAAGTTGTCGATCGGCGCACCCTTCACCACGAAAACTGTAATGCGGCGAGCCATTGGCGCCGACGGCGACCATCGCCAGGGTGGTCGGCGCGGCGAAATCCACCAGGTAGTCCGGGCGTACGCCTTCATCCTGTAAAACCTGCTGCAAGCGTCGTCCCAGGTAATCGGTCGACAACCCGGCAAACAGCGCAGCGTCCACGCCCAACCGCCGCAAGCCGACTGCCACGTTGAACGGTGAGCCGCCGGCAATTGCCTTGAAATTCACTTTTGAAGCCAGGCCGCTGGCATCGTCTTCACTGAAGAAATCGAACAGCGCTTCGCCACACACCAGATACATAGTTGTTCGCTCTTTAAAGGGTTGCGACATGCTGTTGATAGCGTTCATAGGCCTGCTGAAAGGCCGCCACGTTGTCGGCAATCGGCAAGGTTTCACTCGTCGGGTCGAGCTTCACGCAACGCGCACAAAGTTCGGCCAGGCTGTCCTCGTGGCCGCTCGTCCAGGACAGGCACCACGCCGCCTGAATCGCTGCGCCGAGGGCGGCGGCTTCGCTTTGTTCGGTGCAGATGACCGGGGTGTTCATGATGTCGGCGACGATCTGGCGCCACACCGCACTTTTCGAGCCGCCGCCGATCAAGCAAATGCGCAGGCTTTGTAAGCCATTCTGGCGCAGCAGGTCCAGTCCATAACGCAAGCCGAAGGTGGTGCCTTCGACGACAGCGCGGCACAAATTGGCCTGGGTCAGGTTGGTCATCGTCAAGCCCAGCAGGCTGCCGGTGGCATGGGGCAGGGCGGGGACGCGCTCGCCGTTGAGGAACGGCAGCATGCACACGCCATCGGCACCGATAGGCGCCTGATCGACCAAGTCGTTGAAGCGGTCGAGGCCAAGGTCGAACAAGTCGCGAATGCCCCCCGTGGCGTTGGTCAGGTTCATGGTGCAGATCAATGGCAGCCAGCCGCCGCTGGAGGAGCAGAAGGTGGCAACCGAGGCGTCCGGGCTGACTTTCGGTTGGTCGGCGTAGGCGTACACCGTCCCCGAAGAACCCAGGCTCATGGTGATGGCGCCGGGCTTGATGTTGCCGGTGCCGATGGCGCCCATCATGTTGTCGCCACCGCCGCTGGAGACCAGTGCCTGCGGGTTGATGCCCAGGTGTTCGGCGATGCCCGGAAGGATCGTGCCGACTGCTTCATGTGCCTCGATCAGCTCTGGTAGCGCGGCTTGCAGGCGTCCGGTCGGGTCGATGTCGCGCAGTAGCTGCACATCCCACTGTCGGGTGCGCACGTTGAAATACCCGGTGCCGGATGCATCGCCGTACTCGCTGCAACTGCGGCCGGTGAGCCAGAAATTCAGGTAATCGTGGGGCAGCAGGATGCGAGCGATTCGGGCGAACAGTTCCGGGTGCTGTTCTTGGGTCCACAGCAATTTGGAAACGGTATAGCCCGGCGCGATGACTACGCCGAGACGTTCCAGCGAACCTTTTTCGCCGCCGAGTTGCGCCAGCAGACGGTCGTTTTCGGGCGTGGATTCGGTGTCGCACCAGAGCTTGGCCGGGCGCAGCACCTGGCCTTGATCGTCGAGCAGGACCAGCCCGTGTTGCTGGCCGGAGACGCCGATGCCGAGAATGTCCTGGCCATTGACGTTGGCGGCTAGCAGGGCGTGGCGGGTGGCCGACGCGAACGCTTCAAGCCATTGATTCGTGTCTTGTTCACGACGACCGTTGGCGCCGCTGATCAAGGTGTGCGCGGCGGCACCCTGGCCGAGGACCTGGCCGCTGCTCGCGTCGAGGATGATGGCTTTGGTGCCCTGGGTGCCGCAGTCGATGCCGAGGAATAGTTGTTGGTTTGCCATGAATCCCCCTGTAGATCGTTCCCACGCTTTGCGTGGGAATGCCTCAATGGACGCTCTGCGTCCGCTTTTTGGATGGGACGCGGAGCGTCCCGGGCTGCATTCCCACGCAGAGCGTGGGAACGATCAGTCAGCCAGCACCCGCTCCAAAGTCCGCGTCACGCCGACATCCCGCAGGCTGTTGCAGCACCATTCGAACGCCGCCACAAACTCCGGCGAATGCGCTATCGCCGTGCCAAAAATCTCCTCGACGCCCAGCAACTGCTGAGTGATCAACGCATCATCGGCCACCAACGCCTGACAGAATGCCGCCCGTGGGTCTGGAATCGAATAGGTGTCGCCATTCTCGTCCACACCTTTCAAGTACAGCGCCCAGGCCGCCACCACCAGCGCCGCTCGCTTGGTCTCGCGACCATCAGCGATCAGACGGTTGATCGTCGGCACAGTGAACTTGGGAAACTTCGAGGAACCGTCCGAGCACACGCGCTCCAGTTGATCGGCAATCGCCTGATTGGAAAAGCGCTCGACCAGGGTGTTCTTGTAATCAGTCAGATCAATCCCCGGCACGGGCGACAGTTGCGGGGTGACATCCAGGTCCATGTAGGCGCGCATATAACGCACAAACAGCGGGTCATTCATGGTCTCGTGGACAAAACGATAACCCTTCAAAAACCCCAGGTAGGTCAGTGCCAGGTGACTGCCGTTGAGCAGTTTGATTTTCATCTCTTCGTAAGGCGTGACGTCGTCGGTGAACTGCACCCCGACCTTTTCCCAGGCCGGTCGACCATTGACGAATTTGTCTTCCAGCACCCACTGCACAAACGGTTCGCACACCACCGGCCAGGCATCGTCGACGGCGTGTTTGTCGGCCAGTTGCAGGCGATGTTGGGTGCTGGTCATCGGCGTGATGCGATCGACCATGGCGTTAGGGAAACTGACATGACGGTCGATCCAGTCGCGCAGGTCGGCATCACGCAAGGCGGCGAAGGCGAGCAAGGCTTTGCGGGCCACTGCGCCGTTGTGCGGCAGGTTATCGCAGGACATCAGGGTGAACGCGGGCGTGCCGGCGGCGCGACGCTTGGCCAGCGCCGCGCAAAGATAACCGAACACGGTCTTGGGGGCATCTGGATGAGCCAGATCATGCTGAATCTGTGGCAAGTGCGCCATGAACTCGCCGTTGCTGTCGTCGATGCAATAGCCGCCCTCGGTGATGGTCAGCGAGACGATGCGAATCTCTGGACTGGCAAGTTTGTCGATCAGCGCAGATGCGCCGTCCTCGGCGAGCAACATGTCGCGAATAGCGCCAATAACGCGGACTTCGGTGTCGTCGGTATCGCCCAACTCGAACAGGGTGAAGAGGTAATCCTGCTCCTTCAGATCGTCCCGGGCGCGGCGGTCTTCAGGACGCAGGCCGACGCCGCAAATCGCCCAGTCCAGGCCTTCGCCCGTATTCATCAAGGCGTCGGTGTAATACGCCTGATGGGCGCGGTGAAATCCGCCAACGCCGATGTGGGCGATGCCTTGGCGCGTGTCGCTCAGGGCATAGGCGGGCAGGATCACCTCGGGGGCGAGATGGTGCAGGTTCTGTTTATTGAGTTTCATCACAGGCTCTCTGAAATCAGGCCGCTGCGCGCAGTGGGCGGGTCAGCGCCACACCGTCGGCATCGAATAAATGGCAGTGTTCGGCGTCCAGGTGCAGGCTCAATGTTTCGCCATAACGGCTGGCCAGATCGCCGCGAACACGCATGGTCAAGGCTTCGCCGGAGGCGGTCACGACGTGGCAAAAGGTGTCGCTGCCCAGGCGTTCGCTGACGTCGGCGGTGACTTGCAGGGTGCAATCGCCGGGTTGCGCCAGTTCCAGGTGTTCCGGGCGAATGCCCAGCGTCACCGCGCTGCCGACACTCAGGTTGGCGCTGCTCAATGGCAGGCTGATACGGGTGCCGGCGTCCAGCTGCACTTCGCAGCTTTGGCTTTCGACGCGGGTGACGTTGCCCTTGAGGAAACCCATTTTCGGCGTGCCGAGGAACCCGGCGACAAACAGGTTGGCGGGCTGGTGATACAGGTCCAGCGGCGAACCGACTTGCTCGACTTTGCCGCCATTGAGCACGACGACTTTGTCGGCCATGGTCATGGCTTCCACCTGATCATGGGTCACGTAGATCATCGTGGCTTTGAGTTCTTTGTGCAGGCGTAACAGTTCCAGGCGCATCTGCACGCGCAGGGCGGCGTCGAGGTTGGACAGCGGTTCGTCGAACAGGAAGATTTTCGGGTTGCGCACAATCGCCCGGCCGATGGCCACGCGCTGGCGTTGGCCGCCGGACAGTTGCTTGGGCTTGCGCTCCAGCATCGGCCCGAGTTCAAGGATGCGTGCCGCCTCGCCGACTTTTTTCTCGACTTCGGCTTTCGGTACGCCAGCCAGGTCGAGGGCGAAAGACATGTTTTTCTTCACGGTCATGTGCGGGTACAAGGCGTAGGTCTGGAACACCATGGCCAGGTCACGCTTGGCCGGGCTGACTTCGGTGATGTCGCGGCCATCGAGTTCGATGGTGCCGCCACTGACTTCCTCAAGGCCGGCAATCAGGCGCAGCAACGTCGATTTACCGCAGCCCGAAGGGCCGACGAACACCACGAATTCCTTGTCATTCACTTCCAGGTCGATGCCTTTGATGATGGAAAAGCCTTCGAAGCCTTTTTGCAGATTCTTGATTTTCAGGTTGGCCATGGTGGCGCTCCTTTTGTGCTTATTCTGTGAGGGCTATTTCACGGCGCCGAACGACAGGCCGCGGACCAATTGTTTCTGGCTGATCCAGCCGAAAATCAGGATCGGCGCACAGGCCAGGGTCGACACTGCCGACAACTTGGCCCAGAACAACCCTTCGGGACTTGAATATGAGGCGATCAATGCGGTGAGCGGCGCGGCTTTCGACGAGGTCAGGTTCAGTGACCAGAACGCCTCGTTCCAGCACAGGATCAGCGACAGCAACACCGTGGAAGCGAGGCCGCCCTTGGCGATCGGCAGCAGCACCCGGACCATTTCCTGCCACAGTGTGGCGCCGTCCAGTCGTGCGGCTTCGAGGATGTCCTTGGGGATGTCCTTGAAGTAGGTGTAAATCATCCAGACCACGATCGGCAGGTTGATCAGCGTGTAGATCACGATCAGCGCGATGCGTGTATCGAGCAGGCCGAAGCTCTTGGCCAGCAGGTAGATTGGCATCAGCACGCCCACCGGCGGCAGCATCTTGGTGGAGAGCATCCACAGCAGCGTGCCTTTGGTGCGCTGGGTTTCGTAGAACGCCATCGAATAGGCCGCCGGCACCGCGATCAGCAGACACAGAGCAGTGGCGCTGAACGAAATCACCACTGAGTTCCAGGCGAAGCTGAAGTAGTCGCTGCGCTCGTTGATGTGCAGGTAGTTCTCCAGCGTCGGCGTGAAGATGAACTGAGGCGGCGTGGCGAACGCGTCGATTTCGGTTTTGAAGCTGGTCAGCACCATCCAGAAGATCGGGAAGAAAATCAGGATCGCGATGGCCCAGGCCAGCGTGCCCAGCAGCAGGCTTTGCAGGCGACGGGATTGTTGAAGAGTCATGGCGCAGGCCTCAGGCTTTGTCTGTCAGGTTTTTGCCGATCATGCGCACCAGCACGATGGCCGCGATGTTGGCAATCACCACCGCGATCAACCCGCCGGCGGACGCCATGCCGACGTCGAACTGCACCAGCGCCTGGTTGTAGATCAGGTACGCCAGGTTGGTCGAGGCATAGCCGGGGCCGCCGTTGGTGGTGGTGAAAATTTCGGCGAACACCGAGAGCAGGAAGATGGTTTCGATCATCACCACCACTGCAATCGGCCGCGCCAGGTGCGGCAGGGTCAGATGCCAGAAGATCGCGATGGGGCCAGCGCCGTCGAGGCGTGCGGCTTCTTTCTGTTCCTGGTCGAGGGATTGCATGGCGGTCATCAGGATCAGGATCGCAAAGGGCAGCCATTGCCAGGACACGATGATGATGATCGACAGCAACGGGTAATGCGCCAGCCAGTCCACCGGCTGGGCGCCGAACAGTTTCCATACGTAGGCCAGAATCCCCGAGACCGGGTGGAAAATCAGGTTCTTCCAGATCAGTGCACCGACCGTGGGCATGATGAAGAATGGCGAGATCAGCATGACCCGCACGATGCCGCGACCGAGAAACTCGCTGGCCTCCAGCAAGGCACTGATCAACACGCCGAACACCACGCTGATCAGCAGCACGCTGCCCACCAGCAACAGGGTGTTGGTGGCGCCGGGCAGGAAACCGGAATCGCTGAGGAAGTAGGTGAAGTTCTCCAACCCGACGAATTGGTTTTCACCGGGGTTGAGCAGGTTGTAGCGGATCATCGAGAAATAGACAGTCATGCCCAGCGGCACGATCATCCATAGCAGCAGCAAGGCTACCGAGGGGCTGACCAGAAACCAGCCGGGATTGGTCAGCCGGCTTTTACGCACCGGCTGGGGAATGTCCATGTGAGCTTTGGCAGTTGAAGTATTCATGGTGATCACAACCGATGATGAACTGGTAAACGAAGTTCGACTGTGGGAGCCAGCCTGCTGGCGATAGGGCCGGTACATCCGGCGCATCGCTGATCGCTTGACTACCGCTATCGCGAGCAGGCTCGCTCCCACAGGTTGAGTGGCGGTTACTTGGGATAACCGGCGCGCTTCATTTCACGTTCGGTGGTTTGCTGGGCGGCAGCCAGGGCCTGGTCGACCGTGGTCTGGCCGATCAGCGCCGCCGAGAACAGCTTGCCGACTTGCGTGCCCACACCCTGGAACTCAGGAATGGTCACCAGCTGGATGCCGATGTAAGGCACAGGCTTGAGCGTCGGTTTGCTTGGGTCTGCCGTTTTAAGCGATTCCAGAGTGATCTTGGCAAACGGCGCGGCGCTCATGTAGGCCTCGCTGTAGGTCGAAGCTCGAGTGCCGGGCGGCACGTTGGCAATGCCGTCTTTTTCCGCCACCAGTGCACCGTATTCCTTGGACGTCGCCCAGGCGCTGAAGGTTTTTGCAGCGTCCTTGGCCTTGGAACTGGTCGGGATCGCCAGCGCCCAGGAATAGAGCCAGGCCGAACCTTTGTCGGTGGTCTGGTGCGGCGCATAAGTGAAGCCGACGTGGTCGCTCACTTTGCTCTGAGTCTTGTCGGTCACAAAGGAACCGGCGACGCTGGCGTCCACCCAGATCGCGCACTTGCCGCTGTTGAACAGCGCCAGGTTTTCGTTGAAACCGTTGCTGGAAGCACCCGGCGGGCCGGATTTTTTCATGGTCTCGACGTAGAAGTTCAGCGCGTTTTTCCACTCTGGACCGGTGAATTCAGGTTGCCACTTCTCATCGAACCAGCGCGCGCCATAGGCGTTGGCGACCGTGGTGATCAGCGCCATGTTTTCGCCCCAGCCAGCCTTGCCGCGCAGGCAGATGCCGTACTGTTCCTTGTCTTTGTTGGTCAGTTTGCTGGCGAATTCGCCGATCTGTTCCCAGGTCGGATGCTCAGGCATGGTTAGCCCGGCGTCCTTGAACAGATCGGTGCGGTAATAGGTGATCGAGCTTTCTGCGTAGAACGGCAGGGCATAGAGCGAACCCTTGACCGACAAGCCTTCACGCACCGAAGGAAACACGTCGTCCAGGGCGTAGGAGGCCGGCAAGTCCTTCATCGGCTCCAGCCAACCCTTTGCCCCCCAGAGTGCGGCTTCGTACATGCCGATGGTCAGCACGTCGAACTGCCCGCCCTGAGTGGCGATGTCGGTGGTCAGGCGTTGGCGCAGAACGTTCTCTTCCAGCACCACCCAATTGAGCTTGATGTCCGGGTGCTCGGCCTCGAAGGTTTTCGAGAGCTTTTGCATGCGGATCATGTCGCTGTTGTTGACGGTGGCGATGGTCAGGGTCTGAGCGCCGAGACTGACGCTGCTGAGGGTCATGCAGGTGAGGGCTAGCAGAGCTTTTACAGAAGGTTGCATCGTGCACTCCTTTTCTGCACCCGCAGGGATACAGAAGGACAGTTATTGTTTTTGTGTCTTCCGATGACAGGAAGAATGTGCGCTGATTACAGCCTTCAATTGATGATCAGACAAATCATCCATAGCACTTGAATCGATACTATTTTGCACTGGTATTTGGCGGGGGAGGCTTAGGGGGCAGCCTGCAAGTGATGGCGCAACATCGGATATGTACAGGTTTAACCCATGTTTTGCTCGGTCAACCGCTGCACCGCCAATCGCCGATAGTGAGAAGGGGTCATGCCCTTGAGCTGCTGGAAACGCCGATTAAAATTCGAAATATTGTTGAAACCCGACTCGAAACACACATCAGTCACCGGTTTATCGCCATCGGCCAGCAGTTCGCAGGACTTGCTGATGCGCAGGCGATTGACGAATTCGATGAAGCAGCGCCCGGTAGCCTGTTTGAACACCCGGCTGAAATAAGTCGGTTTCATGCCCAGGTGCGCGGCGACTTCCTCGAGCGGCAATTCCCGGGCGTAGTGGGTGAAAATGTAATCCACCGCCCGGTTGGTGCGATCAATGTTGTGTTCATCGGCCAGTTGCGGCGTCGTGGCTCCCGACAGCAATTGAAAATCATCAGAGGCTGCCAACAGTTCCAGCAGGATGAAGAAGTGCCCGAGGCGGGTCACGCCCTGGGTGTCGGCAATGCGCTGCATCAGGGTCATGGCCTGGCGAATGGTGCGTTTGCAGCGAAACTCGATGCCGTATTGCGCGCGCTCAAGCAACGGGGCGAGGGTCTTGAGTTCAGCGAATACCTGATGACCGCTTTCGAACAACTCATCGGTGAAATTGACCAGCATGTCGCGTTTAGGCACCACCTCGTCTTCCGCGACCTGGCTGATCCAGTTGTGTGGCAGGTTAGGGCCGGTGAGGAAAAGGCTTTCGGGGTAGAAATTGCCAATGTAGTCGCCGATGAACACCTTGCCGGAGCTGGCGACGATCAGGTGCAGTTCGTATTCCTTATGAAAGTGCCAGCGCACCAACGGACACGGGAATCCGTGTTGGCGATAGATGATGGACAACCCGTTGTGGTCGTCCATCAATTCGTAGGAGGGGTCGGTGACTCTGGCTGTTCGGGTCATGTCTGGGCACTTTTTATTGTCATTGCGTCCTGATCATGCCTCTTTCCGAGCGATTAATGCCAGCGTGGAGCACTGCGGCGTCAGGCCGGTGCCCTCTCATGCAGTTTTGTTTGTCCAGCGTGGTGCCTGTGTTGTGGGTCATGACAGTTCCCTGGGGGGCAATGAAGCTCGTGTGGTGTGGTGGCGTTCCACACCCGTAAGAACCCTGTTCATGACCCAGCATAGAAGTGCGCGACAGCATTGCCAGTCACGGAAATACCTGCACAAAAATAGCCCATTGATATCACGGCGAACTACTTGGCTCGCTTCGCGGCCTTTTTGAGGTTGGCGGTTCGGCAATACGACACAATATTGCTCTCTTCAATGAAGTCGACGTTGATAATGTTGCACTGGGTCGCCCAGTCGCTATTGTTCGGATCAAACCATCTATTAAGTTCGTTATGAATATCCACTGGGCCACCCAGCGCGCTGTAACTTGTCGCCGAGAGGGACCACGGAGCCCAGGCGCCTGGCGGGTATCGCAGCACCTTTGTAATGTGCTGCTGCAACTCGGCGACACTGGTGGTGGCGATGCCGGACCATTGATGTTCGATTTGCCGAATGAACACGTTGCTGTCAATTGCCCGGTGCCGCGGCGCAGCGACCACAATGCGCTGGTTGGCGCTGAGCTGTTTGAGTTGGCCAAGACTCAAGGTGTGATTCTGGCTGGGAATGAGGCGGTGCCCAAAAAAGTGCATCACCATCTTATTGAAGTAGGCAAAATCAAAGGCATCCCCGCTCAACTCGTGAAAGTCCAGAATGATGAATTCATTCGGGTTTTCTTGCAGAAACGTTTCCACGTCACTGGAAAGATGCCCAAACGTACGCCCATTGCGATAGCCATTGTGGTGAATGCATAACTTGCCGAGGCCCTGTGCAGTGGCGTCATAGGTCAAGCGCACGTCAAGCACCCGGGAGCCGTGGCGCAGTTGGGAATAAAACGATTCGTGCTGGCAGGCCAGCCAATGGGCGCCGGGGATGAGCGGCCAGGATGCCTTCCAGTCACTGCCGGCATTATGAGTGCCTGGCAATGTCAATTCAGCGAGTGACAACGTATCAATGGCTGGCGTAGCGGTCATCCAGTTGTGACGGGCGTAGTTGTTCTGAACAGTGGTGTCCATTCAATGCTTCCTTGCAAAGTTAGATAGGTATTATTGGTTAGGCGAAGAAGTATCCGTTACTAACTTCGCCAACCCTTTATAAGGAGAAACAGTAAGGTGATCAACAGAGTGGTAATGCAAAATATGTAATGTTGGCGTGCACGGCTTACAGTGGGATTTTGTTTTTGGCCTCGATCCATTGCGCCATGTATTGCGTACTCTTGTGATGGTGATGGCGCAGCATGCTGCCCATAAAGTTATGACTTCTAAGTTGTGCCAAGTGCTGTTGGCAATGAACTAGTTTTTCGATCAGCGCCGGGCCATGTTCCGACTGTCGATAACGATCAGCCAGCAACGTCTGCCCGTGGGATTGGGCTTGTGTCCACAGCGCTTCATCCTTGTATAGCTGTACTGCACCGTCAGCCACTTCCCGAGCCGTGCGGGCCACGGCGCCGGGCCAGGGGTGGTTGCCGTGCATCGCTTCGGCCCCGATGGGGGTGGTCACGGAGGGCGTGCCACACAACATGGCGTCGACAATCTTGCCTTTGATGCCTGCGCCGAAGCGAAGCGGCGCCAGGCACACGCGTGCTGCCGACATCACCTGTAACGCATCTTCAGCCCAGTTCATGACATGAAAACCCTGCGCCGGGTTGTGCAGTGCCGTGGCCTTGGGCGGCGTGTAAGCACCGTAGATATGCAGCTGAGCCGTGGGCAGTTGTTCGCGAATCAACGGCCAGATGGCTGTTTTCATCCAGAGCACCGCATCCCAGTTCGGTGCGTGGCGAAAGTTGCCGATGCTCAAGAAATGCGCCCGGTCTGCGAATGCCGTCGGCGGCGCAACCGGCACATCGACCATCAGCGGACACCAATGCAATACGTTGCGCGGCAACTTGAACTGCTCGACCAGCAATTCGATTTCCACTTCAGAGATCATCAGGTTCACGTCGCACCGGTAAAGCGCCGCGATCTCCCGTTTGGCCAGATCGCCGTCAGCCATCAGTTCGAACTCTTCGCGCAACGCCGGGGCGAACAACTGGCTGAAGTCATTGGTATCGTCGCTGTGTTTCAACCGTTCTTTGAGCCGATGATGACGAGCGTGTCGCAGGCTTTGCAGATCCGATGTTTCAAGCACGCGTAACGCATCAGGACAGTGCTTCTCTACGCGCCAGCCGAACTGTTCTTCCATCATGAACTGGTCAAACAGGACGATGTCCGGGGCGAGGTCGCTGATAAACGCATCGAAGCTGCTGTTATTCAACTCGATCGGCACTTCGCGAATGCCCAGCGCCGTCAAGTCTGCTCGATGTTCGCCCGTGCCGGCAGGACTGCTGAACGTGATGTCCCAGCCCTGCTGCAAGAACGTATCGAGGATTTGCATCACATGCCCGCTGGCCGCCGAAGAGCGGGGCTCGGGCCAGACGTAACCAATGACCAGGACTTTGGTTGCGCGGGGCTGGATCATGTAAAGGTGTTCCTTGAAGCGAAAAAAGGCGGGGGAGAGAATGCAGGCCGCCATTAAACCACAGCCACAGTGCTTTTCAGTCCACCAGCCCTTTGGGTCAAAGCATGCTTTTGACCTTGTCTCGCAACTGATCGATGGAAAATGGCTTGCCGATCACCTGCATGCCTTTAGGCACATCAATGCTTTCGGCATAACCGCTGGCGAACAGGATTGGCAGCTCGGGGCGCAGCATCCGCGCCTGCTTGGCCAGCTCGCGCCCGTCCATCACGGGCAAGCCGACATCGGTCATCATCAAATCGATGTATTGGTCTTCATCGTTGAGGAACTCAAGGGCCTTCTCGCTGCCGTCCGCCTCAAGCACTTTGTACTCCAGCTCCTCCAGTACATCGACAATCAGCATGCGCACGATGGCATCGTCTTCGACGACAAGAATGGTGGACGCGTTGGAGGACATAATAGGGCTCTCAATAGTGGGTTCGCGGGTGCCGGACTTACAAAATTGCCGGGCTCTTGCATGAGTAAGTGACGGATCCCGACAAGTTCCCAACGCTGTGCAAAAAAGTATAGCGGTACAAGAACGCGCAAGGATAACCGCTCCTTTCAAACGGGCGCAGCTAAAAGCAGCGGTTTGCGCGCCAATCGCGCAGAAAATTAGATCAATACAGCCGTTTTGGGGCAAACTCCCTGGTTTTGAACAGTTCGACAAGGCCTTCCCATGACCACGGTGTCTTCGGTTGATGAGCAACGATTTCGCAAACTCCTGAGCCGCAACGTCAGCCTGCCACTGGGTGTCGGTGTCATCAGTGCGGTGTTCTTTGTCTCGTTGATCACTTACTTGCTGTCGGTGATCCAGTGGGTCGAACACACCGACCGGGTGATCAATAACGCCAACGAAGCCGTGAAACTGACCGTCGATCTGGAAACCGGCATGCGCGGCTTCTTGCTCAGTGGCGACGAGCATTTCCTGGACCCTTACGAAACGGCCAAGCCGAGAATCGCCGTCGCGCTCAATACCTTGCTCGAACTGACCGCCGATAACCCGGTGCAGACCGATCGCTTGCGCCGGCTCCAGGCGTTGCAAGGGGAATGGGCCACTTACGCGCAAACGATGATCGATTTGCAGCGTAACAGCGGCGATTATCGTAGCGCGGTCAGCGCTGGTCGCGGCAAGCGCCTGACCGATGAGATCCGCAAGCAGTTCGAAGACGTGATCGACATGGAGCAGCAGTTGCGCACTACGCGCAACGATGAAGTGCGCCGCACCACGATCTGGAGCATCTCGCTGTACCTGTTTTTCATCGCCGCCATCAGCGCATTGCTGGCGTACATCGGGCGTCGGGATCTGCTCAACCTGTCGCAGAACTACAGCGCCAACCTGGCGGCGCAACAATCCGCCGCTTCGCGACTGGAGCAGCAAGCCTGGCTGCGCAATGGCCAGACTGAACTGGCCGAGCAGGTGCTGGGGCAGCTGTCGCTTAATGTGCTGGGGCGCAACATTCTGCAATTTTGCGCGCAGTACCTGGGCACTGCGGTGGCCGCTATTTATGTTCGTGAAGAGCATGGCAGTCTGCGGCGCATCGCCTCCTACGGTTTTTCACGCGAACAGGAAGAACGCGATCAGCACATTTTCAGTGATGAAGGGATCGTCGGCCAGGTGGCGAACCGGGCCCGCCTGATTCGCCTCGATGACGTACCGAGCGACTATTTCAAAGTCAGTTCCGGCTTGGGTGAGGGCCTGCCATCTAGCGTGCTTGTCGTACCAACCAGCGATGACGACCGGGTTAATGGCGTGATCGAACTGGGATTCCTGCGACCGCTGACAGAGCGTGATGTCGAGTTGCTCCAACTGATTGCCGGCAACATCGGCACCTCGATCGAGGCCGCGCGCTACCGTCAACGCTTGCAGGAAGTACTGGCCGAGACCCAGCAACTCAACGAAGAGCTGCAAGTCCAGCAGGAAGAGCTCAAGACCGCCAACGAGGAGCTGGAAGAGCAATCGCGGATTCTCAAGGAGTCCCAGGCGCATCTTGAAACCCAGCAGGTCGAGCTGGAACAAACCAACGAACAACTGGCCGAGCAGGCGCAGGTTCTGGCCGATCAGCGCGATGCGATGGACTTGAAGAACACCGAGCTCAATCAGGCCCAGGCTCAGCTTGAAGAGCGCGCCGAAGAGTTGCAGCGCTCCAGCAAATACAAGTCTGAATTTCTCGCCAACATGTCCCACGAACTGCGCACGCCGCTCAACAGTTCGTTGATTCTGGCCAAGTTGCTGGCAGAGAACCCTCAGGAAAATCTCACGGCCGAGCAGGTGAAGTTTGCCGAATCGATCTATTCGGCCGGCAACGACTTGCTCAATCTGATCAATGACATCCTCGATATTTCCAAGGTCGAGGCCGGCAAACTGGAGATGCGCCCCGAGAACACCAGTGTTGCGCGTCTGGTGGACGGGCTGCGTTCGATGTTCGAGCCGATGGCCACCAACAAGAAGTTGACGTTCGAGGTCGACTTGCAGCCCGGTTCGCCGATGATGCTGTTCACCGACCGCCAGCGTCTGGAGCAAGTCATCAAGAACCTGCTGTCGAACGCGGTGAAATTCACCGAAAAAGGCACGGTCAGCCTGACCGTGGCGTCCCAGCCAAACGACGGCATCGCCTTTATTGTTCGCGATTCCGGGATCGGCATCGCCGCCGACCAGCAGGAAAGCATTTTCGAAGCCTTCCGCCAGGCTGACGGCACCACCAACCGCCGTTATGGCGGCACCGGCCTGGGCTTGTCGATTTCCCGGGACCTTGCGGCATTGCTGGGTGGCTCCATCAGTGTCACCAGCGAGCCGGGGCAGGGCAGTGTGTTCACGCTGGTTTTGCCGCAGCAGTATGTCGAACCGGGCGATCAGCCGGTTGAGCCGATGCAGGCCACTCCGGTTGCCATGACGCCACGGGTGGCAGCCACTGTGCCCGTGCCACTGATCGCCGAAGTCGACATCCCGCGTTTTGCCGATGACCGCGCCAAGGCGCCGTTCGCCACACGGTGCATTCTGGTGGTGGAGGATGAGCCGAACTTTGCGCACATCCTTTACGATCTGGCGCATGAGCTGGGTTACCAATGCCTGGTTGCCCATGGCGCGGACGAGGGTTACGACCTGGCCAAAGAGTACATCCCCGACGCCATTCTGCTGGACATGCGCTTGCCCGATCATTCCGGGCTGACCGTGTTGCAACGCCTTAAAGAGCACGCCGCCACCCGCCACATTCCGGTGCATGTCATTTCGGTCGAAGATCGGGTCGAGGCCGCCATGCACATGGGCGCTATCGGCTACGCGGTCAAACCGACCACCCGCGAAGAGCTCAAGGACGTGTTTGCGCGCCTCGAAGCCAAGCTGACCCAGAAGGTCAAGCGCGTGCTGCTGGTCGAAGATGACGATCTGCAGCGCGACAGCATTGCGCGGCTGATCGGCGATGAAGACATCGAGATCACCGCCGTCGGTTTGGCGCAGGACGCACTCGAGCAGCTGCGCACGACGAATTTCGACTGCATGATCATCGACCTCAAGCTGCCGGACATGCTCGGCAATGACTTGCTCAAGCGAATGTCCACCGAGGATATCTGCTCATTCCCCCCGGTCATCGTCTACACCGGGCGCAACCTTACGCGGGACGAAGAGACCGAGCTGCGCAAATATTCGCGCTCGATCATCATCAAGGGCGCTCGCTCGCCCGAGCGTTTGCTGGATGAGGTCACACTCTTTCTGCACAAAGTCGAATCCAAGTTGTCCCATGAACGGCAAAGGATGCTCAAGACCGCGCGCAGCCGCGACAAGGTCTTCGAGGGTCGGAAAATACTGCTGGTGGATGACGATGTGCGCAACATTTTCGCCCTGACCAGCGCGCTGGAGCACAAAGGCGCTGTCGTGGTCATTGGCCGCAACGGTCGCGAAGCGATTGAAAGATTGAATGAAGTCGAGGACATCGACCTGGTGCTGATGGACGTGATGATGCCAGAGATGGACGGTTACGAAGCCACTATCGAGATCCGCAAGGACCCGCGCTGGCGCAAGCTGCCGATCATTGCGGTAACGGCCAAGGCCATGAAGGACGATCAGGAGCGTTGCCTGCAGGCCGGTTCCAACGATTACCTGGCCAAGCCCATCGACCTAGACCGTCTGTTCTCGTTGATTCGAGTGTGGTTACCGAAGATGGAACGTATCTAAGTGGAGCGCAATTGTTCAGTGGAGCGAAATAGCGAGATCGAATTGCGGCTGTTGATCGAGGCCATCTACCTCAAGTACAGCTATGACTTCCGTGATTATTCCGGCGCATCGATCAAACGTCGGGTCAATCATGCGCTGAGTCAATTCGAGTGCAGTACCATTTCGGCCCTGCAAGAGAAAGTGCTGCACGATCCCACCGCGTTCATGCAATTGCTGCAGTTGCTGACGATTCCGGTCAGTGAAATGTTTCGTGACCCTTCGCATTTCCTGGCGATCCGCAAGGAAGTGGTGCCGCTGCTCAAGACCTACCCGTCGATCAAGATCTGGATCGCCGGGTGCAGCACCGGCGAAGAAGTCTATTCGACGGCGATACTGTTGCGCGAAGAGGGCTTGCTCGAGCGCACCATCATCTATGCCACCGACATCAATCCGCGTTCGCTGGAGAAAGCCAAGCAAGGGATTTTCTCCATGGAGAATGTCCGCGCCTACACTCAGAACTATCAGCAGGCCGGTGGCCAGCGTTCGTTCGCCGATTACTATACGGCGGCGTATGGTTACGCCATTTTTGACAAGAGCCTGTGCGAAAACGTGACGTTCGCTGATCACAGCCTTGCGACCGACAGCGTATTTTCAGAAACTCAATTAATTTCGTGTCGCAACGTATTGATTTATTTCAATAAAAAGCTTCAAGATCGTGCCTTCGGCCTGTTTCATGAATCCCTCTGCCACCGCGGATTCCTGGTGCTGGGCAGCAAGGAAACCCTGGATTTTTCGGCCTTTGGCAATCAGTTCGAGGCATTGGTCAAACAAGAACGGATTTATCGCAAATCATGAACGATGCTGCGCGATTGCCTACAGTGGAAGCGATTGTGATCGGTGCCTCGGCCGGAGGTGTCGAGGCGTTGCTGAATATTCTCAGCCCGCTGCGTGAGGGGTTCGTTCTCCCGATCATCGTGGTGCTGCACCTGCCCGAAGCACGCCGCAGCCAATTGGCCGAAGTGTTCGCACGGCGGGTCGCCATGCCCGTCCTGGAAGCCATCGACAAAACGCGGGTTGAAGCCGGAACGCTGTATTTTGCAGGCCCCGGTTATCACTTGTCGGTGGAGCAGGATCGCAGTTTCTCCCTGAGCCTGGAGCCCCGCGTGCATCATTCACGGCCGGCGATCGATTTCCTGTTTGAGTCGGCGGCCGATGCCTACGGTCCGACGCTGGCAGCGGTGCTGTTGACCGGTGCCAACCAGGATGGCGCGCGCGGACTGGCCCAGGTCAAGCAACGCGGCGGGCTGACCATCGTGCAGGATCCGGACGAAGCTCAGATTGCAACCATGCCGCAAGCTGCGCTCGATCTGCACCAGCCAGACCACATTCTCCCTATACGCGGCATCAGCCGTCTGATTGTCGAGCTGGAACAAATAGCATGCTAAGTAACATCCAAGCCAAACTGCTGATAGTCGACGATCTGCCGGAGAATTTGCTGGCGCTGGAAGCGTTGATCAAGCGTGAAGACCGCATCGTCTATAAAGCCTTATCCGCCGATGAAGCCCTGTCGTTGTTGCTTCAACACGAATTTGCCATGGCCATTCTCGACGTGCAGATGCCGGGTATGAACGGTTTCGAGCTGGCCGAGTTGATGCGCGGCACGGAAAAAACCAAGAATATCCCGATCGTGTTCGTCAGCGCCGCCGGTCGTGAGTTGAACTACGCGTTCAAAGGCTACGAAAGCGGCGCCGTGGACTTCCTGCACAAGCCGCTGGACATTCATGCGGTCAAGAGCAAGGTCAACGTGTTCGTCGACTTGTATCGCCAGAGCAAGGCGATGAAGCAACAGGTCGAAGCACTGGAACAAAGCCGTCGGGAGCAGGAAGCATTGCTCAAGCAATTGCAGGCGACCCAGAATGAGCTCGAACAAGCCGTGCGCATGCGTGACGACTTCATGTCCATCGTTGCCCACGAACTGCGTACGCCGCTCAATGGCCTGATCCTCGAGACCCAGTTGCGCAAGATGCACCTGGCCCGGGACAACGCCGCGGCGTTCACCCTGGACAAGATGCACGCTATGGTCGACCGGGACGAGCGGCAGATCAAAAGCCTGATTCGCCTGATCGAGGACATGCTCGATGTGTCGCGAATCCGTACCGGCAAGCTATCGATTCGTACCAGTCAATTTGATCTGGTGAAATTGGTCAGCAATCTGCTGCAAAATTTCGCACCGCAGATCGATGCAGCCGAGACGTCGGTGACGTTTACCGCCGACCAGCCAGTTGTCGGTAATTGGGACGAATTTCGTATCGAACAGGTCATCTCGAATCTACTGACCAACGCATTGCGCTATGGTGGCAAGGGTACGATTGATGTTCGCGTGTTTCCACAGGATGGCCAGGCGCGGGTCGAGGTTCAGGATCGTGGTATCGGTATCAGCGAAGAGAACCAGCGGCGCATTTTTCAGCAATTCGAACGGGTTTCCGCCAAGACCGTCGTTGCTGGATTGGGTCTGGGACTGTTTATTTCGGAGCAGATTGTCGCCGCCCACGGTGGCTCCATCACCGTCGAGAGCCGGATTGGCGAAGGCGCCTTGTTTCGCGTTTGTCTGCCGTTATAGGAAAACAGCCGGATAAACGCAACCTCTGATCGACCTCATGGTCGTATCAGCAGCTATTGACCGAACAAAGGCTTCCCATGAGTGAAGATGCACAAGATGTGGTATTGATCGTCGAGGATGACCCCTCGATCCTGATGGTTTTATCTGCCTATCTTTCGGGGGAGGGGTACCGGGTGTTGCAGGCCGAAAACGGCGAGCAGGCGTTCGAAATCCTTGCGAGCAAACCGCACCTGGACATGATGATCACCGACTTCCGTCTGCCAGGCGGAATTTCCGGGGTACAGATCGCTGAACCTGCGGTGAAGCTGCGACCGGAACTCAAAGTGATTTTCATCAGTGGTTATCCGCAGGAAATCCGCGAGACCGATAGCCCGATCACGCGCAAGGCCCCGATCCTTGGCAAGCCGTTCGATCTGGATGTGTTGCAGGAAATCATGCAGGACATGCTGTCCTGACACGCCCCGAAGCCCCGATCAGCGGGGCTTTCAGATTCTGATCATCTCGCGCACTTTGGCCGTCAGCAGGTCGAAGGTGAATGGCTTAGTGATCAGCTGCATGCCTGGGTCGAGAAACCCCCCACGCACCGCGGCATGTTCGGCGTAGCCGGTGATGAACAACACTTTTAGATCCGGCCGGTATTGGCGACCAATTTCCGCCAGTTGCCGGCCATTCATCCCCGGTAGCCCCACATCACTGATCAACAGGTCGATACGCTGGCCCGAATCCAGAATCGGCACCGCGCTGTCGGCATCGCCGGCTTCCACGAAGGCATAGCCCAATTCACTCAATACCGCGCTGACCAGCACGCGTACCGCCGGGTCATCCTCGACGATCAGCACTGTTTCACCTTCCAGGGCATGCGGCATGTGTGCGACATCGACCTGCGTGTCCTCATCCAGCTCGCCCCAGCAACGCGGCAGATACAGGCTCACCGTGGTGCCGTTGCCCACTTCACTCTGGATGGAGACGTGACCGCGAGACTGCTTGCTGAACCCGTAAATCATCGACAACCCCAACCCCGTTCCCTGGCCGATCGGCTTGGTCGTAAAAAACGGATCAAAGGCTCGGCTGATGGTGCTTTCCGGCATGCCACAACCGGTATCGGTGACTCGCAAGACAACGTAGTCACCGGGCTGCAGATTGCCATTGGCCTGCGCGACGGTCGTGTTCAGTTGCTGGTTGGAGGTGCTGACCACCAGTTTCCCGCCCGCGGGCATGGCATCACGGGCATTGAGCACCAGGTTGAGCAGGGCGCTTTCCAGTTGATTGGGATCGGCCTCGGCCACCCACAGGTTCTCGTCCAGCTGCATGTCCAGCTGAATGCTTTCGTTGAGGCTGCGTTGCAGCAGCTCACCCATGGACACCACGAGGGTGTTCATTTTCACCGGCTTGGAGTCCAGCGACTGACGCCGGGAAAACGCCAGCAGACGGTGGGTCAGGCCCGCCGCGCGGTTGGCGGATGTCACCCCAAGATCGATCAGGCCGTCCAGGTCTTCGGTGCGACCTCGCGCCAGGCGTCGGCGCAGCAGTTCAAGACTGCCGATGATACCGGTCAGCATGTTATTGAAGTCATGAGCGATGCCGCCGGTGAGTTGGCCGACCGCTTCCATTTTCTGCGATTGCCTGAGCGCTTCTTCATTGTGGCGCAATTGGGCAGTACGCTCTTCGACCTGTTGTTCGAGGGTTTCGAGCGTGGTTTGCAGGCGCAATTCGCTTTGAGTCAGGTCGATCATCCGGTCCCTGGCTTCGTACTGTCGTCGTCGCCCCCGCAGCGCCGTGGTGACCAGGCTGATCAACGTCACCGGATGAAACGGGCGCTCAAGGAAGGTCACGTTGCCGAGCTGCGGGCCGAATCGCGAAGCGGGATTCTGCTCGGGGCCACCGTGGTGGGTCAGCAGGACGATCGGCAAGTCCGACCAGGCCGGTTGTGCTTCGATCAGACGCAGCAGAGGGGCCAGGTCACACCCCAACAGCGCTTCCGAGGAAATCACCAGCAGGCCGGCGCCTCGTGCCAGTTCCTCGCACAATGTGATCAGGTCAGCGGCCACAAGGCCTTCGAATCCCGCCTCGTTAAGCATCATCAGCGCAATCTGGCTGTCGCGTCCCAGCGGCGCGAGAATGATCGCGCGCTCGGACTTAGCCTCGACACTATTCACGGTGCATCATCCTTGAGCAGCGGCTGGCTGGCGCCGAGGTAGGTCGGCACGCCACGTAATACACCCTGGAAAGCATCCAGCGGCTCTCCAATCGTCATGCCGCGGCTACCGATGCGGTATTCGCGAATGGTCGATTCGTGGCTGCCGGTACGTTTCTTGATGATCGAGATCGCCCGGCGAACCTTGCCCAGGGCTTCGAAGTAACGCAAAAGAATCACTGTGTCCGCCAGATAAGTAATGTCGACCGGTGCTTGCATGTCACCGACCAGACCATGCTGGGCCACGGTCATGAACGTTGCCGCGCCTCGGCGATTGAGGTAAAGCAGCAACTCATGCATGTGCAACACCAGCGCGTTTTCCTCGGGCATCGCAGCCTGATAGCCGTTGATGCTGTCAATCACCACGGTTTTGATTTGCTGCTCATCGACACAACGACGAACCCGGTGTGAGAACTCGCCCGGAGACAGCTCGGCGGCGTCGACTTGTTCGATCAGCAAGTTGCCGGTGTCTTGCAGGGCCTTTAAGTCGATGCCCATGTTTTTCATGCGCTCGAACAGCAGGCCCAGCTCTTCGTCGAAGATGAACAGCGCGGATTT
The DNA here is from genome assembly GCF_030209165.1 of Pseudomonas sp. fls2-241-R2A-110. Lineage (NCBI taxonomy): Bacteria > Pseudomonadati > Pseudomonadota > Gammaproteobacteria > Pseudomonadales > Pseudomonadaceae > Pseudomonas > Pseudomonas sp. fls2-241-R2A-110. The sequence goes on along the minus strand of NZ_JARVSN010000003.1, from coordinate 60,203 downwards.
TTCACCTCGCGCCACGGCGGCCGCGGCGAAGATCATCGAAATCAACGATTTGCCGGTACCGGCGGGGCCCAGAATCAGCGTACTGGAGCCGGTCTCGATGCCGCCGCCGAGCAGGGCGTCCATTTCCTTGATCCCGCTGGTCAACTGCTGGCGGGTGTATCCGCCGCGGTGCTCAGCCGCCACCAGGCGCGGAAACACATGCACGCCATCGCCCATGATGGTGAAGTCATGGAAACCGCCACGGTATTTCTGGCCACGGTATTTCACCACGCGGATCCGCCGCCGTTCCGCGCCATAATTGGGCGTCAGTTCTTCAAGGCGAATCACGCCGTGTGCAACGCTGTGCACGGTTTTATCGAGGGATTCGGTGGTCAGGTCATCAAGCAACACCACCGTGGCGTCGTAGCGCACGAAGTAGTGCTTGATGGCCAGAATCTGCCGGCGATAACGCAGGGAGCTCTGGGCCAGCAAACGGATTTCGGAAAGACTGTCGAGGACGACACGGGTCGGTTTGACGCGCTCGACCACTTCGAATATCTGCTTGGTGGCTTCACCCAGCTCAAGGTCGGAAGAGTAGAGCAGGCTCTGCTGATGCTCGGCATTGAGCAGGCTTTCAGGCGGTGTCAGCTCGAAAATGTGGATGTTCTCGTCCAGGTCCCAGCCGTGGGACAGCGCGCCCTGGCGTAGTTCGCGCTCAGTCTCCGACAGGGTGATGTACAACGAGCGCTCGCCGGCACGAGCGCCGGCCAGCAAAAAATGCAAAGCGACTGTGGTTTTGCCGGTTCCGGGTTCACCCTCCAGCAAAAACACATGACCTCGGGACAACCCACCGGCCAGGATGTCATCCAGACCCTCTATGCCGGTGGCGGCTTTTGCACTGAACAGCTCGTTAGATGTAGACAAAAAAAACCCTCTCATGACTAGGGGAAGCGAGGCAGCAGGCTTGAGGTGCCTGAATGGACTGCCTGATCACTTGACCTTTTGCCGTGGCGACGGTTCAACCTTTTGTGTTTGTCTGTGAGTGGAGGCGCATAAAAACGATTAGAGGCCTTGCTGCAACGCTGGGTCGTCCGGGTTAAGTTGTTCCAGCTGTGCCAGCAAAATCTGCACGTTCTGCAACTGGCCGCTTTCCTTCCAGTAATTGATCAGCAACACCCGTGCCTTGCGATCGGCCGGGTGGCGCTGGACGATCTCCTGCAACTGCTTTTGCGCAGCCTCCAGCTCTTGCTCGTCGTGCAAAGTGGTGGCCAGGTCGTAACGATAGTCTTTGTTGCCGGGCTCGAGCTCTACGGCTTTCGAGAGCCCTAGCAGTGCAAATTCACTTTGCCCGTGATGCAACAACCACAGGCCCAGGGCATGTTGAAGATAGGCGGAGTTGGGTTGTGCCTTTAACTGTTTCGCCAGTAATTGCTGGGCTGCATCGCTTTGGCCTTGCTTATCCAGTACTTCAATCTGCATGACCAATGCCGGCAGATTCGCCGGGTCCAGCTGCAAGGTGCGCTCCAGCGCCTGCTGCGCCTCTTTCAGTTCGGCGTTGTGCAGGTGCAGACGTGCCAGTTGGTATTGGGTTTCGGCGCTTTCGGGTTGGCTCTGCAGGACCCGTTCCCAGGCATCGATGGCTTGTTGCAGCGGTCCGAAATACAAGCCCAGGTCATCCGGCGACAAGCCCAGCAAGGCGTTGATGGCGGCAAAGCGCACACTTTGTTCGCTGTCCTCCAGCAACGGCCCGATCAACAGGCTGCGCTGCCCGTTGGGCACCAGCCCGCTGATGCTCCTGATCGCCGCCACGCGGACTTCGGGGGAAGGGTTTTGCAGGTCTGCATCGGCCAGTTTCAGGGCTAGCGGGCTCGGGTAGTTGGGCAATTCAGCGTGCAGCCAGATACGGCGCTTGGCCGACAGGTCGGGGCGAGCCAGTTGCTGATACAACACCCGCGCGGCGCCGGGTTGCCCGGCACGTGCCTGGGTCAGCGCCTCGCTATAGCCGCGCTTGATGGCCTCCGGCACGACCGGGACAGGCGTGCGCAGGAAGAACCAGGCAAGAACAATGGCGAGCAGGACACAAAGGCTGATGAGCGCGTAGCGGCGGGACTGGGGCATGCAGGAATCCGGGGGCTGGCAAGCTTGTGCAAAGCTGTCAGCTTCGGTCAGGTGGGGCTGTGAGTCAAACCCTGACTCGGTTCAATAACGACGATTTTGCCTACAGGTCGTGTCGACATTGAAACCCGTCGCGGCGCTGAAGCAGTGACTACGCTTGCTGGAGATAACTCCACGAGTATTTCAATGCAACCGTTTCTGCAGTACTTCAAAGCGATGCTCAACCCCGGGCCAGGGGTGCTGCTCTTCGCCTTGAGAACCATCACGGCCGGGTTGCTGACGCTGTACCTGGCCTTTCTGTTCGACCTTGACCAGCCCAAGTGGTCAATCATGGCGGTGGTCATCGTCAGCCAGCCATTGGGTGGCATGGCCCTGGCCCGCAGTTTCGGCCAAGTCATCGGCACCACCCTGGGCGCGGCCGTTGCGGTGTTGATCATGGCGATCTTTCCGCAGGCGCCGTTGCCTTTCATCATCACGTTGGGGTTGTGGCTGGCGTTGTGCACGGCTGGCGGCACTTTATTGCGCTACACCAGCTCCCAGGCATTTGTGCTGAGCGGTTACACGGCGGTGGTGGTCGCCTTGCTGGCGGTGCCTGATCAGGACGGTACATTCCTGCTGGCCGTCACTCGTGTCACCGAGACGCTGCTGGCGGTCGCCTGTGTCTGCGTCGTCAGCCTCCTGACTGCGCGCCCGGAGGCCGTGGCCCGGGACTACTTTGCCAAGATCGATCAAGTCATCAAGCTGCTGGCGATCCACGCTGCTGCCGTCATCCGCACCGAGGAAAGCGAGGCGGACTTTCATCGGCGGCAGATGCAATTGCTTGGCGCGATCAGCGCGCTGGAAGGGGTTCGCCGGCATCTGTATTTCGATGCGCCACGCCTGCGCAGCGCCAACGAGCTGGTGCAGTTGCTGGGCAATCAACTGGTGCTGCTGACCTCGCGCCTGACAGCGCTGCGCCACCAACGGGAATTGCTGACCGAGCGCTGGGAAGGCGCGTTGCCGCTGGAAATTCAGCATCTGCGCGCCGAAGAGCTGGCCTTTCTTGATGATCTGGCGGTGCAAGGGCGCTCGTTGTCGGCCGACGCTCGACATCATTTCGCAGCCTTGCAACAGCGTTTCGATGACCAGGCCTATAAGGCCGAGCAACTTACCGAAGCGATGCCGGCCACGCTGCGGTCACTGGCTTGGGCGCTGCGCTGGGAACAAGCGCGGATGCTGGAACAACTGGGGCAAATCCTGGAGCTGAGCGACGCGATCCAGGAGGGACGGCAAGCCAGTTGCGTGTTCCGCGGTCAGGACAATCCGCTGCACCTGGACTTCACTTTGGCGGCAATGAACGCCATCCGCGCATTCAGCGCCTTGATGGTCGCCGGCCTGATCTGGATCGAGACCGCGTGGGACGGCGCTCGTGGCGGGATGATCGTGGTCGGGATTCTCTGCTCGTTGATGGCGACGTTCCCACGGCCATTGCTGGCCAGCCAAAGCTTCGCCCGGGGGCTGGCGCTGGCCTTGGTGGTGTCGGCCTTGTACCTGTTCTTGCTGGTTCCAATGATCAGCGACTTCGAGTTGCTTGCCTTGTTATTGGCTCCGTTGCTCTATGCCGTCGCGGTGGGGTTGTCCAGTCCGCAAACCACCGGCACGGGCATCGGACTGGGGCTGACCACGATGTTGTTGCTGGGCCCGCAAAACGTAGGCGTTGGCCAAAACACTGCGATTGCGTGGTTCGAGTTCGCCGGTGCGTATATCTGCGCCGCCACGCTGGCATTGAGTGTCTATGCCTTGATCTTTCCGTTCAGGCCCGTTCTGCGGATTCGCCGACTGTTCAAGGAGAACTGTGAGCAGGTCTACGCTTTACTGAAGACACCGGTGACAGATGAACAGCAGTTTGCCTTTGAAAGTCGCATGGTCGATCGCCTGACGATGATGTTGGGGCTGTTGCCAGCGGCACAGGACGAAAAATCCAGCGAGCTGTTCGAGGTCAGCCTGGGGTGCATGGCCCTGGGTGTGGCGTTGAATCAGCTCAGGCAACAGGGGCAAGGCAACACGCTACTCAGTACCGAACAACAAAATCGCCTGATGGCCGCCGTCCGTGAGACAGGGCGATTGATCGCAGGGCGGCCCGGAATCGACGTCAATCCGCTGCTTGCCAACCTGCATGCCCTGGGCGACGAAATGGACGACCTGCAGCGGGTGGTTCATGAGCACCTGTGGTCGGTGTTCAGGATGCGCGTGGCGCTCCTGATCGTGGTGTCGTTTCTGGAGCGGCATCGCCAACACTTTCTACCTGCCGAACCCAAAGGAGTGCCGGCCCTTGCCCATTGATCTGGAAATAGGAGGCGTGTACCTGCCGCCGATCGCCCAGGCCCTGTTGCTGGCGTTGCCGATTTTCCTGCTGCTGGACTGGATCCTGCGCCGTCTCGGTGTGCTGCGTTTCGTCTGGCATGAAGCCCTGTTCGAGGGCGCGTTATACGCCTGTGTATGCGCCACCCTGATTCTGGTGATGGGAGCCTGATGCCTTGAAGAAGATCTTCGCCCGACTGACGACGGTTGTATTGGTGGTGCTGGCCTTTGTCCTCGGTTGGTACGCCTGGGAACATTACACTCGCGCACCCTGGACCCGTGATGCTCGGGTTCGCGCGGACGTGGTGACCTTGTCCGCCGATGTCTCGGGGCGCATCGTCAGCCTGACGGTGCACGACAACCAGCATGTCGATAAAGGCCAGCTGTTGCTGGAGATTGACCCGGCCCGCTACAGGCTGGCGGTGGAGCATGCCAAGCGTTCGGTGGAAGTGGCGAAAGCCTCTTTAGGGCAATCCGAAGCGACCATTGTTTCCAGCCAGGCGCTGCTCAGGCAGCGTCAGAGCGAAGAGCACCGGCGTCGCACACTCAAGGACCGTGCGGCGATCTCTGGCGAGGAGTGGGAAAAGTCCAGCACGGATGTGGCCGTGGCGCAGGCTGAATTGCTGCGCAACCAGGCCAACCTCGGTTTGGCCCAGGCTAATGTGCAACTGGCCATCGCCGCATTGACCCAGGCTGAACTCGACTTGCAGCGCACCCGGGTCGAAGCGCCCGTCAGCGGTTACGTGACGAATCTGCTCACCCGACAGGGTGACTATGCCGCTGCGGGTGGCGCGTTGTTGGCGTTGGTTGATAGCGACTCGTTTTATGTCAGCGGCTACTTCGAAGAAACCAAGTTGCCGCGAATAGAGGAGGGCGATCGCGTCAGGATCGAGTTGATGAGCGGCGAGACGTTCGGCGGCACCGTCCAAAGCATTGCCTTTGCCATCGCCGACCGGGAGAACCTGCCCGGCGGACGATTGCTGGCAAACATCAACCCCAGTTACACCTGGGTCAAACTGGCGCAACGGGTGCCGGTGAGAATTCAGATAGACGCCGACTATGTCGCCAAAAATCGCCTGCGTGCCGGGACCACGGCCACCGTGACCGTCATGGAAGACCACAAATCTCAAGACCAACCCTAGTCTTCCCACAGTGGATGGTGGTGCATAAGTACTCGGTGGACTTTTTTATTGCCCGACGAAGTAGTAATGCTGTTCCCCGACCTTCATGGATTTGAGCAGTTTCAAGGGCGCGGGTGGTTCTGCATCGGCCGCCATGACCGCTACATTGGAGGGCGACGCTGTCAGAAACTCATGTAGCTGCGCCTCGGTATCCAATCCTTTGAGCACGCGGTGGGTATAGAACACGCTGGCGCCGCCCAGGCGTTCGTTGGCTTGATACAGTGCGACTTGTTGACCGTTGGCTTGCAGGGTCTGGATGTGCTCGGTCAGTGGCAGGAACGACAATGTGCGGTCGGCGTGGGGTAGCGCCCATTGTGCGGCGGCGAGGTAGCCGCCGATCACCACCGCCAGCGTGCCAAACGCGACGCTGCGGCGATGGCGGGTAACGCTGGCTGCCAGGGTGGAGACGTTTTGTCGAGCCTTCAGTTTGGCGTAAAGGACGCTCGCGTACTCGGCAGCGATGACGGCCGCCGCCGGCGTCATCGACATCAGGTACACCGTGCGTTTACTTGAAGCCAACGTCAGCATGAAGAACTGCGCCAGTATCCATAGGGTGAAGAACAACAGGTAACGATTGGCCATCAGGCTTTTGCGGAAATGCCACAACCCCAGGTACACCAGAATGTTCCAGGGCAAAAACGCCTCGGGCAGTTTGGCCAGGTAGTAGTAGAACGGTTCGTAATGACCGGCTTCCACGAAGGAGCCACTGAAGCGTCCGACGCTATTGGTCAGCAGCACTTGCGTCACGGCCTGGATGCCGCCGCGTTGATACAGCAGCGCCAGCCAGATCATCAAGGGCAGCAATCCCAGCAGTGTCAGCAGGCCCGGACGTAGCCAGTGCGAGAGGCAAAGGCGCTTGTCCATCAGGCTTTCGGCCAGCAAAAAGGCGAAGATCACCACCCCTGGCATCGCCAGTCCCAGAATGCCTTTGCTCAAGGTGGCGATGGAGATGCCCAGGGCAAACAACAACGCGTTGCCGGGACTCGATTGTCGATGTCCCTGGAAGAACGCCAGCAGCGCCAGCGTCACGCCGAGGGCGAGCAACGCGTCTTCGCCGACGCCACGCACATTGCTCCAGTAACTGGCCATGGTTGCCAACAGCAATGCCGCGGTCCAGGCCAGGGCTGTTGGCCGGCCGAAGCGTCGCAGCATCGCGAACAACAGCATCACGCTGAGCAAACCGGCACAGGCCGAGGTCAGGCGTACCGCCCACGGCGTGCCGCCGAATGCGCCGATCGCCCCGGCGTCGAGCCACAGGCTCAGGGGTGGTTTTTCCAGGAAGGGTTCACCGAACAAGCGAGGCGTCACCCAGTCGTTGTCCAGGTGCATTTCCATGGCAATGCCGGCGACCCGCGCCTCGGTGGAACCTTGCAGTTGGTGATTGCCCAGGGCGAAGAAAAACAGCAGCACGGCGAGCAAAAACAGTGAGGAAGTAGAGCGCGACATGGGCTTTCGGAGACCGGGGAGGGGGTGCGGGCCCGAAGCATACGAAGCGAATCCTTAACAAAACGTGAACGAGGTGTGAAAGCTTAGGAAAACTGGAGACAAAGGCCTGTTGTGCCAGGCGCGAGCGGATTTTTTCGGCCGTGTAGTGATCGTCGGGCCGAACCGGCGACCACGGGTCGAGGTGAGCCTGGTTGCGCGGGTAGAAGTCGGCAGGGAGAGGATTGTCATTGGGTGCTCCGGATTACGGTTGACGATGACCCATCTACAGGCAAAAAAAAGCCCCGTGACCGAATGAGGCACGGGGCTAAAAAACTGGCTGGTTGCGACCAACCAAAAGGAGCGCTTTAAAACATTACTTGCTGGCCACCGTCTCGGGTTGCCAGCCTCCGCCAAGGGCTTTGTAAATCGCGACAATGCCGCGATACAAATCAGTTTCGGCCAGCGCCTGGGTATCTTCTGCCGCCAGACGCTCACGCTGGGCATCCAGCAGGACGAGGAAGTCCACGGTGCCTTCGCGGTAGCGAATTTCGGCCAGGTCCGCGGCGGCACGGCTCGCTTCGCTTTGACGAATCAGCGAGATCAAGCGTTGCTGGCGTTTGCCATAGTCGCTGAATGCGTTTTCCGACTCTTCCAGGGCCAGCAGCACTTGCTGCTCGTAGGTGGCCAGCGCGCCTTCGGCATTGGCATCGGCGGCGCGCAAACGTGCCCGCACGCTGCCCAGGTCAAATGCCGCCCAAGTAATGCTTGGGCCCAGTGCCCAGGCATTGGCGGCCGAGGAACCGATTTGCGAACCACGCCCGGCGGTAAAGCCAAGGAAGCCGCTGAGACTGACCTGAGGGAACAAGTCGGCCTTGGCCACGCCGATACGGGCCGTGGCGGAGGCCAGTTTGCGTTCGGCGCTGCGGATGTCCGGACGACGTTGCAGCAATTCGCCGGGATCACCGATCGGTAAAGCCTTGGCGATGGCCGGCAAGCTCTTTGGACTCAGATCGACGGTCAATTTGTCCGGACGCTCACCCAACAGGGTGGCGATACGGTTTTTCTGCCGAACCTGTTCAGCCTGCAACTGAGGCACGCTGGCTTCGACCGAGGCGAGGCGTGCATCGGCACGCTCCACGTCCAGTTGGTCGCCGACGCCGGCATCGCGCAGGCTTTCAGTGATCTTGCGCGACTCCTGCTGGTTGTTCAGGTTGGCCAGGGCGATCTTTTCACGCAGTTGCGCACCGCGCAGTTGGCCATAGGAATCCACCAGTTCGGCAATCATGCTGACTTGCAGTTGGTACAGATCGGCTTCAAGCGCTTGCTGTTCGGCGTCGGCCGATTCCAGGTTGCGCTGGATACGGCCAAACAGATCGATCTCCCAGGCCATGTCCAGGCCCAGGTCGTAGCGTTCGCTGTTGACCCGTTGGTTGGTCTGGCCCGGAATCTGTCCCTTGGCCAGGTCGCTGCTGGCGCGGCTGGTAACGGTCGGCATGGCGTCATTGCTGACGTCATCACGAATCGCCCGGGCGGCTTTCCAGCGGGCGAAGGCCACCCGCAAATCACGGTTGCCTTGCAGCGACTGAGTCACCAACTGATTGAGCGTCGGGTCTTCGAACTGCTGCCACCAGATGCCTTCGAAGCGCGAGCGGTCGAAGTTCTTCTGACCGGCAGCGCCATCGGTGGCGGTGGTGATATTGGCCGGTTCAGTGGCTGGGGTCTTGTAGTCCGGGCCGACGGCACAGGCACTCAGGGCCAGTACCAGCAGGCTCGGCAGGAAGGCTTTCAGGCTCATTGTTGCGCCTCCAGTTGCTTTTGATGATTCAGCGCCTTGGCCGCTTTGCGCGCTTCACCGCGCTCCACAAAGTTACGAATCAGTACGTAGAACACAGGCGTCAGCAACAGGCCGAAGAAGGTCACCCCGAGCATCCCGGAGAACACCGCCACACCCATGGCGTGGCGCATTTCGGCACCGGCACCGCTGGAGAAGACCAGAGGCACCACGCCCATGATGAACGCGAAGGAGGTCATCAGGATCGGACGCAGACGCAGACGGCAAGCTTCCAGAACCGCCGCCAGCGGGTTGAGGCCTTCCTGCTGTTTATCCTTGGCAAACTCGACGATCAGAATCGCGTTCTTACAGGCAAGCCCTACCAGTACGATCAAACCGATCTGGGTGAAGATGTTGTTGTCGCCACCCGAGGCGATCACACCGGTAATGGCCGACAGCAAGGTCATCGGTACGATCAGGATCACCGCCAGTGGCAGGCTCCAGCTTTCGTACTGTGCGGCGAGCACCAGGAACGCCAGCAAGACGCAGAGCGGGAACACGAACAACGCGGTGTTGCCGGACAGAATCTGCTGGTAGGTCAAGTCGGTCCATTCGTAGGTCATGCCGTTAGGAAGTTCATCCTTGAGCAGTTTCTCGATGGCCGCCTGAGCCTGGCCGGAGCTGTAGCCTGGGGCTGCCGCGCCGTTGATTTCAGCGGTGATGAAGCCGTTGTAGTGCATCACGCGGTCCGGCCCCGAGGTGTCGCTGACCTTGATGAAGGTCGCCAGCGGGATCATCTCGCCTTTGTTGTTGCGCACTTTGAGTTGACCGATCTGGTCCGGCTCGAGACGGAACTGCTGTTCAGCCTGAACGTTGACCTGATATGTCCGACCGAAGCGGTTGAAGTCGTTGGCATACAGCGAACCCAGGTAGATCTGCAGGGTGTCGAAGATGTCGCTGACGGCCACGCCGTGGGTCTTGGCTTTCTCGCGGTCGATAGCAGCATCGACCTGCGGCACGTTCACGGTGTAGCTGGTGAACAGGGCGGCCAGTTCCGGCACGTTGTGGCTTTTGGTGATGATGTTCATGGTTTCTTTGTACAGCTCGTCGTAGCCGAGGTTGCCCTTGTCTTCGATCTGCAGGCGGAAACCACCGATGGTGCCTAGACCCTGTACTGGCGGCGGCGGGAAGATCGCCATGTAGGCTTCCTGAATCCCGGCAAACTGACCATTCAAGGCTCCGGCAATCGCACCGGCGGACATGCTCGGGTCTTTACGCTCGTCGAACGGTTTCAGGGTCACGAACACGATGCCGGCGTTAGGACTGTTGGTGAAGCCGTTGATCGACAGGCCCGGGAACGCCACGGCGCTTTCCACTCCTGGCTGTTTCAGGGCCAGGTCGGACATGCGTTTGATCACGTCTTCGGTACGGTCCAGGCTTGCCGCATCCGGCAGTTGCGCGAAGGCCACCAGGTATTGTTTGTCCTGGCCGGGTACGAAGCCGGTCGGGGTGTGGGCGAAACCGAAGAAGGTCAGCACCATCAGGCCTGCGTACAACAGCAGTGCAATACCGCTGCTGCGGATAACCCGAGCTACGGTGCCGACATAGCCATGGCTGGCGCGTTCGAAGAACCGGTTGAAGGGACGGAACAGCCAACCGCCCAATAGTTTATCAAGCACTTTGGTAAAGCGATCTTTCGGTGCACTGTGGCTCTTGAGCAGCACGGCGGCCAGGGCAGGGGACAGCGTCAGCGAGTTGAACGCCGAGATCACGGTCGAGATGGCAATGGTCAGGGCAAACTGTTTATAGAACTGGCCGGTGAGTCCGGAAATGAACGCCGCCGGGATAAACACCGCACACAGCACCAGCGCCGTCGCAATGATCGGCCCGGTCACCTCTCGCATAGCTTTCTTGGTGGCTTCTACGGGCGTTTCTCCCAGCTCGATGTGCCTCTCCACGTTCTCCACCACCACGATGGCGTCGTCCACCACGATACCGATGGCCAGTACCAGTCCGAACAGCGACAGCGCATTCAGCGAGAAGCCGAACAGGTGCATCACGGCAAACGTACCGATCAGCGAAACCGGCACCGCCACCAACGGAATGATCGAGGCGCGCCAGGTTTGCAGGAACAAAATCACTACCAGTACAACGAGGATCAGTGCTTCGAAGAGGGTGTGGACCACCGCCTCGATGGAACCGCGCACGAAGATCGTCGGGTCATAGACGATGCTGAAGTCCATGCCTTCCGGGAAGTTCTTCTTCAGTTCGGCCATCTTGTCGCGAACTTCGTTGGAGATCTCGATCGCGTTCGAACCCGGACGCTGGAAGATCGGGATCGCTACCGCCGGCTGGTTGTTCAGCAAGGAGCGGAGGGCGTATTGGCTGGAACCCAGTTCAACGCGAGCGATGTCTTTGAGGCGGGTGATCTCACCGTTATCGCCGGAGCGAATGATGATGTTCTCGAACTCTTCTTCAGAAACCAGACGGCCCTGGGTGTTGACCGACAGCTGGAAAGCAGTGGCATTCGGCGCAGGCGGCGCGCCCAGTGCACCGGCGGCCACTTGACGGTTCTGCTCGCGGATCGCCGTCACGACATCGGTCGCAGTCAGGTTGCGCGAAGCGGTCTTGTTCGGATCGAGCCATACCCGCAGGGAGTAATCGCCCATGCCGAACAGTTGCACGTCACCGACACCGCCCAGACGCGCCAGCTCATCCTTGATGTTGAGCAAGGCGTAGTTGGACAGGTAGAGCATGTCGTAGCGTTTGTCCGGCGAGGTCAAGTGCACCACCATCGTCAGGTCCGGAGAGGCCTTGTCGACGGTGATACCGATGCGCGTCACTTCTTCTGGAAGCTTGGGCTCGGTGCGGGTCACGCGGTTCTGCACCTGGACCTGTGCGTTGTCCAGGTCAGTGCCCAGCGCAAAGGTGATGGTCAGGGTGATCTTGCCGTCAGCGGTGGATTGCGAGGACATGTACAGCATGTTCTCGACGCCGGTAATGGCTTGCTCAAGCGGAGCTGCCACGGTTTCACCGATGACTTTTGGGTTGGCGCCCGGGAAGTTGGCACGAACCACCACCGTTGGTGGCACCACTTCCGGGTATTCGCTGATCGGCAACTGGAACAGCGAGATGGCGCCGGCGATCAGGATCAGCAGCGAGAGCACCGCTGCAAAGATCGGCCGTGAAATGAAGAATTGGGAAAAATTCATCGGAGTTGTCGTCCCTTAACCGCGTGGAGTCGCAGCAGCCAGTTTCACAACCGAACCCGGCGCGACCTTGGCAGGTGCGACTTGGGGCAGGTTGCTGGCTTCCAGCGCTTGTCGTTGTTGTGCGAGTGCCGCGAGGGTTTGTTCACTGGCCATCGGGATCACTTCGGGGGTGACCGGCGAGCCAGGGCGAACCCGTTGCAGACCCTTGACGATGACGGTGTCATCCTTGTTCAGGCCGCTGCGCACGATGCGCAAGCCTTCGATCTTCGGACCGAGCTCGACCGCGCGATAGGCTGTCTTGTTGTCGGCATCCATCACCAGCACGAATTTTTTACCGAGATCGGTACCGACCGCTTCATCGTTGATCAGCACGGCGGAGTAGGTGCCGCTGCCGACCAGTTTCAGACGGGCATAAAGGCCCGGGGTGTAGGTGCCGTCGGTGTTGTCGAATACGGCGCGACCGCGGATGGTGCCGGTTTTCGGGTTGACCTGGTTGTCGACGAAGTTCATCACGCCCTGGTGCGGGTTGCCGTCTTCGTTGGACAGGCCGAGGTAAACCGGAGTGGTTGCACCGCGTTTGCCCTGGCGAGCGAGCTGGGTGTATTTGAGGAACACACGTTCGTCAGCGTCGAAGTAGGCGTAGACCTTGTCGGTGGAAACGACACTGGTCAGCGCGGTGGTGTCAGCGGTGACCAGGTTGCCGGCGGTGATTTCCGCACGGCTGACGCGACCGCTGATAGGCGCGGTGACGCGGGTGAAACTCAGGTTCAGTTTGGCCAGATCCAGTTGCGCCTGAAGGGCGCCGACGGCGGCGCGGGCTTCTTGTGCGGCACTGGTGCGCGAGTCGGCGAGTTCGGCGGAGATCGCGTTGCTGGTACGCAGGCGTTCGCCACGCTGGGCTTCGTTGTCGCTGCGGTTGGCATTGGCGCGGGCCTGGGCAACCAGGGCTTCGAGGCGGCGGACTTCAGCCTGGAACGGACGCGGGTCGATCTGGAACAGCAAGTCGCCTTTCTTGACCAGTGCGCCTTCAGTGAAGGCCACTTCATCAATCTGGCCCGAGACCCGTGGACGAATTTCTACGGTTTCAGGCGCTTCGAGGCGCCCGGTGAATTCGTCCCACTCATTGACCGGTTGTTCCAGCACCTTGGCGACGCTGACTTTTGCCGCCGGCATGGTAGCGGCAGACTGCGGGGCCTTGCCGCACGCGCTCATCACCAGTACGGCCAGCAAGGCCAACGGGAAGCGCAAATGTTTGAGTGACTGTTCCATGGATGCATCCGCCAATGTATTGAGAATGGACGGATGATGCTCGGGGGAGGGTGTATCTCACGAATCGAATGAACCAAAGGTAACTATCATTCGGAATGATATAAGACTGAGTCGAGCCCTCTAGCATGCGCCTTCGGTTAGAAAGCGATCAATCGGGTTGATAGCAATTGTGTGTTGCCTGAACTGCAAAGGTCCAAGCCAGGGCCGCAACCGCAGTAATGTCTATGGCCACTGGTTGACCTTTAGCCCCCAAGTGGTAGCGACGAACACTTTGGGGTCGATTTTTGACACTTCTGCATGGACCGTGTTGCCGACAATTGGTGCCTGACAATCTCGAATCGGAGCGCCGACATGCTGACACTGACTGAACCTTGCCGGCAACAACCGCCAGCGCTGCGCATCGGCTTCTGGTTGCTGGAAGACTTTGACCTGTATGCGCTGGCCAATGCACTGGAACCTTTACGCCTGGCCAACCAAGTGGACGGACGCAGCGTCTGCCAATGGCAGATTGTCAGCCTGGAGGGCGGGAATCTGAACGCCAGCAACGGCATTGCCACCGCCACCACCCGACTGGATCAGGCACACCCACTGGATGTGTTGATCCTGTGTGGTGGCGACAACCCGGACACTCCAGCGCAGTCTCAAGAACTGCGCCAGCAGTTGCACCACTGGGCCGCGCAGCCCGTGGGCCTGGGCGCATTGGGCAAGGCTGGTTGGCTGCTGGCGCAGATCGGCGCGCTGGACGGTTTTCGGTGCAGCCTGCCTGAACCCGGGCCTTCACCGTCGTTTTGCGCTTCCAGCGATTTGAGCCCGGTAGCCGCCCCATTTTGTGTCGACCGCCAGCGACTGACGTGTGTCGGACCGCAAGCCGTTCAAGGGTTGATGCACGAACTGCTGGCCCGGTCTCACGGTCGCGGCTTGGTACTGCGGATGGAAAAACACACAGCCCGTCAGGCCAGGCCTCTGCAATCGGTGCACAACGCGCCAGCGAAACTTCAGGCGACCCTGGCGTTGATGAATGATCACCTGACCCGCACATTGGCTATCGACGAACTGGCCGAGGCCATGGGTATTTCCCGCCGGCACCTGGAGCGCCTGTTCAAACGCAGCCTGGGATGTTCGCCGTCCCGGCACTATCTGGACCTGCGCTTGCAACGGGCACGTCAGTTACTGCAGACCAGTCAACATCCCATGACAGATATCGCTCAGCAGTGCGGATTTGTTTCGCTGCAGCACTTCTTCCGCTGCTACCGCCAATACTTTGGTGCGCACGCGCGCGATCATGTGGAAGCGGGATAACCCGCAGTGAGGCCCTGAGAGGCCGTCAAACCGCAATCGCGAGCAAGCTCGCTGCAATGCCCCCGCCAAGTCACCTTCATCGGTGTTTGCCGGGGGCATTGTCGTTTCTGCCGGATCGCTTTTTGCGTCACGTTGGCAAAGAGCGGATCTGATCAACTACAGGTCGGATTCGCGCAAAAAACCTCACCTTGCATCTGTTCGAATGATCCTCAGCGGCCCGCCAGAGTGGCGCTTCCCGTCGATCAATCACTGACAAGGATAAACGCTATGCAAATGCCAAAAACCATCCAGATCAAGAACGGCGAAAAAGTGACACCGACGTTCTCGGCTCAGGAATATGCCAATCGCCAGGCCAAATTACGGGCGTATCTGGCTCAGAACAATATCGACGCGGCAGTCTTCACGTCCTATCACAACATCAACTACTACAGCGATTTCCTCTACTGCTCGTTCGGTCGCCAGTACGCCTTGGTCGTGACCCAGGACAGTGCCGTGACCATCAGCGCCAACATCGATGGCGGTCAACCTTGGCGCCGGACCATGGGCACTGAAAACATTGTCTACACCGACTGGCAGCGTGATAACTATTTCGTCGCGATCCAGCAAGCGTTACCCAAGGCCGGGCGTATCGGCATTGAGTTCGACCATTTGAATTTGCTCAACCGCGACAAGCTGGCCAGTCGTTACCCGCAGGCCGAACTGGTGGATATCGGCGCGCCCTGCATGCGTATGCGCATGATCAAGTCCGCCGAAGAACACGCGATCATCCGTCATGGTGCCCGCGTGGCAGACATCGGCGGCGCCGCCATCGTCGAAGCCTTGCGTGATCAAGTGCCGGAATACGAAGTGGCCCTGCACGCCACCCAGGCGATGGTGCGCGAGATTGCCCGCACGTTCCCTGACTCCGAGCTGATGGACACCTGGACCTGGTTCCAGTCCGGCATCAACACCGACGGCGCCCATAACCCGGTGACGTCGCGCAAGGTCAACAAGGGCGACATCCTCAGCCTCAATTGCTTCCCGATGATCGCCGGTTACTACACCGCACTGGAACGTACCCTGTTCCTGGATCACTGTTCAGACGAGCATCTGCGGTTGTGGGAAGTGAACGTCAAAGTGCACGAGGCCGGTCTGAAGCTGATCAAGCCGGGCATGCGCTGCTGCGATATCGCCCACCAATTGAACGAGATCTTCCTGGAACACGATCTGCTGCAATACCGCACCTTTGGCTACGGCCACTCCTTCGGCACGCTCAGCCATTACTACGGCCGCGAAGCCGGGCTGGAATTGCGCGAAGACATCGACACGGTACTGGAGCCAGGAATGGTGGTGTCCATTGAACCGATGATCATGCTGCCCGAAGGCCTTCCGGGTGCCGGCGGTTATCGTGAACACGACATTTTGATCGTCAACGAACAGGGCGGGGAAAACATCACCAAATTCCCATATGGCCCGGAACACAACATCATCAAGAAGTAAGGCCTGGCGCCGCACAGTGAACCTGTGCGGCGTTTTGCGTTAAGGAGTGGCAAAAAATCTTCCCGGTGGCTCAGGTAAACCGGAAAAAACAACGCCTGCACGCCAAAAGCGCGCAGCCTCTACTGACCCTTAACCCTGCCAAGTAAAACAATAGAGGGTATTTGTCATGTTCTTCGTCCCGACTTCTTTTCTCGACAACCGCGCCTTTCACACCGGAGGTGCCCAATGAGCACCCACAGCGCAAGCCTGACGCCGACCCTGGCGCAAAAACTTGAACAGACCGCCGAGCGCAAAGCCTTGCGGCGCGCAGCCAGTGCCAGCTTCATGGGCAACTTTGTCGAATGGTTCGACTATGCGGCCTACGGCTATCTGGCCACCGTGATCGCGTTGACCTTTTTTCCGCAGACCGACAAGGCGAGCGCGCTGCTGGCGACCTTCGCGGTGTTCGCGTTGTCGTTCATCGTTCGCCCTTTAGGAGGCTTGGTCTGGGGCCACTTCGGTGACAAGTACGGGCGGCGCAGTGCGTTGTCCTGGTCGATCCTGATCATGTCGATCTCGACCTTCTGCATCGGCATCCTGCCGACTTATCACCACATTGGTCTGTGGGCACCGGCATTGTTGCTGCTGATTCGCTTGTGCCAGGGCTTCTCCGCCTCGGGTGAGTACGCCGGGGCATCGGCCTTTCTCGCCGAGTACGCCCCCGAGGGCAAGCGCGGTTTGTACACCAGCATTGTTCCGGCGAGCACGGCGGCCGGCCTGTTGTTTGGCGCGGTGTTCGTGGCGGGGCTGCATGCGTGGATGAGTGTCGACGACCTGCACAGTTGGGGTTGGCGGCTGCCGTTTTTGCTGGCCGCGCCGTTCGGGCTGGTGGGGCGCTACATCCGCATGAGTCTGCAAGACACGCCCAAGTTTCTGGAGATGGAAAAGCGCCTGGAAGCGAAGGAGTGCGCGACCCACGCCCCCGTTCGCGAGTTGCTGACTGTCCATCGGCGTAGCGTCATGATCGGTATTGGCGTGACCTGCCTGAACGCCGTGGCGTTTTACTTGCTGCTCAGCTACATGCCGACGTACCTGTCGACCGAAATGGGCATGAGCGAGCGTGATTCGTTCCTGGCGTCGACAGTGTCGCTGGCGACCTACATCGGCCTGATTTTCCTGATGGGTAAACTGTCGGACCGATTCGGCCGCAAGACCATGTTGCTGACCGCCTCGGTGCTGTTCCTGGCGCTGACCTTTCCGCTGTTCGGCATGCTGGAGAACCAGCCGCTGATTGTGATCTTGATGATCCAGATTGCCTTCGGCGCCATCCTGGCGATGAACGACGGCACCTTGCCGTGTTTCCTCGCCGAGATATTCCCCACCCGCGTACGCTTCAGTGGCTTTGCCTTCAGCTTCAATATCGCTAACGCGGTGTTTGGCGGCACCGCACCGTTTATCGCGACCTGGCTGATTCAACTGACCGGCAACAAAATGGCCCCGGCCTGGTATTTGTTGGCGGCAGCGGCGGTGGCGTTGGTTGCCATGCTGGCGAGTCGGGAGACGGCGCATAAGGCGTTACAAGACTGATCTGCACTCGGCGCGTTGAAGGACGCCATCGCGGGCAAGCCCGCTCCCACGGTTGACCGAGTTGTCCAGGAGGGCACCGTTCAATGGGGGGGGCGGGCTTGCCCGCGAAGAGGCTTGCTCAGGCTATCTCAATGTCGAATGCCGGCACTCAATGCACCGCCGCCACTTGCTTGCGCTCACCAATGGGCGATACGCCGAAGAAGCGGCTGTAGCACTTGGAGAAATGCGCTGGCGAAACAAAGCCGCAGGCGAGGGCGATGTCGCGCACTTGCGACTCACTGCGCAGCAATAACTGTCGAGCCCGTGACAGGCGCAGTTCCAGATAGTACTGGCTCGGCGTGCGTTGCAGGTGCTTGTGAAACAGCCGTTCCAGCTGCCGCACCGACACCTCGTTCAAACGCGCGAGCTCCTCAAGGCTCACCGGCTCTTCGAGGTTAGCCTCCATGATCGCCACCATCTGGCTGAGCTTGGGCTGGGAGGTGCCCAGTTTTTGCCGCAATGGCACCCGCTGTTGCTCCTGCGCGCCCCGCACCCGATCGCACAACAACAGCTCGGCTGCATGGGCCGCGATGTCCCGACCACCCGGTTCGCGGGCAATCAATTGCAGCGTCATGTCCATTGATGCGACGCCACCGGAGCAGGTGTAGCGATCCCGATCCAGCTCGAACAGCTGGTTGGAAATGATGATCCCCGGGAACCGCTCCTTCAGCGCTTCGATGTCTTCCCAGTGAATCGTGCAGCGATAGCCCTTGAGCAAATCGGCGCGCGCCAATAAATGACTCCCGGTACAAATCCCGCCCAGCGGCACCTGGTCATGTGCCAGCTTGCGCAGCCAATTGAGCAACGGTCGGCTGCTGTGGTTGGAAACGATCGGGTTGGAGCCGACAACGAACAGAATGTCGAGCTTCGGGGCGTCGTTGATGGTGTAGTCGGGCAGGATGCGCATGCCATTGCTGGCAGTCACCGGATCCAGGGTGGCGGCGATGATCACCGTACGGAACATCGGTTTGCGCGCTGCCATATTGGCCATGCGCAAGGTCTCCACGGCGGAGGCGAAGCCGATCGTGGTGAAGTTGGGGATGACCAGAAAACCCACGGTTTTTACCGGTCGTTGTTCATTAGCCGAACGTCCTGCAGCGGGTTTCGCCACTTGGAGTTTCGCCATCATTACCGCTCCTCAACTGCAAAAGTGACGCGCTCTTCGGCAAGCCGCCGACTCGGCAACATCATCTCGTTTTTATGGTTGTCGACCCTGCTGGCGGGCATGGGGATATTACACCGTGTCCCGGATCAATAGGCATATCGGGGAAGAAGAAGGGGGAGAAAGAAAGTAAAAAAACGGCCCGCTCATCGTGGGGAGCGGGCCGTAAAGAGGTGAACGGTCAATCGGTGGCGCGGTAGGTCAAAGAAGGTCCAAGGGTTTAGGTGTTCACGCCAGTTCAGCGTTGCGCACCGTGCTCTTCCTGGCGTTGAAAATGGCACTCATACAGACGATGGACAGGGTGAGCGCACCCGTGGCAATCACTTCCATGCGGTGCTCGGGCAAAATCAGCATGACAATCAGGATGCTCAAAATACAGAAGATAACCAGGTAGCTGAGCCAAGGGTAAAACCACATCTTGAAGACGATCGGTTGTCCCGATGCATTCATCTTCTTGCGAAGCACCAGTTGAGAAACGGCAATGGCCAGATAGACCAGCAGTGCAACCGCGCCAGAGCTGGCCAGGAGGAAGGAGAACACTTCGTCGGGGGCAAAATAATTCAGTGCCGTGGTCAGGAAACCAACCGCAGTACTGGCCAGCACGGCAATGTAGGGCACCCCTGAAGCAGAGGTCTTCTGCAGGATTCGAGGACCATCCCCGCGCTTGCTCAGTGAAAAGACCATGCGTGACGCCGTATAGATGGCTGAGTTAAGGCAACTGGCGACCGCAATCAGGACGACGATATCTACAATCATTTTCGCGTGTGGAATGTTCATCAACTCAAGCGCTCTCTGATAAGAGCCGACTTGCATCAGCATCGGGTCGTTCCAGGGCACGATGGAGATGATGAGGAACACCGAGACGATGTAGAAAATCCCCATGCGCCAGACGACGGAGTTGGTTGCGCGGGTGATCTGTTTGGAAGGGTTTTGCGATTCAGCCGCGGCAATGGTGACGATTTCCGTGCCCATGAAGCTGAACACGGTGGTGAGCATGGCACCGACAACGGCGGACATGCCGTTGGGCATGAAACCACCGAACTCCTTGCTTAATTGAACGACGCCACTGACGTTCGTATCCGGTAACGCGCCGGCCAGGGCCAGCGCGCCAAGCGCGATAAACCCCAATACCGCAATGACTTTGAGCATGGCGAACCAGAATTCGAACTCGCCATAACGAGCGACACTGAACAGGTTGGTCAATGTCAGCAGGCCGGTGACGGCAATCGCGAACTCCCAGGTTTGTATCGAGGGAAACCAGGCATGCAAGATCGCGGCGGCGGCAATGGCTTCGATGGGAATGACCAACACCCAGAACCACCAGTACAACCAGCCAATGGTAAAACCGGCACTGCGTCCCATTGCCCGCTCGGCATAGGTGGAAAATGAGCCTGTATCAGGCGATGCGACGGCCATTTCTCCCAGCATGCGCATGACCAGCACCACCAGGGTGCCGGAAAAGATGTACGCCAGAATGGCGGCCGGTCCTGCGGAGGCGATGGCGTGGCCTGAGCCGATGAACAGGCCGGCACCGATGGCACCGGCAATGGACAACATGGTGACGTGACGCTGCTTGAGGCCTGGGGCCAGAGTTGAGCTGCTGGACATGAGACTTACCCTTTTTATTATGCTTTGGAGGGTTGACGGCGGTTAGGTGTTTTGGCGCGTCCTTGTGCTCGTTATGTCTCTAAATAAAAAGCCTCTCGTACGGCGGCGCTGATACCCGCGACGCAGACTTCAAGAATCAACTCGCCTTTCTCGCGACTCGAACCTTTAGGGGATGACAGGGTTCCGCAGGCAGGTGTGCGCTCCGGGATGATGGGGAAGACGTCGTAAGGCGGGAAGGTCGCTGGCGGGTGATCGACGGCACGGCTCAGATCGACCTTGTCGGGGTGAAGAGCGAGCATCAAGGACGTTTCGAAAATACCGCCATGTTCTATATCCCAGCCGAGGAAACCATCGGGATACAGTTTTGCGATGACGCCAGGATCGTTAACGAAGTCCCAATAGGACAGCACCACCACTTTGAAGTCATCGATGCCGCCGTAACGAAGTTCACGCAGCGCAAGGTCGATGCCCTCGACGATGAACATCGAGTTTTCATAGTGACCATTCATCATCACCAGCTTGCGTGCGCCGTGGCGCGCCAGTTCTCTGATGATGTCCTGCACCGTGTGGGTCAACGTGGCGCCATCGAGACTGGTCGTTCCAGGAAAGTGGTTGCCGCCTCCCGATTTCTGCTGGGACTTGTAGCCATACGCGAGTGCAGGCAGCACCAGGCCGCTGACGGTGTGTGCGACCGCTTTGCATATCGCGGTCGGCAGCAGAACATCGACCTCCATGCACATGTGATGGCCATGCTGCTCAAGTGCACCCACTGGCAGAAAGATCGGGCAGCCGGTAGCGACCTTCTCGGCGTACTCCGGCCAGGTCAGCTCTCCAATAATCACGCTGTTGTTCATCTACACACCCTCTGAAAGTGATTGACCGCTGGGTGACTGCTCACCGGTGGATGGGGGCCGTTTGCCTGCTGTCTGACCCGCCTTTTGGAGGGCAGGAATCACAGGTGGCGCGTAAAACAATTCGATCAGAGGGGGAGGGTGCCGATTTGTCTAAATCCGACCCGTAATTGACAAAACGTCCTTCGTTTTGTCGTTTGTGTCCGGTTATCGGACTGGGATTAGCCGCTTTTGGGTGAAAAGGTGCCGGGGTCGGATCTGACAAAGTCCGGGTCGGACGCGTACAAAAAAGGGTGATGGCGATCTGCTGCAATGCATCACGTCAGCCAATGGAGCTTGGGGCTGGCAGCGGCAGCAGGAGGCAACGCAAAAGGATGAAACGGACAGAGGCACTTTCCATCACCCGGGAGAGACAATAATGAAAAATCGCATCGACCTTTCACGCCGTACTTTTCTCAAGACCACTAGCGTCCTGGCAGGCACGGCTGCGCTTAGCGGTCTCCTGCCTTTGAGAAGCTTTGCCGCAGCGGAAAAAGAACTGGTCATCCTGGCATGGGCCGGGCACGCCGAACCGGACATCGTCGCCGATTTCGAACGCCAATACGGGGTCAAGGTCCGGGCCAAGTACTACACCGGTGGCGACAACATGCTGGGGCTGATCGCGCAATCCCCGCCCGGCACCTTCGATTTGATCCTGTCCGACGCCGAATATGTCCAGCAACTCAACGCCGCCGAATACATCGAACAACTCGACCCCGCAGACTACCCCTTCGACGACTTCTACCCGGAATTCCGGCATTTCCCCGGTCACTGGCAAGGTGACAAGCTCTATTCGGTGCTGATTCGTTTTGGCTTTCTTGGCATTGCCTACAACACCCAGCTGGTTCCCGAAGCCAAAGTCCGCAGCTATGACGTGTTCTGGGACCCCAGCCTCAAAGGCAAGGTCGGGCACTTCGACTGGCACCTGCCGAACCTTGGACAGATCAGTTTGCTCAATGGCAACGCGCGCCCTTACGACATCGATGCCGCGCACTGGCAATCGGTGCAGCAGAAGATGATGAGCCTGCGCCCGCAGATCGGCGGCTTCTTCGATTACGGTGGCACCTTTTCTTCGCTGAAAAACGGTCAGATCCATGCCATGTGCGGCATCGGCGACTGGATTACCGGTGTCTTGCAGCGCGCTGGCGCACCGGTGAAAACCGTGCTGCCGCAGGAGGGCGGGTTGCAATGGACGGAGTCCTACTGCATCGCCAGAAAAGCCCACAGTCCGGACCTGGCGAAGAAGTTCATCCAATACATCACCTCACCGCAAGGCCAGGTCAAGTCGGCGAAGATGGCCGCTTATCCCGCGCTCATCCCCAGCAAAAAAGGCTGGGAGCTGCTGAACCAGACCGATCCTGGCGAAGCAAAGCGCCAAGGCATGGTGCTCGGTCAGCGCAACGTCATGGATGACATCCGCGATGGTCGCATCAAGTACCGCGAGCTTCCGATCCAGCAGGGCCTGGAGGATTGGAACGACTTCTGGTCGCAATACAAGGGCGCTTGATGAGACGCGTGGAGGTGGTCGCAATGCTTTCAGACAAGTTAAAGACTTCGCCGCCGGTGCTCACCGATAACGCGGCTGGCGAGACGTTGATGCGTCAGGGTTCCGGCAAAAAGGTGTTCCGCATGCCTTGGTACGGCCTCAGCTTCTCGATGCCGATCCTGATCTGGCAGTTGATCTTCTTTTTATTCCCGCTGGCATTCCTGGTGGCGATCAGCTTCTGGGTGGTGCGTAACTTCCGAATGGTGCCAACGTTCGAGTGGCTGAACTGGGGCTATATGCTTAGCCGTGGCTTTTTTTGGGACGCCTATGTTCATACCCTGGCGATGGCGGCGGGCGCCACCGTACTGATCAGTCTGGTGGCGTTCCCCTGCGCCTACACGATCGCCTTCAAGTTCCGCGAGTCGACGAAGCAGTTGCTGGTGTTGCTGCTGATCACGCCGTTCTTTACCAGTTACCTGGTGCGCACCTATTCGTGGCAGGTGTTCCTTAGCGACAACGGCATTTTCAACGCCGCGCTCGGGCTGCTCGGGTTGGAGCCGATGGCAATGCTGAACACCGCGTTCGGCACCTATATCGGCTACTTCACGCTGTGTCTGCCACTGGTGGTATTGCTGCAACTGTTCAGCCTGATGTACATCGATCGCTCGTTGATCGAGGCGGCGCACAACCTCGGCTGCGCACGCCTGCAAACGGTGTGGCGGGTGGTGATTCCGTCCGCGCGAATCGGCATTGTCGTCGCGGCTCTGTTCTGCTTCATCCTGACCTTCGGCGATTTCGTCAGCCCGCTCTATCTGGGTGGGGGGCAGCCGCCGACATTGAGCACCTTGATCACTGACACCACCAAGTCCGGTCAGCAATGGCCGCGTGCAGCGGTGATCGCCACCCTGATGATCGTGACGCTGCTTATCGTGGCCTTTGGCGCGGTTCGTTTCGCTTACCGGAGGCGCGCATGAACGAGCATCGATTGATCAACTTCTTGCTGCGCAGCTTTGTCGTCCTGGTGTTCGTTTTCATCTTTACGCCGATTGCCGGCAGCTTCGTATTCTCGTTCAACATCGACCGTTTCCCGTCGTTGCCATTGGGTGGTTTCAGCCTGCACTGGTACGAAACGATCGCTGCCGATCCGGCAGTCTGGCAGGCGTTCAAGAACAGCCTCACGGTGGGCGTGGTGGTGTCGCTGGTATCGACCGTGCTTGGATTCACCGCGGCCTACACGGACTATCGCTACCGTTTTTTCGGCAAGTCGATGTACATGGCGCTCGCGATGCTGCCGCCCACTATTCCGGTGGTGATCATGGGGCTGGCGATGCTGGCTTTCCTGTCGCGGGTCGGACTGTCTGGCGAGATCTATGCGGTGATGATCAGTCACATCGTGATGTGCGCGCCGTTCGCGATGGCGGTGATCAGGATGCGTTTGGCGCAGATGGACCCCAACATCGAGGCCGCTGCCTGGAACCTGGGGGCCCATCAATGGAAGGCCATGCGTCATGTGATCCTGCCATTCACCGCACCGAGCCTGTTCGCCGCGTTGTTTGTGACCATGGCCGTGTCCTTCGATGAGTTCGCCGTTGCCTGGTTCGTGTCGGGGCTTAACGAGACGGTGCCCGTGCGCATCCTCAACACCTTGCAGGGGCAAGTGAGCCCGACCATCAACGCGATCGGCACAATCGTCTTCATTACGACCATGACGCTGGTGATTCTGGCGCAACTGCTATTGATGCGGCGGCGCAAGCCGGCACGCGCCTGATACCGCCCTGACACTCTTTCGAGGATTCAGCCATGACTCAACCGCTGGTGGTATTCGACAACGTGGTCAAACATTTCGGCAGCTACCAGGCCGTCGAACGCATGAACCTGGAAATTTACAAAGGCGAGTTCGTCGCGATCATGGGGTCGAGCGGCTGCGGCAAGACCACAACGCTACGCATGCTGGCCGGCCTGGACAAACCCAGCGAGGGCGAAATCCGACTCAACGGCGAGCGCATCAACGACCTCTGCTCCTGGGAACGGGAGACGCCGCTGGTCTGGCAAAACCTGGCGCTGTTCCCGTTTCTCAACGTGCTGGAGAATGTGGAGTTTGGCCTGCGGATGAGGGGCATGGCCAAGGCCGAGCGCCGCAAGAAAGCGTTGCTCTGGCTCGAGCGGCTGGGATTGCAGGACTTCGCCACGCGCGATATCAGCCTGCTCTCGGGTGGCCAGCGCCAACGGGTGGCGCTGGCCCGTTCGCTGGTCACAGAACCGCCGATCCTGTTACTGGACGAACCGCTGAGCGCGCTCGATGCTCACTTGAGCGTGCGCATGCAAGGCGTGCTGACCGGGCTGCAGAAAGACCTTGGCATCACCTTCGTCTACGTCACCCACAGTCAGTCCGAAGCCTTTTCGATGGCCGATCGCGTTGTGATCATGAGTCAGGGCCGGGTCGAACAGATTGGCTCGCCCCAAGAAGTCTTCCTAGAGCCACACAACCGTTTCGTCGCCGAGTTCGTTGGCGGCAAAAACATTCTTGGCGGCACTGTCGTCGGTTTCGATCATGGGGGATTGGTCCGTCTCGATTCGCCGCACGGAGGGTTTCTGGCAAGGCTGCCGGAGGGTAAGTCGGTGGCGCCCGGCGAGTGCGTCACCGTCTGTGTCAGTGCCGAGCATATCGATTTGACTGCACAGCCTGTGCGACGCAACCGGCTCGCCTGCACCGTGGTCGGTGAAGAATTCATCGGTTCGATGGTCAATATCTACCTCGAAGCCAGCGACGGGCTCGAACTGCAGGTGCAGAAACCGCACGCCGATTACAACCTGCTTGGCATCCACAGCGGGCAAAAAATCTTCGCTGAGTGGGAGGGCACACATGCGCTGATTCTGCGCGGTGACTGAATATCGGGCAGGCAAGCTGCTGGCGGGTGGGTATACCGTTGAACCGTGGCTCAAGTGATGAGCCACGGTTCAACCGGATTGGCGCGGCTTATGCCAGGCTGTCCGGGTCGCCAAAGAACATCTGAATCCTGGATCTGAGCCAACGCTCACCCGGGTCATTGTCCTGCGACCCGCGCCAGGCCATGTGCAACTCAAAGCTGCGCACCGGCAGCGGCGGGTCTTCAGCCCGCACACCACCGGCCGCCGTCAACGCTTCAGCGGTGTAGTCCGGCACGGTCGCGACGATGTCGGTGCCGCTGATGAGCGTGCTGAGCCCGTTGAACTGCGGGACCGCGAGCACCACATGACGTTTGCGCCCGAGCTTTTCCAGTTCTTCATCTATAAAGCCGCTCAGGTCGCCGGCGAATGACACCAGTGCATGTGGTCGCGCGCAGAAATCGTCCAGGCTCAATGGCCCGGGCACCGTGTCCGCCCGCAACAGCTTCGGCATGCTGCGACGCAAGACTTTTCGCTTGGCGTTGGCCGGCAGGTCGGCGGTGTAGCTGACGCCGATGGAAATTTCGCCTGAGGCGAGCAGGCTCGGCATCAGGATGTAGTTGGCCCGACGCACCACCAGCACGATCCCCGGTGACTCGGCGCGCAGGCGCTTGAGTAGCATCGGCAGCAGGGCGAACTCGACATCGTCCGACAGCCCGATGCGGAACACCGCCGTGCTGGTTGCAGGATCAAATTCCGCCGCACGGCTGACCGCGGTAGAAATCGAATCCAGAGCTGGAGAGAGCAGGGCGAAGATTTCTACCGCACGGGCGGAAGGCTCCATGCTGCGGCCGGTGCGCACAAACAATGGATCATCGAACAGCCCACGCAGACGCGAGAGCGCCGCGCTGATGGCCGGCTGGCCAAGGAACAATTTCTCCGCAGCACGGGTCACACTGCGTTCGTGCATCAATGTTTCAAAAACGATCAACAGGTTCAGGTCGACACGACGCAGGTCATTACGATTCATCTGGAGTCCTGGCAGAGTCATCAAGCTTGACGAGAGCAGCCATATGAGAACAATGGCCGGCATGAATATTAAGGGCAAAGGCTGCTACTCTGCACCGAGTAATTCAGTTTTTCCAAGAAAGGCTGCTTCGGTTTTCATGACATTTGCGAATGTCACCGTCGCTGCGGAATCAATGACAGGCATGTCGACTATTAATAGCCACTGATAGTCTTGGGTAGAAAGCCCAGATAGAGTTCAGGGCATTAGAGGTTTCTTTGACGAGGTTTGCGATGTCCCGCACGATCCGTTTTCACAAGTTTGGTCCAGCCGAGGTGCTCAAATGCGAAGAGCATGCGGCCGCTCTCCCTGCGCCGGGCGAAGTGCAGGTGCGCGTCGAGGCGATTGGCATCAGCTGGTACGACATTCTCTGGCGCCAGAACCTGGCCTCATCCCATGCTCGTCTGCCTTCGGGCCTTGGCCATGAAATGGCAGGCATCGTGACGGCGGTCGGCGAGGGCGTCGATGACTTGGCAGTCGGTGACAAAGTCGCCAGCTTCCCGGCTGAAAGCCCCAACGACTATCCGGTCTACGGCGAGCAGATCGTGCTGCCACGCTCGGCACTGACCCGCTACCCTGACGTGCTCAGCCCGATCCAGGCCAGCGTGCATTACACACCGCTGTTGATTGCCTACTTCGCCTATGCCGATCTGGCGCGGGTAAAACCAGGGCAATTCGCCTTGGTGACAGACGCCAGTCACTGCGCCGGTCCGTCCTTTGTACAGTTGGGCAAGGCGTTGGGTGTGCGAGTGATTGCCGCTACCAAAACGGCAGAGGAACGTGAATACCTGCTGTCGCTGGGTGCCGAAAAAGTCATTGTCACGGAAGAAGAAGATCTGCTCATGCGGATCAACAAAATCACTGACAACCGCGGTGTGGATGTCGTGTTCGATGGCCTTGGCGGTCCGCAGATGTCGCTACTTGGCGACGTGCTCGCACCGCGCGGCAGCCTGGTGTTGTACGGCCTGCAAGGCGGTAATCAGACGCCATTCCCGGCTTGTGCGGCGTTCCAGAAGAACATTCAGTTCTTCGTGCACTGCATCGGCAACTTCACCGGCAAGCCGGAACTGGGCATCATCCAGGACCAGGTCGCCTTGCAACGTGCCTTGCGCGACATCAACCAGATGACCGCCGATGGCGTGCTGCTGCCACTCAAGACTCGGGTCTTCCCTTTTTCCGAGTTTGTCGAGGCACACCGCTACATGGACGAATGTCCATGCCGCGAACGGGTCGCCCTCCAGGTCGAACCTGCGTAACACGCCTGAAAAAGTCCGTGCTTGCACGGACTTTTGCATCTCCCCCCGCCGACACCCTGAGACACCCTTCAATCAGTGAGGGGACGGTTCAGCAACTGAACTGGTTTTTGCTCTCAATCTGTATCTTCTAATCATCATGTAAGCCCCGATAATTGAATGATTACTTTCATCTCAAGGAATGAGCCATGTCCGGGTATCGAACAGGTACTTCTCAACGCGCTCTGGCAATACAAACTCGACAAATAGTCTGTTATCGATCAGTTGGCGAAAACCCAAGGGTAACTTCTTTCTTTATTTATCGTGCTACTTGTCTGTGGGACGCTGTGGGACGTTTCCTAGGATCTCCCATGCAGGGGCAAGATGCCTGCGCTGCGGGGGTTTGCTGAAAACTCTCGCCAAAATGGCATCTTGCATCGCGATATCATTTCAAATAATTACTAAAAACTAAGTGTTAGCATTTGATATTCAGCAAAACACTCTAATCATGCCAGGCAACCGATTGCGCATTGCATAGAGTTGTTTGCGTGATATCGAATCTATGAGTAACAGGTAAACAATGATGACCCATACCCATGATCAGGCAATGAACTATGTTTATCAGCAAGTATTGCAGCGATTGCTGAGTTTCTTTTCACGTGCCGAACGTACCGCCTTGCAACTCATGATTCAACGCCTGGTGGTGGCCGCCGGCGGCATGGAGCGTATCGGCGATTACAAGGTGTTGGCGGTCCAGTCCGGGACTCGCGACAGTTGTTACACCCTGGCGCTGCTGCGCGCGGCGCAATTGAGCATTGCCGGCCGTGCGCCGGCGACGTTCCAGTTGAGAGTGGCGACCTTGCGCTCGAACGGGGCAAGCGCCATGGCCCTTGAAAACATCCATCGCACGTGCAGCGCGTTGTTTCTCTACGACGATCCCCGGGTCGGCATGCTGATGGTCGATAACCGTGAAGTCCTGCCGTTCAATCACCTGGCGCCGATTTCCGATGCCGGTCGCGAGTCCAATCGCCTCAATCTGTTGATGGTGGGGCATCGCCGTGACAGCAACGGACCGCTCGATCTATGGGACGAAGGCTATCTGGCAACCGGCGAATTTTACGGACAGATTGCCCGTTGGGACCGAGGCGTGGACGCACTGATCAGCAGTGAAACGCCTGGTCAACAAAAGCAGTTCCTGGAAAGACTGAACCGTGCGGCGGTAAGGGCAGGTCTTAAAGCATTACACCCGCCTGAAACAGGTTTCGAAGAGCTGTTCTCCCGGCTCGATGAAATAGGCGGCGATTACTACCGCGAGTTTTACCCGCAAGGTGCACAAGCCGTGTGGCGTCCAGCGGAGCGTTTTGAGGCTTGCCGTCGTACAACGTTCATCGATATTCACGACATGCTGGTCAGCAACCTGGAAGAGCGTTGGCCACTGCTCACCGATTTCCTCAGGTTCCAGCAGGACGAACTCTCGGTTCAGCTCCGCGATAACGAATACGTCAGCCTGACGATTTGCGCACACCTGCGTGGGTTGCAGAGTGGCTTCGTTGAGGGCCGCAGCTACGAAACCGGCGTCGCCGAGTACGTGCAACGGACATTGGTCCTGATGCGCCGCAAACAGATGCCCGAGCGCTTTTGCGAGCAGGTCATGGAAAGGCTTGGCAACCCGGCGGCAACGGCAGACCAGCGTGCGCTGGCCTCGGCCGAGGCGCAAAAAAGCCTTGGATTGACTGAATCTCAGCTGGTGTGTTTGTTGTTCGCGCCCTTTGTCGATAACGGCGCGTCGCTTGAGCGTTTCCTGCGCCAGTGTCACCCCGGCATGCTCGTCGCCTTGCCCGATCTGCACCGGGCGATGCAGGGTTATCCGGCTCCCGAGCAAGTGCTGCAATGGATGGTCGACGTCAGCGGTTTGCCCGTCAGCCTGATCGCGACGCTTTACCGCATGGGGCCGGTGGCCGCAGTACCTGACGCGGAAGCAGACCCTACGGTCTCGCACGCAATGACGCCGGATATCGATGCTGATGGCTCGGTGCCAGTCGAACGGTCTACGGGCCGTTGAAAGTGCCTGGTTTGGCAGTTTTCACCCAGGGGCGCCGCGCTGCGCGTACCGTGCTCGGCCATTTCCCATGAAGGGGCCGCGAGAAACCGACTTCGCTTACCAGGCGGTGTACCGCTACCTGACGAACCTGATCAGCGAGCCGGTCAGCGACGCGCGTGTCCGTCTTCCTTCGCTGCGGCAATTGGCGGACCGTCTTGGCGTATCGATCTCGACCATTCAGTACGCCTACTCGCTGCTGGAAAAGGAAGGGCGCGTGTACTCGGTCGCAAAATCCGGTTACTACGCGTTGCCGGTGTCGTCCGTTCGCCCGCTCAGCAGTGGCAATGACCTGCTCGAAACGCTCTATGTGAATGCCAGGCGCCCGGGAATGCTGGTCTTGAGTGCCGATGAACCGGCGTTACTGCAACCCCTGGACAGCCCGCTGTTGCTGCTTGAGCGAGAACTGTTGCGCCAGTATCCACGTCAGCCGCAACCGGTGTCACAACCCTGCGGTGAACTGGAACTGCGCGCCGCCCTTGCGGCACGCTACACCTCATCTCCGGCGCGCTGCTGGCACGCCGACGATGTCTATATCGGCGCCGATTTGCGTGGTGTACTGGAAATACTGATCACCGTGCTTTGCCTGAAAGAGGCCATTGTTGTGGTCGAGTCGCCCTGTGACTGGGCAATTCTGCGTCTGCTCCAGGACGCCGAGGTTCAAGTCATCGAGCTGCCGTTGCAAGCCAATGGCAGTCTTGACCTGGAGCGGCTCAAGCAACTGCTGGAGACCGAACCGGTTCGGCTGGTCATGCTTTCATCTGGTCTCAACATGCCGCGTGGCAGCGTCGCTTCCCACAGCAACCGGCAGTCAACCGCCCAGTTGCTTGAACGTCATGGCAGCTGGGTGCTGGAAAATGACAGCCATGGCGAACTCGAATTCGAGCCCGACGGTCAGCGGTTTCGCGATTTTCTGGACCCGGATCGACTCATCGTGTTTTCCACTTTCGAAAAAATCATCGGGCCTGAGGCGCCTTATGGCTATTTGCTCTCGCGCCAACTGCATGCCGAACTGCAGCGGCATTTTTTGCTGCGCTCGTTCCGCCTGTCGCCGATCCGCCAGAAAGCCATCGCACGGCTGTACGGCAATGGTCGCATCGATCAGCACTTGATGGTTCTGCGCAGGATGCTCAAGGACCGCAAGGTGCAGATGACCCATCTGCTGCAAGAACGCCTGGGTGATGCATTGCACTTCGTCGAGCCTCAGGGCGGGGCGACAGTGTGGGTACGGTCATTGCGCCCCGTCGATGTCCGCCGGGTATTCCAGCGCCTGCTCAACCATCAGGTGGTAATCGCACCGGGAGAATTGTTCAGTCTCCAGGGGCTGCATACACAGCACCTGCGATTGAGTCATAGCTTTGGAGGCGATCATGACCTCGCGGCGGCAATGGGCCTGCTGGGCGACGCCTTGCGTCTGGAATCGATCGATTGAGCCAAGCCGCTAGCCGTTCCTGGCCTGTGGAGGTGGATAACATCATGCATGGGATCGATAACGTCGCGCTGCGGTCAAACTGCCAGTAAACTGCGTTCCTATTCCTGAACCACTCTATCCCAGAGGTTTTGCATGACAATCAGTCCTTTTGCGGGCAAACCGGCACCGGCAGAATTGTTGGTCGACATCCCGCGACTGGTAACGGCCTATTACACCGGCCAGCCTGATGCCTCCATCTCGACCCAGCGCGTTGCCTTTGGCACGTCCGGCCACCGAGGCAGCTCGTTCGACCTGAGTTTCAACGAATGGCACGTTCTGGCAATCAGCCAGGCGATCTGCCTGTACCGTGAAGCCCAAGGCATCGATGGCCCGTTGTTCGTCGGCATCGATACTCATGCATTGTCCACGCCGGCCGGTGCCAGCGCCCTGGAAGTGCTGGCGGCGAACGGTGTTACCGTGATGATTGCCGAAGGCGATGAGTACACACCGACCCCGGCGATTTCCCACGCCATTCTTTGCTACAACCGTGGCCGTACTTCCGGCCTGGCGGACGGCATCGTCATCACGCCGTCCCACAACCCGCCGCAAAGCGGTGGCTACAAATACAACCCCACCAACGGTGGACCGGCCGATACCCACATCACCAAGTGGATCGAAGCCAAGGCCAATGAGCTGCTGACCAACAAGCTGGCCGGCGTCAAACGCATCAGCTACGAGCAGGCCCTCAAAGCCAGCACCACGCATCGCCACGACTACCTCAACACCTATGTCGCCGACCTGATCAACGTGATCGATTTCGACGCCATCCGTGACGCGAAGCTGCGTCTGGGTGTCGATCCGCTGGGCGGAGCAGGGGTGCGCTACTGGTCGGCGATTGCCGAGCATTACCGTCTGGACCTGGACGTGGTCAACAAACAGGTCGATCCGACGTTCCGCTTCATGACAGTCGACTGGGACGGACAGATCCGCATGGACCCTTCCTCCAGCCACGCCATGCAAGGCCTGATCGGCCTCAAAGAGCGCTTTGACGTAGCATTTGCCTGTGATCCGGATCACGACCGTCATGGCATCGTGACGCCATCCGGTGGTTTGCTCGCGCCGAACAGCTACCTCGCGGTGTCCATCGATTACCTGTTCCAGAACCGTCCGCAATGGCGCGCCGACGCGGCCGTGGGTAAAACCGTGGTCAGCAGTGGCTTGATCGATCGCGTGGCCAAGCGTTTGGGACGGCGCCTGTACGAAGTGCCGGTCGGCTTCAAATGGTTTGCCGACGGTCTGTTTGACGGTTCTCTGGGGTTTGGCGGCGAAGAAAGCGCCGGCGCATCGTTCCTGCGCAAGGACGGCGGTGTCTGGAGCACCGACAAGGACGGTTTGATTCCGGCCTTGCTGGCCGCAGAAATGACCGCTCGCACCGGCCGCGACCCGAGCCAGGCCTACCGTGCATTGACCGACGAGCTCGGCGAGCCGTTCTCGGTACGCGTCGATGCCAAGGCCAACCCTGAACAGAAAGCCTTGCTGAGCAAGCTGTCGCCCGATCAGGTCACCTCGACTCAACTGGCCGGCGAAGCGATCCAGAGCATCCTCAGTCACGCCCCGGGCAACGACCAGGCCATTGGCGGCTTGAAAGTCATGACCGAGAACGGCTGGTTCGCGGCGCGTCCTTCCGGGACCGAAGACATCTACAAAATCTACGCCGAAAGCTTCGTGAGTGACGACCACCTCAAGCAGTTGGTGGCAGAGGCTCAAACACTGGTAGACGGCGCGATTTCTTCGAAGTGATTGAGAGCGGCCCTTCGCTCCCACAAGGACTGCGCAAAACCCTGTGGGAGTGAGCCTGCTCGCGATAGCGTCACCCACATTTATGAACGAAAAAAGGGCGACCATACGGTCGCCCTTTTTTTGTCCGACGTTTACAGCCTCAAGCCAGGTCCACCAACACGATTTCACTGTCCTCGATCGCGGTGACGCGCAACACCTGCTCATCGGCCACTGCGATACCGTCTCGAGCTTGTGCGCGCAAGCCATTGACTTCAATGACGCCGGTGGCGGGAACCAGGTAAGCGCGACGGCCTCCGTCCAGACGGTATTCGGCAGTTTCACCGGCTTTAAGGTTTGCTGCCACCAACCGTGCGTCGGCACGGATCCGCAGGCTCTGATCATCACCGGCCTTGCCACTGGCCAGGGTCACGAACCCTTCACGCTGGCCTTTCGGGAAAGGCCTTGCGCCCCAGGACGGTGCCAGGCCGGACTCGTTAGGGATAATCCAGATCTGGAAGATCTTGGTTTCGCTCGTTTCCAGGTTGTATTCGCTGTGGGCGATGCCGGTGCCCGCGCTCATTACCTGAACGTCACCTGCTTCGGTGCGGCCCTTGTTGCCAAGGTTGTCTTCGTGGGTAATGGCCCCTTCACGAACGTAGGTAATGATTTCCATGTCGCGGTGCGGGTGTTTCGGGAACCCGGTGCCGGCGGCAATCACGTCGTCGTTCCAGACCCGCAGGTTGCCCCAGTTCATGCGTTTGGGATCGTGGTACTCGGCGAACGAAAAGTGGTGATGCGCATCCAACCAGCCATGATGGGCGCCGCCCAGGGAGTTGAAAGGTCTGAGTTCAAGCATGATCGTCTCCTGAAAAGGTTCGTCATGGGGCAGAGCGCCTGAGCCACGAAACTAGAACCGGTGGTTGATGACGAGCATCTTCTATCAGTCACCCATCGATAAAAAGCGTAAAAAGTGCCTCAATAAGATCGAATATATCGATGTTGAATAACGTCGAAATAGTCTCATCCAGCCTTCACTTCATCGCATAAGCCAATGACCTGTAAGCATTTCACTAGAACTCAAAGACAAATACAGACACCATAACCGCAACAGCCTCACACCCTGGAGTCAGTCCGCGTGCCGCAACACACCCCCGATCTTCCTCCCGAACTCCGTCCATTGGCCGAGATGCCGCTGCTCAAGCGCCTGGCCGCCCGATTCTTTGGCCATGGCCTGACCCGCTTGCGCGCTCAGCACCGGGCGTCCTGGTTGCACGGGCAAGCCGACGGTTTTCGCAGCGGGCACAGCGCCGGGGTGGATTACGGCTATAAAGAAGGAAAGCTCGAGGGGCTGGAAGAAGGTCGGCAAGTACTGTTGATTCGCGATTCGCGCTCGACCGAACACCGGCCGCCCAACGTCGATGACAATCTGTTCGATGATTGGCGCTTGCCACTCAGCGCCGACGTGAAGAAGCGCATGAAGGCCGATGTCGCTCGTCTGCTGCCACCGCATGCGCAACCCAGCGTCGCCCAGTGGAAGATGATATTCAGTGATACGCCTTCGACCTCGGTGATCGCCGGGGCGGGCGCGGGCAAGTCGACGACGTTGGTGTTGCGTATCTTGCTGCTGACCCATTACCTGGGTTTCGAACTGGGCTCGATGACCGTCGTGACCTTCACCCGTGAGTCGCGCAAAGACTTCATTAATAAGCTGATCGAGCTGTTTGCTATGTGGGGACGGATGTTGAGCCTCAAAGAGGCGCGAGACCTGGTGCGTACCTTTCACTCACGCATCCTGCCAATGGTCCGCAGCCTGCCAGGTTTCGAACGCTTGCAAGCGTTTGAGAACCTCAGCAATCGCCCGCAGAACGGTGATGAAGAGGTCGATAGCAATCCTTTCGACCTGCGAATCAACGACGCTCAGCGCCAGCAACTCAATGCCTGTTTCCACAGCCTGCACACTCAAGATGAGCGTTTTCGCGAACTGATCAAGCCGTTGTCTCGGCATGCCTTGCAACTCAAGGAGCTGGAACGCGATCACCCCGATGTGCAGAAGCGCATGGCGGTGACCGAGTTGGCTGCCAAACGTGATGAAGAGCTGTGCGACACAATTGAAGACCTGTGGTTTCGCGCTGGCGCCTGGCCAATCAAGGGTATCGAACCCAATCGCCAGACATTCGACATCAACGGCTCGACGTTCCATTGCCACGGTTACATCCCGACCCTGGACGCTTGGGTAGTGCTTGGGTTCGACTCGGGGGAAAATCCGCAGCTCAGCCGTCCGAATGCCAAGTTGACGGTCCGCGCAGAATGGGCGGTTAAGCGCACCCTGTTTCAAGCTTTCTGTCGTAAGCCTTTGATATGGCTTGATAGTTATGAGTCTTCGAAGCGCGTATTAGCCTCATTGGCCGGTGATGCCAGCGCCGGACCTGGCTTCGACTACAAGGTCAAAGGCGAGCTCGGATCGGCGCCGTTGCTGGACTGTTTTGTTGCAACCGCCGGGTTTATCGAAAACCTGGGGCTGGACGTGCCGAACGCCGTGGCTCAGATGAGCTTCGCCAAAGACGATCCGGACCGGTTTTTCTTCGAGGCCTTGAGCCTGTTCTGGCGTGCCCTGGAAGATCATCTGCTTGATCAAAAGCCACCGGTGATGACCTACAACCGGATGTTTGCCTTGTTCAGCGAGCATTCACCGGAAAACCTGAAACTGCTGAGTGATGAGCAGTTGAGGCCTTTGTCGCATTTGATGATCGACGAATTTCAGGACGTTTCGCCGCAGATTGTTTCCTGGATTCGTGCCAGCCTTGCCGAAATCCGCAGTCGCGGCCCGGCGATGCACGTCGGACGCGGTGCGCAGCATTCGTCGCTGCTGTGTGTCGGCGATGACTGGCAGTCCATTTATGGTTGGCGTGGCAGTTCACCGACGTACTTCATGGAGTTCAACAAGCAGTTCCTGTCGCCGAGCACCACCAAGGTCATGCTCAGCGACAACTATCGCAGTCATCAATACATCATCGATGCCGCCGAGCACATCGTCCGCGCAGCCCCGGCGATCGCAGGCAAGAAGGCTAAGGCGAGTGGCGAAGCCAAGGCCGTGTTGCCGGTGAATGTCATGGATCGAGACGACCAAGGCATGGCCCAGCTCCTTATCGAGCACTACCGGCGGGGCGATTCGATCTTGATGCTTTATCGAAAAAGTAGCGATAAGTTATTGATAGAACAACATATTCAGTCTGTAGTTAATGTTGATTCTAGCTTGCCGTACGAAGCGCGCCGACTGAAACAGCTGACCTATCACAGCGCCAAGGGCCTGCAAGCGGACGCGGTTTTTCTGCTGGGTGATTGCCAGCACCTGACACTTTCGCCTTACAAGAACCAGGTCTACCGCATGGCTGGCCTTGGCAAGGCAGGCGACACTGAGCCCTATGACAACGCGCAGAAAGACGAGATTCTGCGTCTGGCCTACGTGGGCATCACGCGTGCAGTGAGTCATTGCTACTGGTATGTCGACGGTCAGGACACTCAGGCTGCGAACATGCCCAAGGCGTCCGATCGCATCGGCAAGGGCAGGCCGTACTTCGCGGATCATCGTCGAGGGCAAACCCCGGGCTGACCCGTCGCCCACAAAAAAGCCCACATAATGTGGGCTTTTTTTGTGGGATTGGCCTTCAGGCGTAACTTCTGAGGGCCACGGGTGGAATGAAAGCCTCAAGCTCGTCTTCGACGGCTTCGATTATTCGCTCTACATCCGCGGCATTCATGACGGTTGCGCAAGGAATGCCTGCAATGGCGATCATGGTCTCGCCACTGGCGCGGTCAAACAGACGGGCAATCATGCTGCCCGGCGCATCCATGCTCGCCTCGAATCCCATGGGATGAAAATGCCAGCGCATCAGCTGGCAGGCGTTTGGAAATGTAACTTTGCTGAAAGAACCTTTATTCATATGTTGCCCGCCTTCTTCATCGAGCGCTTCCATTAGCTCATGTTAGGAGGGAAGAACCTTCAATGGCTCAACCGGTGACTGCCTTTAAAAGTAGCATCGAGATGTGAAAGTCATGTGATTTTTTCAGTCCGTTTGGCGATTGCCAGCGGATTTTTTGATGTGGATCACGTGTCGGACGGGTCTGGCGTTGGGCTGATTCCGACCATTTATTGATGCTGAGACAGAATTTCGGCAAGCTCGCTTTTTTTGTCGAGTCCTTTATGCACGCCGATGATGATGGCCCGCTGCAAACCCAGACCACGGGCGAGACGGTCATGCGCTACCACTTGTGCTGGAAACACCGGGATCTGGATGGCGTCATGGCGCTTTATCACCCGGACATTCAGTACAACGATTTTTTCCAGAATCGAGTCATGGGTCTCGACGAACTGCGCCAGTACGTGCGTGACAGCATGCCGCGCAATCCGGACGAAGCGCTTGAACACTCGGATCGCATTCGCCTGGACGGCAACACCGCGTTTATCCAGTACCAAATGACGTTGCGCGGCAGCGAGGGACTGGTGTCGTTCCGTTCCAGCGAGGCAATCACGGTGAGGGACGGTTTGATCTGGCGCGTCAACGAATACGCCTCGCTGGTGCGCGAACTGTCGCAAAGCCATGCGGCGGCGAACTTGCGTCCGGCGGCCAGTCGCCTTGGGCTTTCACCGCGCCAGTTGAGTTTCATGGCGCAAGACCTGCAACAGTATTTCGAGCGACAACAGCCTTATCTGGACCCCGAACTCGACCTGCAGCGGGTGGCGAAGGAGTGCGGCTACAGCCGTAATCAGATTTCCTACCTGCTTAATCAGGTGCTGGGGCAGAGCTTCTACCGCTACGTAAACCGGGCAAGACTGCAACATTTGCTCAGCGCACTGGATGCCGCCACGCCCCCCGTGCGTATCGATGAGCTGGCGTTTGCCGCCGGTTTCAATTCGTTATCGGCGTTCTACAGCTGTTTCCGCCAGCACACCGGTTTGTCACCCAAGGCCTACGCCAAACAAATTTCTTTGCGTGCACGCGCGCAAGACAGTCCCTGAGCCCACGCACTAGGATCGACGCCATCGAAGTTTGAGTGGCGGAGTCTGGCATGTCGGCGTGGCGCACAATCAGTTTGTGGATGGATCAACTCGACGAGCCGTTGCTGGCACGTCCCGCGCTGGAGCGCGATCTGGACGTCGACGTGGCGATCATCGGTGCCGGCTACACCGGTCTCTGGACTGCGTATTACCTCAAGCGCCAGGCGCCCAGCCTGGAGATTGCCATTGTCGAAGCGCAGACCGCCGGTTTTGGCGCTTCGGGCCGTAACGGCGGCTGGCTGATGGGTAACCTGTTGGGCGAAGACCGCCTGCTGGCCGAGTTACCCGCCGAACAGCGCCGCGCGTCTTTCAACTTGCTGCACAACATTCCGGATGAGGTCGAAATTGTCATCGAACGTGAAGGCATCGACTGTGATTATCTGAAAGGTGGGGTGCTGTACTGTGCGGCCCGTTATCCCGAGCAGGAAGTCAGCCTGCGCCTCTATCTGGACAAGCTCTACAGCCAGGGCCTGACGGAAAGCGACTATCGCTGGCTCAGTCCCGAGCAACTGGCGCAACAGATCAGAGTTGCCAAGCCTTATGGCGGTATCTATGCACCGCACGTTGCGACCATTCACCCGGCAAAGTTGGTGCGAGGACTGGCCAGAACGGTGGAGCGCATGGGCGTCAAGATTTATGAAAACAGCGCGGTCACCCAATGGCAATCGGGGTCGTTGCGTACAGACAAGGCGCAGGTCCGCAGTCGCTGGATCGTCCCCGCCGTAGAAGGGTACGCAACGACGTTGCCGCCACTGGGCCGCTATCAGCTACCGGTGCAAAGCCTGATGGTGGCCACCGAGCCATTGTCCGCCGCGACCTGGGACGAAATCGGTCTCAGCCGCGGCCAGGCGTTCAGCGAAAGCAGCCGTCAGGTCACTTACGGCCAGCGCACGGCGGACAACCGATTGGTGTTCGGCGCCCGTGGCGGTTATCAGTTTGCCGGCAAGCTACGGCATGACTTCAACCTGACCACCCATGAGGTGGATCTGCGGCGCTACCTGTTCAGCGAGCTCTTCCCGCAGCTCAAGAATGTGCGGATCACCCATGCGTGGGGCGGCAACCTGGGCATGTCCCGACACTTCAAGCCGCACATGCTCTGCGATCACGCCAGCGGCATTGCCTTGTCTGGCGGTTATGGCGGGGAGGGCGTTGGTGCCAGCAACCTGGGCGGCAGAACGCTGGCCGATCTGATTCTGCAGCGTGATACCGAATTGGTCCGCCAGCCGTGGGTCGTGCCACAAGGACGTCTCGAGACGCTCAGGACCTGGGAGCCGGAACCCTGCCGCTGGCTGGGCTACAACGCGATCATCCGCAGCTTCGTCCACGAAGACCAGACCCTGGCCAACCCGGCCACTGCCCCGTGGCGTCGCAAGCTGGCCAGCAAGGTGGCGGGGTTCATGGAAGGTTTCATGCAGTAAACGGCGTTTTCTCAAACCACAGGTAATCCCATGAGCATCACGCAATTCAAAAACACCGCAACCTTGAAACTGCAAGAGTCGAACCCGGTCGCCGTGCCATTGGGAACGCCCGTGGCAGTGGCTTCGACCACCAGCGTCGAGCGCGACGATGGCGTCGAAACCGGCGTCTGGGAATGTACGCCCGGGCGCTGGCGGCGGCAGATCGTTGCCCAGGAATTCTGTCACTTCATTCAAGGCCGCTGCACCTTTACCCCGGACGGCGGTGAAACCCTGCACATAGAAGCCGGTGACGCACTGATGTTGCCAGCCAACAGCCTCGGCATCTGGGATATCCAGGAAACCGTGCGCAAGACCTACGTTTTGATTTTTTGATTTTTGATCCTTTGATTACCTGCCAATAGCGCTCCAACAAAAACAAACAGCCCATACAGGAATCGACTCATGATCCGAAAGACACTGACTCTAGCCCCCCTTGCGCTCGTTGCGTCCCTCAGCCATGCGGCCGACACCGTCAAGATTTACAACTGGTCCGACTACATTGCCCCCGACACCACTAAAAACTTCCAGAAAGAAACCGGCATTGCCTTCAGCTACGACGTCTACGACAGCAATGAAACCCTCGACGGCAAGTTGATGACCGGTAAATCCGGGTATGACGTGGTGTTCCCGTCCAACCACTTCATGGCCCGGCAGATTCAGGGGGGCGCGTTGAAGAAACTCGACAAGAGTCAGTTGCCGAACTGGAAAAATCTTAACCCGGTATTGCTCGCCGCGTTGCAAACCAACGACCCCGGTAACGAACATGGCTTCCCGTACCTGTGGGGCAGCACGGGCATCGGCTACAACATTGCCAAGGTCAAAGCCGTATTGGGTGATAACGCGCCGGTGGATTCCTGGGATCTGATTTTCAAACCCGAGAACATGGCCAAGCTGCAAAAGTGTGGCGTGGCGATCCTCGACAACGGTCCGGAACTGCTGCCGGCCGCGCTGAATTACCTGGGGCTGCCGCATCACAGCAAAAACCCGGAAGATTACAAAAAGGCTGAAGCGTTGCTGATGAAGGTTCGGCCGTATGTCAGCTATTTCCACTCATCCAAATACACCAGCGACCTGGCCAATGGCGACATCTGCGTGGCCGTCGGCTTCTCTGGCGACATCCTGCAAGCCGAGAACCGTGCCAAAGAAGCCAAGAACGGCGTGGACATCGGCTACTCGATTCCCAAGGAAGGGGCCGCGATCTGGTTCGACATGGTCGCCATGCCCGCCGATGCTCCGGACGACAAGGCCGGCTATGCCTTCATGAATTACCTGCTACGCCCCAACGTCATGGCCGACATCAGCAATTACGTGCACTACGCCAACGGCAATGAACAGGCCGACAGCCTGATCGACCCTGCCATCAAGAACGACACCAAGGTTTATCCAAGTCCGGAAATGATGGGCAAGCTGTTCGCGCTGGAGGCGATGCCGCTGAACATCGATCGAATTCGCACGCGGGTGTGGAACAAGATTCGTACGGGCAGCTAAGGGCGGCAGGCTGACAACGCTGTGGATTCCTTGCCTCCTTTCAATGGTCAGGAGGCAATGGAATGCCTTACTACTCGAATGCTGGTCGCCTGCGTATTGGCCGTTTCCAGAATCCCTATCAAATATAAATAAACTGATATCAATTCACTGGCACTGATACTAATAAGTCCGAAAAAACCGAGACGCCTTAGTCATAAAGCAACTTAGGTCTATTTAATATTTAAATACGTAATTGTCAGACAATCTCCCCGAAGCCCCCTGTTTACAAGATTATTTCGACAGCGCACGCATTGTTTCCGGGTACTTGCTGGAACAACACAATTTGACGTCAAAAAAACAGTAGACGTTTGATTTCGAATTGTGTCAGTTTTCTTTCGCCTTCATTGGGCGAGTGATAGGACGATCTCGCCAGAGATTGTCGCTATCTGAAAAAAACTGTTCCATTGCTAAACAAGGAAGTGTGTTTATGTCTAATGTAAAAGACAACGCTGTCGGTCTTGCCGAACAGGCCTTTTCACCATTGGCTGCACCGAGTTCGGCTTACAGTCAGATCAACAGTTTCAGCCATCAGTATGACCGGGGTGGCAATCTCACGGTCAATGGCAAACCCTCCTATTCCGTCGACCAGGCAGCGACCCAATTGCTGCGCGATGGCGCTGCCTACCAGGATAAGGATGGCAGCGGCAAAATCGAACTGACCTACACGTTCCTGACCTCGGCATCGTCGAGCACCATGAGCAAGCACGGTATTACCGGCTTCAGTCAGTTCAGCTCGCAACAAAAAGCCCAGGCGGTGCTCGCCATGCAATCCTGGTCTGACGTTGCAAATGTCACCTTCGCCGAAAAGGCCACAGGCGGCGACGGTCACATGACCTTCGGCAATTACAGCGGTGGTCAGGACGGCGCAGCGGCGTTTGCCTATCTGCCTGGCACGGGTGCAGGTTACGACGGTTCATCGTGGTACCTGACTAACAGCAGCTACACGCCGAACAAGACCCCCGACCTGAACAATTACGGGCGTCAAACCCTGACTCACGAAATCGGTCACACCCTGGGCCTGGCCCATCCCGGCGACTACAACGCTGGTGAAGGTGCGCCGACCTACAATGACGCCTCCTATGGGCAAGACACCCGCGGCTACAGCGTCATGAGCTACTGGAGTGAAAGCAATACCAGCCAGAACTTCAGCAAGGGCGGTGTCGAAGCCTATTCGTCCGGGCCGTTGATGGACGACATTGCCGCGATCCAGAAACTCTACGGTGCCAACACCACCACCCGCACCGGTGACACCACCTACGGCTTCAACTCCAACGCCGGTCGCGACTTCCTGAGT
The DNA here is from genome assembly GCF_030209165.1 of Pseudomonas sp. fls2-241-R2A-110. NCBI lineage: Bacteria > Pseudomonadati > Pseudomonadota > Gammaproteobacteria > Pseudomonadales > Pseudomonadaceae > Pseudomonas > Pseudomonas sp. fls2-241-R2A-110. Next base: position 17,597 of record NZ_JARVSN010000003.1, on the reverse strand, counting down.
GCGTCTTCGTCGTCGGACAAGGTGGTGTTCTCGGTGTGGGATGCGGGTGGCAAAGACACGCTGGATTTCTCCGGTTTCACCCAGAACCAGAAGATCAACCTCAATGAAGCCTCGTTCTCCGACGTGGGCGGCCTGGTGGGCAACGTGTCCATTGCCAAGGGCGCAATCATCGAGAACGCGATTGGCGGTTCGGGCAACGACCTGCTGATCGGTAACGGCGTGTCCAACGAGCTGAAGGGCGGTGCCGGCAACGACATACTCTACGGCGCGGGCGGTGCGGACAAGCTGTGGGGCGGTGCTGGGTCGGACACCTTTGTGTTCGCGGCCAGCAGCGATTCAAGACCAGGGGCTTCCGACCAGATCCTCGACTTTGTCAGCGGCCTGGACAAGATCGACCTGACCGGCATCACCAATGGCGCCGGCCTGCATTTTGTGAATTCGTTCACCGGTGCGGCGGGCGATGCGGTGTTGACCTCCTCGGGTGGTAACAGCCTGTTGTCGGTGGACTTCTCCGGACACGGCGTGGCTGATTTCCTGGTCAGCACCGTTGGCCAGGCGGCGTTCTCGGACATCGCGGCGTAATGTGAGGCAAAAGGAGGGTGGCGCCGATGCGCTGCCCTCTGCGCAACAAACCTGCAAGCCGGAGTACAACAACCTATGGCTGACAAGGCCTTGATCCGTCGAACAACCGCGTGGCTTCTGGCGACGTTCATGATTTTTATTGGAGAGACCGCCATGGCAAGTAGCTTGAAATTGACAGATCCCTCGGAATTGGCTGGCAAATGGCAGGCAACCTTGAGTGCCAGGGATAACTCCTCAGAGTCCCTGGTTTTGCAGGACGAACAGTCCAAGGTGTGCATCATCGACTTCCAGTTGCAGCAGACACTGGGTGACGGTGCAGAGTGTTTAAGCGCATGGCTGGCGGGTGAAAAAGCGATCGGTTGGTTCACTGAGCCGGACGGTATTGCGATTACCGGTAACGAAGGTTCAAAGATTCTGTTTCTCAGCCGCCAGCGTGACGGCTCTTATACAGCCATATTGAAATCTGCTCTGGTCATAACACTTGTGCGTCAGGCGCAGTAATAAACAGACAGCGGTCATTATGTGATAAGCCCTAAACCAGATTAAAAGTTGTTATTGGTTTGTAAGCGCTAGTGCGTCAAACCTATAGCCGCCTCTGCACGAACAGTTACTGGAAACTTCGTCAGGTATGACGGGGAATAACACCTCAGGAAGAACCCATGAAGATGGCAAAGAGCCCAGCCACCGCACCACTATTAAAAGCCTTGGGCGACTACAAGAGCATCCTGATCAGCGTAGGGTGTTTCACCGCGTTAATTAACGTGTTGATGCTGGTTCCGTCGATTTACATGCTCCAGGTCTATGACCGCGTGCTGTCTTCGCAAAACGAAACGACCCTGGCCATGTTGTCGCTGATGGTGGTCGGGTTCTTTGTCTTCATCGGTTTGCTGGAGATCGTGCGCAGCTTCATCGTTATTCGCATCGGCAGCCAGTTGGAGCGGTGCTTCAATTTACGGGTGTATCAGGCCGCGTTCGAACGCAACCTGTTCAAAGGCGAAGGCAACGCCGGGCAATCCCTCGGGGACCTGACCCACATTCGCCAATTCGTCACCGGCCCTGCGCTGTTCGCGTTCTTCGACGCGCCGTGGTTTCCGGTGTACCTGTTCGTTATTTTCCTGTTCAACGTCTGGCTCGGCGTCTTGGCCACTGCGGGCGCGGTGTTGCTGATCGGCCTGGCATGCCTCAACGAGGCGATGACCAAAAAGCCGCTGGGGGAGGCGGCGGGTTTTTCCCAGAGGTCGAGCCAACTGGCGACCAGCCACCTGCACAATGCCGAAACCATTCAGGCGATGGGCATGCTCGGGGTGTTGCGCAAGCGTTGGTTCCAGGTGCACTCGCGCTTCCTCGGTCTGCAGAATCAGGCCAGCGACACCGGCGCTGTCATCAGTTCCCTGAGCAAAACCTTGCGCCTGTGCCTGCAATCCCTGGTGCTGGGCCTGGGGGCGTTGTTGGTCATCAAGGGCGACATGACCGCCGGGATGATGATCGCCGGGTCCATTCTGATGGGCCGCGTCCTCAGTCCAATCGATCAGTTGATTGCAGTCTGGAAACAATGGAGCGGCGCCAAGCTCGCTTACCGTCGTCTTGATGAGTTGCTGCAAGCTTTTCCGCCGAGTGACGAGGCAATGGCCCTGCCGGCACCGAAGGGGCAGATCAGCTTCGAACAGGTCAGTGCCGGTCCACCGGGGCGGCGCGGCGCGACCTTGCACATGGTCAATTTCAGCCTGGGTGCCGGTGAAGTCATGGGCGTGCTCGGCGCCTCCGGCTCCGGTAAATCGACTTTGGCGCGGGTGCTGGTCGGCGTCTGGCCAACCCTGGGCGGCACCGTACGGCTCGACGGCGCCGACATTCATCGCTGGAACCGCGACGACCTCGGCCCGTACATCGGCTACTTGCCGCAGGACATCGAATTGTTCAGCGGCAGCATCGCCGAAAACATCGCCCGGTTTCGTGAAGCCGATCCGCAAAAAGTCGTCGAGGCCGCGCAACAGGCGGGCGTGCATGAGCTGATCCTGCGTATGCCACAAGGCTACGACACGGTGCTGGGCGAGGACGGCAGCGGTCTGTCCGGCGGTCAGAAACAGCGGGTGGCCTTGGCGCGTGCGCTGTATGGCAATCCGAGCCTGGTGGTGCTCGATGAGCCCAATTCCAACCTCGATACCGTGGGCGAAGCCGCCCTGGCTGGCGCCATCGCGCACATGAAAGCTCGGGGCACCAGCGTGATTCTGGTGACACATCGTTCTTCGGCATTGGCCCAGGCCGACAAATTGCTGGTGCTCAACGAAGGCCGTTTGCAGGCCTTCGGCCTTAGCCAAGAGGTGCTCAAGGCACTCTCCGGTGCTCAGGAACAGCAACGTGAAAAAACTGCGCAAGCACCGGGCGGGCTCAACATGAGTCGCCAGTATCAGCCCACGACAAGGAATTCGGGTGTATGAGCAGCGCACGCATGAACACTGAAAACGAAGCGACGATGGAACACGATTACATCACCGCACGCCCGGAGCGCGATGCGCGTTTCTTCGCTCGCATGGGCTGGGTCCTGGCCATCGTCGGCGCCGGCAGTTTCTTCACCTGGGCCAGTCTAGCGCCGCTCGATCAAGGCATTCCGGTGCAAGGCACGGTGGTGGTGTCGGGCAAGCGCAAGGCCGTGCAATCGATGAGCAGCGGCGTCGTCAGCCGGATTCTGGTGCGCGAAGGCCAAGTGGTGAAGCTCGGCCAGCCGCTGTTCCAGCTAGACCAGACCCAGGTCGCGGCCGACGTGCAATCGTTGCAGGCGCAATACCGCATGGCCTGGGCCAGCCTGGCGCGCTGGCAGAGCGAACGCGACAACCTCAAGCAAGTGAATTTTCCCGCTGAACTGAGCAACGATCCCGATCCACGCCTCGCGTTGGTCCTCGAAGGCCAGCGGCAATTGTTCAGCAGCCGCCGTGAAGCATTTTCCCGCGAGCAGGCAGCCTTGCGCGCCAGCATCGAAGGTGCCGGCGCGCAACTGGCCGGCATGCGCCGCGCACGCACGGACCTGACGGCACAGGCCAGTTCACTGCAAAAACAGTTGAGCAATCTGCAGCCCCTGGCGGACAACGGCTACATCCCGAGTAACCGGTTGATGGAGTATCAGCGTCAGCTGTCGCAAGTTCAGCAGCAATTGGCGGAAAACACCGGCGAAAGCGGGCGGGTGGAGCAGGGCATCATTGAATCGCGCCTGAAGCTGCAACAGCACATTGAGGAGTACCAGAAAGAAGTCCGCACCCAGTTGGCCGACGCGCAACTCAAAAGCGTGACGCTGGAAGAACAACTGACTTCCGCCGGCTTCGATTTGCAACACAGCGAGATCATCGCCACCGCCGACGGCATCGCGGTCAACCTTGGGGTGCACACCGAAGGCGCGGTGGTGCGTCAGGGTGAAACCTTGCTGGAGATCGTGCCCCAAGGCACGCGGCTGGAAGTGGAAGGGCACCTGCCGATCAATTTGATCGACAAGGTTGGCACCCACTTGCCGGTGGACATCCTGTTCACCGCGTTCAACCAGAGCCGTACACCGCGGGTCCCAGGCGAGGTCAGCCTGATCTCCGCCGACCAGATGGTCGACGAGAAAACCGGTGCGCCGTACTACGTGCTGCGCAGCAGCGTCAGCGATCAGGCGATGGAAAAACTCCACGGCCTGGTGATCAAGCCCGGCATGCCGGCGGAAATGTTCGTGCGCACCGGTGAACGTTCACTCCTCAACTATCTGTTCAAACCGCTGCTCGACCGGGCAGGCTCCGCGTTGACCGAGGAATAAGGATGTTCGGCTGTATGAATAAGCTTTCCATGCTCGCGGCAACCCTGGCGTTGCTGACGTGCGACAGCGTGATGGCCATGGGGCCGTTCGATATCTACGAGCAAGCGTTGCGCAATGATCCGGTGTTCCTCGGCGCGATCAAGGCGCGCGATGCCGGCCTTGAGAACCGCATCATCGGCCGGGCCGGCTTGTTGCCAAAATTGGGTTACAACTACAACAAGGGCCGCAATACGTCCAAGGTCACCTATCTCAACGAGCGCGGGCAAAACCAGAGCGATGACCGCAACTACAACAGTTACGGCTCGACCTTGACCCTGCAACAACCCTTGATCGATTACGAGGCCTACGCGGCGTATCGCAAAGGTGTGGCGCAATCGTTGTTTGCCGATGAAGCGTTTCGTGGCAAGAGTCAGGAGCTGCTGGTGCGCGTCCTGGAAAACTACACCAAGGCGCTGTTCGCCCAGGATCAGATCGACATTGCCCTGGCCAAGAAAAAGGCCTTCGAGCAGCAGTTCCAGCAGAACGAGCAAATGTTCCGCCAGGGCGAGGGCACGCGCACTGACATTCTTGAAGCCGAGTCCCGTTACGAGCTGGCAACCGCCGAGGAAATCGAGGCGCGCAACGAACAGGACGCGGCCTTGCGTGAACTGGGCGCGCTGATTGGCGTGCAGGCCATCGACATCACCGACCTGGCCCCGCTGGCCCAGAACTTCCAGACGTTCAGCCTGCAACCGGCCAATTACGACACCTGGCACGAGATGGCCGTGGCCAACAACCCGAACCTGGCCTCCCAGCGCCAGGCGGTGGAAGTGGCGCGTTATGAAGTCGAACGCAACCGCGCCGGGCACTTGCCTAAAGTCAGTGCCTACGCCTCGGTGCGCCAGAACGAATCGGAAAGCGGCAACACTTACAACCAGCGCTATGACACCAACACCATCGGCATCGAAGTCAACGTGCCGCTGTATGCCGGCGGCGGGGTGTCGGCGTCGACCCGTCAGGCCAGCCGCACCATGGAACAGGCCGAATACGAACTGGATGGCAAAACCCGGGAAACGTTGATCGAGCTGCGCCGCCAGTTCAGTGCCTGCCTCTCGGGTGTGAACAAACTGCGCGCCTATCAAAAAGCCCTGACGTCCGCCGAGGCGCTGGTGGTCTCGACCAAACAAAGCATTTTGGGCGGTGAGCGGGTCAACCTCGATGCGCTGAACGCCGAACAACAACTGTTTACCACTCGCCGGGATTTGGCCCAGGCAAGGTATGACTACCTGATGGCGTGGACCAAGTTGCATTACTTCGCCGGCACCTTGAGCGAACAGGATCTCGCCAAGGTGGACGAGGCGTTCGGACAGGGCCCGAAGACTCGATAGCGATTTGGGGCGAGGCTCGATCGCATCACATTTGGGTAAAGGCTACAGGCACTGAATGCTCCGGGGCGCTTTGTGAAGGAAGCGTCCTGGTTGTGAGCTATCTCTGACAATTCCAACAAAAAGAGAGGCAATACCAATGGGTGTGTACGACTACAAGAACTTCGGCGCAGCAGATTCCAAAGCGTTATTCACTGACGCGATGGCGATCACGCTGTATTCCTACCACAACCTCGACAACGGCTTTGCCACTGGTTACCAGCACAACGGCTTTGGTCTTGGGTTGCCGGCGACACTGGTCACTGCGTTGCTGGGCGGCACCGATTCCCAAGGGGTCATTCCCGGCATTCCATGGAACCCCGACTCGGAAAAAGCCGCACTGGATGCCGTACAGAAAGCCGGCTGGACGCCGATCTCCGCCTCGCAACTGGGCTATGACGGCAAGGTCGATGCGCGCGGAACGTTCTTCGGTGAGAAAGCCGATTACACCAGTGCGCAGGTGGAGATCCTCGGCAAGTACGATGCGCAGGGGCATCTCACTGAAATCGGCATCGCCTTTCGTGGCACCAGCGGTCCCAGGGAAACCTTGATCAGCGACTCCATCGGTGACGTGATCAACGATCTGCTGGCGGCGTTGGGTCCCAAGGATTATGCGAAAAACTACGTTGGCGAAGCCTTCGGCAATTTGTTGGGCGATGTCGCGGCGTTTGCCCAGGCCAATGGCCTGTCGGGCAAAAACATCCTGGTCAGTGGCCACAGCCTTGGCGGGTTGGCGGTCAACAGCCTGGCGGACTTGAGCACCGGCAAGTGGGGCGGGTTCTACCAGGACTCCAATTACATCGCCTATGCGTCGCCAACCCAGAGCAGCACCGACAAAGTGCTCAACGTCGGTTACGAAAACGATCCGGTGTTTCGTGCCCTCGACGGTTCGTCCTTTAACCTGTCGTCGGTGGGTGTGCACGATGCCCCCAAGTACTCCACGACCGATAATATCGTCAGCTTCAATGACCACTACGCCTCGACGGCGTGGAATGTGCTGCCGTTCTCCATCCTCAACATTCCTACGTGGATCTCGCACCTGCCCACCGCCTATGGCGACGGCATGAATCGGGTCATCGAATCGTCGTTCTACGACCTCACCGGCAAAGACTCGACGATCATCGTCGCCAACCTCTCGGACCCGGTGCGCGCCACGACCTGGGTGCAGGACCTGAATCGCAACGCAGAAACCCACAAGGGCAGCACCTTCATCATCGGCAGTGACGGCAATGACCTGATTCAGGGCGGCAAGGGCAATGACTATCTGGAGGGCCGTGACGGCAACGACACCTTCCGCGATGCGGGCGGCTACAACATCCTGCTCGGTGGCAAGGGCAACAACGTGCTGGACTTGCAGCAGTCGGTTAAAGGGTTTGAGTTTGCCAACGACGGCGCCGGCAACCTGTACGTGCGCGATGCCCATGGCGGCATCAGCATTACCCGCGACATTGGCAGCCTTGTCACCCAGGAACCGGGGGGCTTGTGGGGACTGCTCAAGGATGAGGTGACCCACAGCGTGACGGCAAGCGGGCTGGTGGCGGGTAATAACCTGACACAGTACGCGTCCTCGGTGAAGGGGGGCACGGGTGCCGATACGCTCAAGGCCCAGGCGACAGGCGACTGGTTGTTTGGCCTGGACGGTAACGATCATCTGATCGGCGGCAAGGGCAATGATGTACTGGTGGGCGGGGCGGGGAACGACCTGATGGAGTCGGGCGGCGGGGTCGATACGTTCCTGTTCAGCGGCGCGTTCGGTCACGATCGGGTGCTGGGCTATCAAGCCAACGACAAGCTGGTGTTTCTCGGGGTGCAGGGCGTGACGCCCAGCGATGACTATCGCGCACATGCCACGGCAGTGGGGCACGACACGGTGCTGACGTTTGGTGCTGATTCGGTGACGCTGGTCGGGGTTGGGCTGGACAGTTTGTCCGGCTCAGGGATTGTGATTGCCTGATAGTTCTGTGGCGCCGGTAGGGGCCTCATCGCGGGCAAGCCCGCTCCCACAGGTTGCAAGTCGAATGCATAACTGTGGGAGCGAGCCTGCTCGCGATGAACGATAACGCGGTTTTCAGTCTTCCTTGCGAACCGTCGCCACGTCGTTGGCGTTGACCTTCACCTTCGCGCCGGAAATGTCCTCAAATTCGTAAAAGCCGTCCTTGGACTTGGTTTTCGGCATGTCCTTGGTCAAATACTGGGTGCCGTTCTGCAAGGTCACGACCGTGGGTGTAGAGCAACCGGCCAGCGCCAGAAAAGCTACCGCGGCCAGTGGCAAACTCAGAATCCTGATATTCATAAACACCTCTAACAATGCAAAAAAAAATCGTCTATGTCGGTTGGTGCCGTGGAACAAAGGAAAGTTCGATAACCAGCGCAAATTGCCAAATAGCGCCGCCGCTTATCCCTTTCCGTTTGCACCGGGTACGCCTTGGCTGGTATCTGTACGCATAACCAGTACTCACTTTCCAATGGCGCTGTTTTTCTGTGACTGAAAATCCGCTCGACGATCCGTTCTATTACTTGAACAACTTCATGCAAGTGCTTGATTGGCTTGAACACCGCTATGGCGATGTGCTCAGCGTCGAGGAGCAGGCCTTCGTCCAGGATTTCCGCCGACAACCCCGCGAGTCCCGCGCACTGCTGGTCAGGATGGTGATGCGCAAGGGCGTGCATTTCAGGGCCGGCAAACTGAACTACCTGGAAATTGGTGACATTGCCCGTGCTGCCGAGCCGTTGTTGGCGGCAGGCTGGATCGACGAACACTCGCCCTTGCCGATCGCGGAGCTGTTCGAGGTGCTGCTCAAGGCGGAAATTCTCCAGTGCTTTGGCACGCTCATCGAACAGCCCAAAGGCAAGAAGTCCGATTGGCTACCGCCGTTGAGCGAACAGTTATGCGATGCCCGAAGCTTCAACCAATGGTGCCCGCAAGTCGATGACCGACTGTTTACCTTGACCATCATGGGCCTGTGTGACCGATTGCGGTTGATGTTTTTCGGCAATCTTTATCAGGACTGGTCGGAGTTCGTGCTGGCCGACCTCGGCATTTTTACCTATGAAAAAGTCGAGTTCTGCGCCGAGTCCCGGGGCCTGCGCTGCCGTGAAGACGTGGACGCCTGCGTATTCCTGCACCAATGCCAGCAACGGTTCGAGGCGGGTGAGGCGGTGGCGGACATCGTCGAGCAAGTCAACGCGCTGGAACTCAGCAACCCGTGGCTGCAACGACGCCGGGGCAAGCTGTTGTTCCAGATCGGCCAGCACTGCGAACGCCTGGCGGATTTCTCCACCGCGCTGACCATTTACCGCGACTGCGCCTATCCTGGCGCACGGGTCCGGCTGATTCGAGTGTTGGAGCGCTGTGGTGAGTATCAACTGGCCATGGACTTGGCGACTGACGCAGAACAAACGCCTGAAAGCGCGGCCGAGCATCAACATCTGTTGCGCGTGCTGCCCAGGCTTCGGCGCAAACTGGGCGGTCCGGCGATGAAACGGCCAGCGCCTCGGGACATGCAGCGCCTGGACCTGCAATTGCCCAGAATCGATCCAGCGCTGTCGGTGGAATATTACGTGCAGGCCCATCTGGCGCAGGATTTGGCGCCAGTGCATTACGTCGAAAACAGCCTGATCAACTCGCTGTTCGGACTGCTGTGCTGGCCGGCGATCTTTGCCCCGTTGCCAGGCGCTTTTTTTCACCCGTTCCAGCGCGGGCCGGTCGATCTGCTCAACGAGGACTTCCATGCGCGTCGGGCCGGGTTGTTTGAGGCGTGTCTCGCCGAACTCGATGACGGGCGCTACGTACAAACCTTGCGTGAGCGCTATGTCGCCAAGTGGGGCGTGCAGTCGCCGTTCGTGTTCTGGGGCGCGTTGAGCCAGGAACTGCTGGACCAGGCCCTCGATTGCCTGCCGCCCGAGCACCTCAAGCACTGGTTCAATCGGCTGTTGCTGGACATCAAGGCCAACCGCGCCGGCATGCCGGACCTGATCCAGTTCTGGCCGCAAGACAAGACCTACCGCATGATCGAAGTCAAAGGCCCCGGCGATCGCTTGCAAGACAACCAATTGCGCTGGCTGGAGTTCTGTCACGAACACCAGATGCCTATCGCCGTCTGTTACGTGCAATGGTCGGAGCAAAGCGCTTGAGCTACAGCATCGCGGTGCGGGCGTTGTGTGAATTCACCGCCAAGGTCGGCGACCTGGACCTGCGATTTACCCCGTCACCCACGGCGCTGGAAGGCATCGTCGGGCACCGTACCGTCGCTTCACGGCGCAGCGAGGGTTATCAAAGTGAAGTTGCCCTTGAAGGCCTGTACCGAACCTTGACGGTGAAGGGCAGGGCAGACGGTTACGACCCAGCGCAAAACTGCCTGGAAGAGGTCAAAACCTATCGCGGCGACCTGAGCAAACAGCCGGCCAACCACCGCCAGTTGCACTGGGCACAAGCGAAAATCTACGGCTGGCTGATGTGCCAGAAGCTGGAACTGGCCCGGATCAATCTGGCGCTGGTGTACTTCGACATCGTCAGTGAAAAGGAAACCTGCCTGGTCGAAGCCTTCAGCGCTGCGCAACTGCAGCAGTTTTTCGAACATCACTGCGGGTTGTTTCTGCACTGGGCCGAGCAGGAAATGGCCCATCGCGATGCGCGCAATCACGCGGCGCAGCAGTTGGCATTTCCCCATGCCAGCTTTCGTGCGGGGCAACGGCATCTGGCTGAGTCGGTGTTCAAGGCGGTCAGCACGGGACGCTGCCTGATGGCTCAGGCGCCGACCGGAATCGGCAAGACCCTGGGCACGCTGTTCCCGATGCTCAAGGCCCTGGCGCCGCAGCAACTGGACAAGGTGTTCTTTCTTACCGCGAAAACCCCGGGGCGCAAACTGGCGCTGGACGCCGCGCAAGTCATCCTTCAAAGCACCGCTGCGCCACCGTTGCGGGTATTGGAGATGATCGCCCGGGACAAAGCCTGCGAACATCCGGACAAAGCCTGTCACGGTGAGTCCTGTCCGTTGGCCCAGGGGTTTTATGATCGGTTGCCCGCCGCTCGCCAAGCTGCCAGCAAGCTGAGCCTGCTCGACCAGGCTGCCGTTCGCCAGGTTGCCCTGGCGCATGAGGTTTGTCCTTATTACCTGAGCCAGGAAATGGCCCGTTGGGCAGACGTGGTGGTCGCTGACTACAACTATTACTTCGATTTCAGCGCGCTGCTGTTCGGGTTGGCGCAGGCCAACAACTGGAAAGTCGCGGTGCTGGTGGATGAAGCCCACAACCTGGTCGAGCGCGGCCGGCAGATGTACAGCGCCAGTCTCGAACAGTCGACCCTCGATGGCGTGCGAAAAAACGCTCCAGAGGCGCTGAAAAAGTCGTTACAGCGGGTCAATCGAGAGTGGAATGCCCTGCACAACCTGCAAACGGCGCCGTATCAGGCGTACGACAAGGCACCGGAAAAACTGCTTCAGGCGTTGTCTTCATGCAGCGCGAGCATTGGCGATTATCTCAACGATCACCCCCAGGGCCTGGACAGCGCCTTGCAGGGTTTCTACTTCGACATGCTGCAGTTCTGCCGGGTGGCCGAACTCTTCGATGAACAGTTTCTGTTTGACATCAGCAAGCGTGACCTCGACCGCAAGCGTCACCTGTCCCGACTGTGCCTGCGCAACGTGGTGCCCGCCGGTTTCATTCGCCCACGCCTGACGGCCGCACGCAGCACGGTGATGTTCTCCGCCACCCTCAGCCCTCGGCATTACTACGCGGACCTGCTGGGAACCCCGACGAACACGGTGTGGATCGATGTTGAATCACCGTTCCATGCCGACCAGCTGAAAGTGCACATCGTCAGCCAGATATCGACCCGATACGTCCACCGCCAAGCGTCGCTCGAGCCGATTGTCGAGTTGATTGCACAGCAATTCACCCAACGCCCGGGCAACTATCTGGCATTTTTCAGCAGCTTTGATTATTTGCAGCAGGTGGCGCAGTTACTGGCCGAACGACACCCACAGATCACTCTGTGGTCGCAGTCCCGGGGCATGGCCGAAGATCAGCGTCAGGCTTTTCTCGATCAATTCACGGCGCACAGCCAGGGTGTCGGTTTTGCCGTGCTGGGCGGAGCCTTTGGCGAAGGCATCGACTTGCCCGGCGCACGCCTGATCGGCGCGTTCATCGCCACGCTGGGGCTGGCGCAACTCAATCCGGTCAACGAACAATTGAAGCACCGCATGGCCGCCATCTTCGGCGCCGGTTATGACTACACCTACCTGTTTCCAGGGGTACAGAAAGTGGTGCAGGCGGCGGGACGGGTGATCCGCACGCAACAGGATCAAGGTGTGGTGATGCTGATCGATGACCGGTTTGGCGAGAGTAAGGTCAGGCAGTTGCTGCCGCGTTGGTGGGCGGTTGAACAAGCGCCTTTTCACTCTATGGCGTAGGAATTTTTACTTTAAAAACAACGACATATCTTGAAAGACACGCGCATTTGAACAAACGCTGAAACAGGGCTTTATTCAGAGGGCCGGCCATCACTTTCCGCCGGCTCTTTGATAAGGAAATCAAGGTATGTCAGTCGCGCCAAATTACACCTACACCCCTGAGCAGGTCACTGCAGCGTTCAACGAAATCAAAGCGACGCTGTTTCGCGGTATCACTGCCGAGCAAACGCCGAAAATCCTGGTGGTTGCCGGGCTTCAAGGGTCAGGCAAAACCTTCCTGCTGGAAAAGCATCTGTTGCCTTCAAAGCGCTACGACAAATACGTTCGTCTCTACCTGCCCGAATACCGACAGAAACATCCTCAATACGCAGAGATGATCAAACTCGGCGTCTTGCACGCCTACGAGCACACGGCAGCCTTTGTAGAGGAAGTCAGCAAAAAGATCTTCACTGAAGCCTTTACGCTCAAATACAACATCATCATGGAGTGTGCGTTCGACAGAATCGCTTTCGCCACGTTTCCACCCCTGGCCACAGCAGCAGGGTATCAATTCGAAACGCATATCGTCGGCTGTACGCAGGAATTCGCCCACGTATCGAGCATCAAGCGGGCACTCAAGAGCCTGGAAAATCGGGAACTCGAACGCTTTGTCAGCTACGCGGACCTTGATGCCAGCATGAGTCTTGCACAAGCGATCATCCTGGCCTGTGAGGTCGCCTCCAAAGCAGTCGACGGCTCACAAATCACCTTGTATGAGCGCGGGCCTGGAGCGTTGAAAGAGCGCCTCCAGCGTGCTCATTTCAGCTACTCAAAAGCTGACGTTCCCGCATCCACGCCCTCCACGGCACCGACGCCGAACAGCACCTACGCCAACATCATCAATAACCATGTCTGCACCCATCGAGAACGTGACGAGATGGTAAAAGACTGCCATTTGGCGTTGCTCAAAGCCCAAACCTACGCCCAGTTTGTCCCTGACGTTGTCTACAACGATTTGTACGCTTACATCGTCAAATACGTTTACCGATAAGAAGTCGGACCCATTCAGCGGCGAATCGGTGGCAGTCTCCTGGCCAGCGAGCGGTCAGCAACTGACCATCACGCACGACAAAGCCTCGATGGGGTTCGTCCGCTGAATCACGGAGCGCCAGCAACGGACCTCGCTGAAAATGCGCAGGGCTGGCGAGGGCGCCCGTGACCTCTGCTTCAACGGTTTGCGGATAGGTCCGGTAATAGCGTCCAAGCCAAGGGGCGGTGATTATCCAGGCCGGCAACTCCATGGTGCTGGCCAGCAGGGCAGTGACGTTGCGTCCGTGCAACACCGAATGCCGGGTATCCGGATTGATGGTACGAGCCAGTAACAACACGCCGTGACACACCGCAGCCACGGGTTTGTCAGCCTTGAAAAAATGCAGGGCGATCCGTTGCGCCCGGTCTGACTCCAGCAGACTGCGCATGCCTTTGGCATGGCCGCCCGGAATCAGCAGTCCGTCGTACTGATCGCAGTCGACGTCGGCATAGGCCATCGGTTGGCGAAACCATTTGTCTTCGATCATGCGGGCGTAATGGGCAAGATCGGTATCACGGGTCATCAGCAAAGGGTTCAACGGACCGAATCCAATGTTCACCAGGCGTGAGTCGGCGTAGGCAGGTAGACCTTGGGGTGTTGCAAAGCGCACTTCGATACCGGCCTGGCGCATGGCTTGCCACACGACGCTGCTTTCGGTGGGATCGTAGTCAGACGTGGGTAACAGAATCAGAATCATCGGAGTGCCTTGTATCGGCCGGGGTGGCAATTGGCGTCGAGAATAGGCTGTGCGAGCGTTATGCTCCAGTTCTCAACCGTTTTCGTGCTTCCCAAACCCACGGTTTGTCGCATACTCCATAACAATGATAATCACGGGTGTGATCGATGAGTGATAACCAGCCCAGAACCTATTCCGTCGAGGAGATGCGCTTTCGTCTGCTGATCGATGCCGTGGTGGACTATGCCATCTACATGATTGATCCAGACGGCATCATCACCAGCTGGAACGCTGGCGCCAGGCGCTTCAAAGGGTATGAGGAAGCGGAGATTCTTGGCCAGCACTTCTCGCGCTTCTATACCGAAGAAGATCGCCAGGCCGGTTTGCCACAACGTGCGCTGGACACGGCAATTCGTGAGGGGCGTTTCGAGGGCGAAGGCTGGCGTGTACGAAAGGACGGCACGCATTTCTGGTCGCACGTGGTGATTGATCCGATTATCGACCCATCGGGCAAGCTGTTGGGTTTTGCCAAGATCACCCGCGATCTGACCGACCGCAAAATGGCCGAAGAGACCCTCAAGCAAAGCGAGCAGCAGTTTCGCTTGCTGGTGCAAAGCGTCACAGATTACGCCATCTATACACTCTCCCCGGATGGCCGCGTGACCAACTGGAATCTGGGCGCCCAGCGCATCAAGGGTTATCGCCCCGAAGAGATTATTGGTCAGCATTTTTCGCTGTTCTACACCCCTGAAGACCGAGCGGCCGGTGAGCCGCAACGGGCGTTGGAGATCGCAACGCGCGAGAAGCGCTTCGAAAACAAAGCCTGGCGCGTGCGCAAGGACGGGACACGGTTTATGGCACATGTGGTGGTCGACCCGATTTGGGGCGATACCGGCACGTTACTCGGCTTTGCCAAGATCACCCGTGACATCACCGAGGCTACTCAGGCGCAGCACGACCTTGAGCTAGCCCGCGAGGCGTTGTTCCAGGCGCAGAAGATGCAGGCCATCGGTCAACTCAGTGGGGGGATTGCCCATGACTTCAATAACCTGCTGACCGTCATCCTCGGCAACCTGGAAATCGTGCGCAAGCGCGTGGGTGACGACCCGAAAGTCACCCGTCTGCTGGATAACGCGACTCAGGGCGCCATGCGCGGCGTGTCGCTGACCCAGCGCATGCTGGCGTTTGCGCGACGTCAGGAACTCAAGTTCGAATCAGTCGATTTATCCGAGTTGGTGCAAGGGATCAGCGGACTGTTGCGTAGCTCGCTCGGGCCTTCAGTCATGCTGGAAACACGCTTTGAACCCGGGCTCGTCCCTGTCATGGCCGACCTCAATCAGCTCGAGCTGGCGGTGTTGAACCTCGCTACCAATGCCCGCGATGCCATGCCCAAGGGCGGTCAAATCGTCATCAGTGCCAAGACGGCAGACGCCTGCGACCAATCCGCCTTGCATCTGGCGCCGGGCGATTATGTTTGCCTCAGTGTCAGCGATTCGGGTGAAGGGATGGATGAAGCCACGCTCGCGTCGGCGAAAGACCCGTTCTTCACCACAAAAGGCATCGGCAAAGGTACGGGGCTGGGGTTGTCGATGGTTCATGGATTTATCGAACAGCTGGGCGGGCGATTCATTCTCAAGAGCAAGAAAGACGTCGGCACGACCGCCGAGCTCTGGATACCTGCCGCCACGACCGCGTCGGTGGTCAAATCCGTCGTGGAGTCGGCGCAGCCGCCTCCAGTGGAGCAGTTGTGTGTGTTGGTGGTGGACGATGACAGCCTGGTGCTGACCAGCACCGTCCTGTTGCTCGAGGATCTCGGGCACCGGGTCATCAGTGCGACATCGGGGGCACAAGCACTTGAGCAGTTTGATAACGAGCCGAACATCGACTTGCTCATTACCGACATGGCCATGCCGCAGATGAATGGCGCGCAACTGGCTCAGGCCATACGGTTCTTCAAGCCCGGCCTGCCGATTATCCTCGCCACAGGGTATGCCGAGCGCCTGGAAGGCTTCGCCACTCAGCTTCCGCGCTTGTCCAAACCCTTTACCCAACTCAACCTGGTGGAAGTCATCGCCCTGGCCATGAAGTGAGCAGCGCTCAATGTGCCGCTGGAAGAGTACAGGGGAGGGCGCTCTGAGATCCGGCTGAACTTTGCCTGGGTACGTTTCTTCTAAACGTTTTCCCAGACTCATGTGATTGTCGTGCCAAGAATACTGACCGAACCGCCGGCTGAAGAGGCCCTGACCGAACACAATGCGAAGATGTTCGGCTCACCCAAGGAACGCCTGGATTTTTACCGCCGGGAAATCCAGTACGAAACCAGCATCCTCGCCAATCGAACCGACGCTTATCTGGCTGCGCAATCGTTTTTGGTGATTGCCTTTGCTTCCTGCATGTCCAACCTCAACCCGGAGTGGGGAAAACTCTTCACGCTGGTGGTACCGCCGTTCCTGGCGTTACTGGGGCTGCTCAGTTCACTCAACGCCTGGCCGGGCATCCGGGCCGCCTATGACATCATCGATCATTGGCATTTCAAACAGAGTGAATTGCTGCGCGCCGAGCCTTTGATGGGGTTGGCTTACGATGAATCGCCGCTGTTCAGCGAGATGGAATCGTCCCACAAGGGGTATCGCAAGTCGTTGCTGTTTTCCGTGCGCACGCCGTGGATTTTTGCCACGTTCTGGGTGCTGCTGGGCTGCTACGCGGTGTACATCCAGGTCACCAATCCCGGCGGTTGATTTGCGCAATAAAAAGGCCCGGCTGTTGCCGGGCCTGGTGAATCAATGCACTTCATCACGCTGCCATGTTGGACGCGCTCAGTTCTTTCTTGTATTGAACCTTGAGCGTTTCCATCTGTGCACCCAACTCATCCAGAGTAGCGTTGCCCAGCAGCTTCTTGGCTTGCGGGAACATTTCCGTTTCCTCTTCCTCGATGTGGTGCTCCAGTAATTCCTTGACCACTTTGACTCGACCTGCGAATTCCGGGGTAGAAGGGTCAGTGACTTTCAAGTCGGGCAGTACCAGCGAATCAACGGTGCGATGTTCTTCCTTGGCTTCGTAGTACATGACCTCTTGTTCCTTGCCGCCCGCTTTTTTGAACGCGGGGTACAAGACTTCCTCTTCGAGACGGGTATGGATGGCGATCTCCATTTCAAGCTTGGCCAGCAGTTCGGTGCGTTTTTTCACGCCCCGTTCGGTGGACTCGCTTAGTTGGGTCAGGATGCCTTTTACGCGTTCATGGTCGGCTTTCAACAGGTCGATGGCGTTCATGGTCGAATCTCTCAGGTAATCATTGGGGGGGCGCTATCGGTCTCAAGGCCGAAGTCGCTTCCTGTCCTTGAGCATTTGTCGTGCCTGTTTTCTAGTTCGAATAATTTTGATGTAAAACAATGAGTTAAGCGTGCTGCTGGAGAATTGTATTCGTGCAGCCTGCATGAGTCTGGAGTTTGATTCATGCACTTCGCGGCACTAAAAAGCCCGGCAATCAGGCAAAGTTTTGGGGTTGGGTACATATCCGTTTTTTGGGTAACGGCGGCTATTGGTTCCGCCTTTACGGCGGGTCACTTGGAAGAGCCTGCGCGGCCCGGCGCCAAGTAACCAAGCGCTTGCGCCCCTGACGTCCGGTGCCTCGCCTAGGCTCGGCATTCCCTCACTCCGGTCCTGCTCCGTGGGCCCG